>CAZOOK010000006.1:0-196605 GCA_964581385.1 uncultured Salinisphaerales bacterium
CCACGGTGCCGCGAAGCGTGGGTGCGGGCAGGGCCGCCCTGGCGCCCTTTTGGGCAGTAACGCAGCGATCAAAGTTGGTGTTAACGGGCCCTAGATCCATGGCGATCGAGATCGAACGAAAATTTCTGGTAACGCACGAGGGTTGGCGCATCGCGGTGCAGCGCTCGGCGCACATGCGGCAGGGCTATCTGACGCAGGAGACTGGCCGCGCGTCGGTGCGCGTACGCCTACAGGACCGCTGTGCGCATCTCAATATCAAAGCGGCCGTGGTCGGCAGCGCACGCGCGGAATACGAGTACGAAATTCCGCTGATTGAGGCGAACGAGATACTCGACACGCTATGCGTCGCCTGCTTGGATAAGACCCGGCACTATGTGGAGTTCGGAGGCATGACCTGGGAAATCGACGAGTTCGAGGGACGCAACGCCGGGCTGGTCGTCGCTGAGATCGAGCTGACACATGCTACCCAGGTCTTCGCGCGGCCCGATTGGATTGGCAGCGAAGTCACCGACGAGCGTCGCTATTACAATCACGCACTCGCGCTGCACCCGTACCGCGAATGGTGATGGCGCATTTTCTGCTGCAGCAACGATGGCAATCAGGACAACAATGACGATGCTTGGCCCGCTGATGGGCGATGTTGGAGGACTGGCGTTGACCGCCGAGGATCGCGAAGTGCTGGCGCACCCGCTGATCGGTGGTGTAATCCTGTTTGCCCGCAATTACAGCGAACCTGGCCAGTTGCGTGCGCTGTGCGATGAATTGTTGCGAATCAAGTCGCCGCGGTTGTTGATTGCCGTGGACCACGAAGGCGGCCGTGTCCAGCGCTTCCGCGTCGGCTTCACGCGGATTCCGGCGATGGGCACATTGAGTCGCGTCTACGAGGAATCCGCCACTCGCGCGGTCGAGGAAGCGCGAGCGCACGGCCTGACCGTCGGCCGCGAGCTGGCAGCATCCGGCATCGATCTGTGCTTCGCTCCGGTACTCGATCTCGACTATGGCGTCAGCACAGTCATCGGCGATCGCGCATTCAGTGCGGATCCGCAGATCGTCATCGAACTTGCGCGCGCGTTCCGCGCCGGTCTCAATGAAGCGGGGCTGGCCGCCACCGGTAAGCATTTCCCGGGACATGGCGCCGTCGCCGCCGATTCGCACACCGAATTGCCGATCGATCGCCGCAAGTTGCCGGAAATCGAAAGTCGCGATCTACTGCCGTTCCGCACGCTTGTGGAAGACGGCATCGAATCGCTGATGATGGCGCATGTGCGTTACACGGCGCTCGATGACTTGCCGGCATCGCTGTCGCGGCGCTGGATTCACGGCCTGCTGCGCAGCAAGTGGAAATATAACGGCGCCGTCTTCTGCGACGATCTGTGCATGGCCGGTGCGGCGGTCGCCGGCGAGATCGAGGACCGTGCGCGACTGGCGCTCGAAGCCGGTTGCGACATGTTGCCGGTGTGCAATAGTCGCGAAAATCTGGTGCGGCTGCTCGAAGCCTTGCCCACACGCCGCTCGCGGCTGTCGAGTGCGCGCTTGAAGCAGCTGTATCGCCGCGAAACATAATAATTGCCAATGGCCGCCTGACCCCATGACCCGATTCGAAGATGCGCTGCGCGTTCGCGCCAATGCCGATTGCTTATGTGACGAAGCCGAGGTGAACGCTGCCTACGATCGGATCGCCGTCGCGCTGGAGCGCGAGTATGTGAATCTCAATCCGTTGGTGCTGGTTGTCATGAGCGGTGGCATGGTGCCGGCAGCCGAATTGCTCAAACGCATAACGTTTGCCTTCGAGCTGGATTATCTGCATGCGACGCGCTATCGCGGCGCGACGACCGGAGGCGGCCTCTTGTGGAAGCGCCAGCCGCAGGTCGAATTGACCGGTCGCCATGTGCTGGTGATCGACGACATTCTTGACGAGGGCCGCACGCTGCTCGCCGTGCGCAAGGCGCTGCAGGAACAGGTACCCGCGAGCCTGAAAGTCGCGGTGCTGGCCGAAAAACATCCGGCGACGCGCGTGCCGGGTGCGGAAGCGGAGTTCGTCGGTCTTCAACTGCCGGATCGCTATGTATTCGGCTGTGGCATGGATTACAAGGAATACTGGCGGCAGCTACCGGGTATTTATGCGGTGCATGAGTAGGCCCGCCGCAAACTGGAAATGTCTTTGCTAGGACCTGCAAACACTAACTTTGATCGCTGCGACGGAGACCGTATGGGCACAGCGCAAGAAACGAGAGACGTGATGTACTTGAAGTACATGAGGAGCGAGAGACGCGGCGCTGTGCCCATACGGTCCCGTCCCTTCGGGTTGCGCCCAAAAGGGCGCCATGCCGCGTTGCGCCTCGCTCATGTGGATTCACCACACTTCGCTCGCCGCGCCTTGCCTGGCGCCCTTTTGGGCGGCAACGCAGCTATTAAAGTTAGTGTTAACAGGTCCTAAGTTTAAGGAGCCATGCTTGAGCAAGTCACACCGCCCGCGTTCGCCTACGCTTGGCAAAGTTGCCGTCATCGGCGGTACCGGCATGAACCAATGGCCGGGACTCGATGTGCGTGACCGGCTTGATCTCGACACGCCGTATGGCAAGCCGTCCGCGCCGCTGCTTGTGGGACGGATCTACGGTATCGAAGCGACGTTTCTCGCGCGTCACGGCGAAGGGCACAAGTTGCCGCCCCATGCAATCAACTATCGCGCGAATCTGTGGGCGCTGAGAGAGTCGGGTGTGCGTACGGTGGTCGCCATCGCGGCCGTTGGCGGTATTGCGCCCTGGCTGCCGCCAGGCGCGGTTGCAGCGCCGGTGGATCTCATCGACTACACCTGGGGACGCGAACACACCTACTCCGACGGTACGCGTTCCGAGTTGCAGCATGTCGAATTCACCGAGCCTTATAGCGAGCGCGTGCGCCGCGAATTGCTGCATGCGGCACTGGCGCACCGCATCGATATCGCGGACGGCGGCGTCATTGCGGTGACGCAGGGGCCACGCCTGGAATCGGCCGCAGAAATCCGCAAGCTCAAGCGCGACGGCTGCGATATGGTCGGCATGACCGGGATGCCGGAGGCGGCGCTCGCACGTGAGCTCGATATCGATTACGCCTGCCTCGCGGTCAGCGTGAACTGGGCGGCCGGCATCGGCTCCGGTGATATCCATGGCGAAATTCAGGCGTCGATTGAAGCCGGTATGGAAAAAATCCGTGCAATTCTCGGCCGCGCGCTGCCCGTGCTGCTGGCGGGCGATGAAGAGATGCGCTGAGAACGCTGTGCCGACAAAACCGAGAATCTAAGGGCATTTATCAAAAATTAAAAAAAACCTCTTGATTCAATTTGAATTTAATTCTATCTTACGAAAATAATATCGTTCACGCTGCAGCGGCGCAGATGTGAGCAATGTTGACTGACCCAGGGCGAAATTCCACGGTAGAACTGCCAAGGCCATGAGGGCCGGGTCCTGGGTTGATCGCTGGACATGCGTTCTGTGCGGGGAAGGAACAGGCGAGTCATGAGCGAATCGGGAAGCGGATCGGGGATCGGCGTGATGATTGAGGCCGATCGTGACGCCGATGAAATTTCGGATCGCGGTGGGCTCGATCGCGTTTATCTCGCCATTTCCCGAATCGTTGCCGGTCACGGTGTCTCCCTCGATCACTACCAGCGCGACGCGGTGCTGCGATGTATCCGTCACCGCATGCACGTGCTCAACGTCGCCACGATTGAGGAATATCGCGCGATGCTGGCCAGCGATCCTGTCGCGGTATCCGGGCTGATCCACGAAATCATGCGGCCGCAAGGCCAACTGTTCAGGGACACGATCGTGCTCGAAGCGTTGCGCGCGGTGCTGCTGTTGCGTGCGCGTGAAACCGACTGCCAGCGGATCTGGGTGCCCGGCTGCTTCGATGGCGAGGACGTCTTCACGACCGCGATAATTGCCACTGATACCTTTCTGGCGGCGGACGAAGCATCTGGATTCGTCGTCTTCGGTAGTGATCGCGACACCGAGTTGTTGCGTACTGCGCAGGCGGGAGTATTTTCGGCCGCGCTGGCGACGCGCATCCCACCCCACTTCTGCAACCGCTATCTGAGTCGTACGTCTGATGATCCGCGCGTTGATTACGAACTACGGCGCCGCTGCCAGTTTCTGGCTCATGACGCCGTCGCGCAGGCATCGCCGTTTCTCGATCTCGATCTGATCGTCGCGCGCAACTTATTGCTGAATTTGCAGCCGGCACTGCATAGGCAGGTGCTGGAGTATTTCTACGCGGCGCTGCGGCCGCGCGGCATGCTACTCGTCGGTGCGCTGGAGTTCCAACTTGAGCACGAAGATTTGTTTCACCTCGTGCAATTCGCTCCCGGCCTGTATCAGCGTGTCGAACGCAAGGGTGCATCCCCACGGCGCGGTCTGGTGCGCCACGGGGAGCCGTTCGCGGATATTTTTCGCGGTGCCAGCACGCCGATGATGTTGCTCGATGCAGGCTTCGCGGCGGTCGCGATGAACACGAGCGCCAGCGTTCTGCTCGACGAATCGCCTGACGATATCGTCGGCATGGATATTCTGGAAATGGTCGAGCCAGTCGATCGCGGACGCTTGGCCGAAGTTCTCGCGACGCTCGCGGCGGAGCGGAGGGCGCGGATCGACCTCACATTTGCCGGCGGGCAAAGCGTGGTGCTGGCGTTGAGCTATGTGCAGGGCCGCGTGCTTGCCGAGTTGAACGGAGCTGGCGACGACCACTTGCGACGACGCTCGACGGAACAGGCGCGACGCACGGGTGCCTTGTTGCGCACGATCAAGGACGGTGTGATCGTCACTGGCGGTGAGGGTTCTATCGTCGAGTTCAATGAACAGGCCGAACGCCTCACCGGCTGGGCGCGCCATGCCGCTCTCAGACAGCCGCTGCAAAAGATCTTCCGCCTGATGACGCCAGCGCCGAACACTCCCCACGGGCTGCAGCCGGTCCCGGTACGCGATGGCGTATCCGATGATGCCGCCGGCGAGTTGTTTCTGCTTCATCGTGATGGGCGCCGTATTGCGGTTTCGCTGCGAGCGACGCCCATCGCTGGCGATGGCAGCCAGGTGTTGGTTTTCGAGGACATCAGCGAGCGCAAGCTGCTTACCGAGGAGCTTGCCTATCGCGCCAGCCACGATTCGGTGACCGGGCTGTTCAACCGCGAAGAATTTGAGGCGCGTGCGCGCGAAGCGCATGCCGAACTGCGGCGCAGCGGTGGCAGCGCGGTGCTCGGCTATATTGACGTTGATCAGTTCAAGGTCATCAACGATACGCTCGGACATGTCGCGGGCGATGAGTTGCTACACGAACTGGCGGCCCAGTTGCGCATCCATCTCGGTGAGGATGCTTTCGCGCGGCTCGGCGGTGACGAGTTCGGCGTGCTGATCATGAAGCATGACTTGCGCACCGTCCGGCCGCTCATCGACACGCTGCTCGATGCGGTGCGGCGGTTCCGTTTTTATTGGGCGGGACAGGCTTACGCAGTGACTATCAGCGTCGGTGTCAGCGCTGTCGACGCCGCCACCGAAAATATCACGCGGGCGATGAGTCTCGCCGACGCGGCATGCTTTGCGGCCAAGGATGCCGGCCGCGATCGTGCGCGCTACGCCGACGACAGTGACGATCTGCCGCGTCGCTACGCTGATATGAATCTGGTCGGCAAGCTCGGACGTGCACTCGACGAGGAGCGCTTCGCGCTGTATTTCGAAGATGTCGTCAGTCTGGCGCCGCCGCAGCGACCGGTGTATCGGGAACTGCTGGTGCGCATCCGTGATGACGATGGGCACCTGATTCCACCGGGCGCCTTCATCCGCGCCGCGGAGCGCTTTTACCTGATGGGTGCCCTCGATCGCTGGGTCGTGCGCCATGCCTTGCGCGGTATTGCAGCCCTGCCACAGGACGATATTGTTTATGCGTTGAACCTGTCGGGCCAGTCGCTGGGTGACGACCATTTTCTTGCCTACGTCCTTGCCGAACTCAAGGCGTCGGCGGTCGATCCGCAGCGGGTCTGTTTCGAAATCACCGAGACTGCCGCCGTTTCGCGGCTCACCGAAGCAATACGTTTCATAAGTCGGGTAACGGAGGCCGGCTGTCGCTTCGCGCTCGACGATTTCGGTGCCGGCATGGCGTCGTTTTCCTATCTCAAGAAATTCGATGTGGACTACCTGAAGATCGACGGCAGCTTCGTCCGCTCCATGCTGGTGAGCCCGTCTGATCTCGGTGTTGTCGAGACGATCAACCGGATCGGGCATGAGGCCGGCTTGCTTACGATCGCCGAGCATGTCGAGGATCGGGAACTACTGGAGCCGTTGCGCAAGATGGGCGTTGACTGGGCGCAAGGGCGTGCGATTGCCGTCGGGCGCCCGTTTGCGGAACTTGGCGGGGGGCGGAAATGAGCGTTGCGTGGAAGTTGACTTGGGTGTTTTCGGCATCGCTGGCGTCCTTCGCGGCAGCCGCGCAGGGGGATGGCTTTGTGGTCGATTCCGTCGTCGGCAACGCGATCGTCGAACAACTCGGCGACCGCTCCTGGCTGCACGGCGGCGAAACCTTCGCCGAGCGCGACGTGATTCGGGTGGGCGCCGGCGGTGCGTTGCGGCTCGCGTTCGATCATTTCGGCTCCGTCGAACTCGGACCGGAAACGGAAATTGCGATCGAGAAACTACCGTTGTCCGCCGATCCTGCCGATGCCAAGACCATTGTCACGCTTGCACATGGCGAGCTGCGAGTGGAATGGCACCGGCCCGCTGATTCCATGGCCACGCCCCTATATGTCTTTTTCGGCTCGCAACGCGCGAATATCAGCGACGGCGAATATTTCTTCACCAGCAGCAGCGCGGGACGTGAAGCCTGTGCTGCGCGCGGCGGGGCGACGGTCATGCCTTCGCTGAGTTCTGCTGTTCTTGCGCTGTCGCCGTCATACTGCTTCGTGGTGGAAGGAACTGCAGCGCCGCGACTGGAGCGGCGCGATTCGACGTTTTGGGCGGCAGCCCGCGAACGTATGATGCCGGCACATGGTGCGGAGCCCGCTGCGCAACCGCCGCCGGCACCGGTCAAGGTGGAATCCCTCGAAGGAGCCGGTGCGGCGACATCGCGGCCCGGTCAGCCTTCAGCGGCAGTGCCGCAGCCCGTCGCCCACGTCTCTTCGGCCGGTACATCCGCAACTGCTGATGGTGCCGAGCCGGTATGGGCGTTGAACCTCGGTTCTTATGCGGAGGCGGAAATCGCGCGCGGTGAAGCGCGGAAACTTTCTGTGGCCGGCTATGCACCAGTCGTAATGGGCGTGCAGATTGATGGCCGTACCTGGTACCGCCTGCAATTGCGCGGCTTTTCGACGGCCGCGGAAGCGCGCGCCAAGGCTGACAGTCTTCGCGACACCCTCGGATTCAAGGGCGCTTGGCTGGTGCAGCAACCGTACCGAGCGGTGAGCGCTGCGTATTGAGCTGAAGCCGGTTCGGCTCGCCACAAACGGCACTTGCGGGCACCGCGCAGCGGCCGACGATCAGCGATGGCACACAAACTGCTGGTCAAAACCGTTGTTCTCTCTCCAGCCGGGCCGTCGGTTAACAGTGGCCCAGCCTTGTGGCGGTGCGGAGATGCCTGCGAGGCCGCACCGCTGCTTTTTCTCATAGTAAGGCTCTAAATAGTATATTTAGGCAACCGCTGTGCCAGCGGTGCGGTGGCGATCCTGACGGAAGCCGCGTATAGATAGAGCGCGGTCGATCCCGGAACGGAGAATGCTGATGAGTGACGACACGGCCGCCGCGCCGTTGACGCTGTACAGCTTCTGGCGAAGTTCTGCGGCGTACCGTGTCCGTATCGCGCTCGCGCTCAAAAACATTCCCTATCACTACGTCGCGGTACCGCTGCGGGCGGAGGCAAATGTTCCCAGCGGTGTGCCGAATCTGTCGTTGCCGGACTATGCGCGCACCATCAATCCGCAGGGCTTGGTGCCCCTGATTGAGCATGAGGGACAACGCATTGCGCAGTCGCTGGCAATCATCGATTACCTGGATCGCCGCTTTCCCGGCAAACTGGTAATTCCCGACCAACCGGCCGCGCGCGCATGGGCGCTATCGATCGCCCAATTCATCGCTTGCGAGATTCATCCGCTCAACAATCTGCGCGTGGTGAACCGGTTGCGCGACGCTTATAGTCTTGACGCGACGGCCCGCCAAAACTGGTATTCGTACTGGATCCGCGAAGGCTTCATCGCACTGGAACGCATGCTGGCCGCGGAAAATTCGCTTGCCGGCCGATATGCGGCGGGTGACGAGCCCAGCGTGGCCGATGCGTATCTGGTGCCGCAGATCTATAACGCGCGGCGATTCCAGGTGCCAATCGACGATTTTCCGACTATTCTGCGTATCGATACCGCATGCCGAACGTTGGACGCGTTCCGTCATGCGGCGCCGGAGGAGCAACCGGACGCGGAGCGGCCGGTGCGATAGAAGAGTTCGTCACGGAGGAAAGCGGTCATGAATTACTTCGTCAAAAACGATCGCGGTCGCTATGCGGTAATGCCACAGTCTCTGCCCACGGTCGCTGTTGCGGCGAGTCCGCAACGCTTTCCGGTCCACCGGATTTATTGCGTCGGCCGTAATTACGTTGAGCATACCGCCGAGGACGGCTCACACGCAGAACGAGAGCCGCCACTATTCTTCATGAAGCCGGCGGACACCATCGTCGCCCCGGGTGGTGAAGTCCCCTATCCGCCTGAAACCGCTGACTTCGAGCACGAGGTGGAATTGGTTGTTGCCATTGGCCGCACCGTATATCGGGCATTGCCGGACGAAGCGGCCGCCGCAGTGTTTGGTTACGCGGTCGGGCTCGATATGACGCGACGCGATTTGCAGAGACAAGCGCGCGATCTGCGCGGCCCCTGGGATCTGAGCAAGAGTTGCGATTATTCGTCGCCGTGCGGCGACCTGCGTCCGGTATCGCGGATTGGGCATCCGGACAAGGGGCGCATCCAGTTGCGCGTTAACGGCCGGCTGCGCCAGGACTCCTGTATCAGCCACCTGATCTGGAGTGTGCCGGAACTGATCCACCATCTTTCCCGATTTCAGGTATTGCTGCCCGGCGATTTGATCTACACCGGAACGCCCGGCGGTGTCGGACCCGTAGTCGCGGGAGATACACTTGATGCGAGCATCGAAGGCATCGGTTCGCTGAGTGTGAAGATTGTGTGAGGATGGCGGGCGGCGTGTTGTTTTCTAAATCTTCCTCAGCACTTCTCTTTGGCTTTCACAATCTGCTCGCGTAACGCGGCGATCAGGCCGTCGTAGCCTTTTTCCTGGAATTTCTGCTCGTACTGCGTCGAACGCACGGCGAGATCGCTGACGCCATCGGCGATGATATTGACGATGCGCCAGCCGTCATTGTTTTTATGCAGTACATAGTCGAAATGTACGGTGTCGCCGCTGGTGGGTTTCAGTAACGCGCGCACGTTCTTGAATCCGCCGTTCATGTCCTGCGTGTCGACGGTCGCAAAAGTCTCGCCGTCGTAGCTGGAGAAATTGGTGACGTAGGTGATCACAACGAGCTCGCGGAATACCGAGATGAATTGCGAGTGCTGCGTGTCCGTGAGTCCGTCCCAGCGCTTGCGCAATACGCGTTGCGCGAGAAAGGGGATATCGAAATCCTTATCGACCGCCGCACCGAGTTTCTGCATGCGATCGGCACACGCCACTTGATTGCCGGCACGCATGTTGGCGAGCAGGCCGGCGTGGAAGGCATCGACGGTTTCGGTGGGTTCCGCGGCGAATGCCGCTGGTATCGCCAGCACGGACAACATCAGCAGCAAGGCTTTGAACATGGGGACTCCGGGAAAGCGAATGGGTTTTCCTGCGGGCGAATGCTGTTGCATATCATGCTGATCCGGTTGTGGTGAACGCGGGGTGAACGCCGCGTGGCCGCCGCGTTGTGCCGGTCGCGTACTCAGTTTCGCATCAGCCGGGCGCGTTCTCGCAGGCCTCTGAGACCCCAGGAGCGGTAACGTGTCTGGATGCGCCTGAGGACGAACGGATCCTGACCTGCACCGTTGACGCCGAATTCACAGGAAGAGGCGGTGCGGTAGCCGGCTTCCTGGACCCAGTCGCGCACTCTCGGATTCCACGCGCCATAGGGATAGCAGAAGTGATGCACCGGAATGCCGAAAAGATCTTCCAGCAGCTTCTTGCTCGCGGTGATTTCTTCGCGCGCCTGCTGTACCGGTACTTCCGTAAGTCGCGCGTGTGACAACGTGTGCGAACCGAGCTCATGTCCGGCCGCGAGCCAGCTTCGCAGATCCTCGTAGCTCATCAGTGGCTCACGCACTTCACCTTCGATTTCGTCCCACACGTTATGGCCGCCGATCTGGTCGGCGACAATGAATTGGATCGCCTTGAAGCCGAACTTGTCGAGTGCCGCGAGGCCATGGCGCAGCACATTGACGTAGCCGTCGTCGAAGCTCAGTACGATACGGCTCTGGTCGTTGCGCTTGCCGACGCCCACAGCGTCGGTCGGCAATGCGCTAGTGAAGCCGGCGGCGCGCAACTCCGAAAGTTGGCTGCGGAACAGTCGCTCGCTGATATACATACCGCGCAGCCGCGTACCCGGCGGCCGTGGTCCGAGCTTGTGATAAGTCAGAATCGGGACGCCGGTCGTGAACAGTTCGGCGAAATACTTCAGATCGGTGTAAGTAGTCGGCGGCGTCACGGACGCAAATTTCGGCGGCGATAGTCGAGCTTGATCTTCTCATAAAGCGCCGGAGAGATGCGTGGGCTCTTTGCCCTAATCCTTTTACAGGCACTCGATCGCCATTGCCACCGCTTCGCCGCCGCCGATGCACAGGCTGGCGATGCCGCGTTTGCCACCGGTTTTGCGCAGCGCGCCGATCAGCGTGGTGACGATGCGCGCGCCGCTGGCGCCAATCGGATGACCGAGCGCACAGGCGCCACCGTGAATGTTGACGCGTTCGTGTGGCAGGTGATGGTCTTTCATTGCCGCCATGGCGACCACCGCGAATGCTTCGTTGATTTCCCACAGATCCACGTCGCTGGATTTCCAGCCGGTTTTTTCCAGGAGGCGGGTGATCGCATAAATCGGGGCGATGGGAAATTCGTCTGGCTTACGCGAATGCTGCGATAGGCCAACGATCCGCGCGAGCGGCTGCAGGCCGCGCTTTTTTGCTTCTGATTGCAGCATCAGCGTCAGCGCCGCGGCGCCGTCGGAAATCGAGCTGGAGTTGGCGGCGGTGATGGTGCCGTCTTTCTTGAACACCGGTTTCAACGTCGGAATCTTGTCCGGTTTCGCCTTGCCCGGCTGTTCATCGATGGCGACGGTTTCGCTGCCGTTGCGCGCCGCGATTTCGACCGGCACGATCTCGAACGCAAAGCTGCCGTCGCTGCCGGCTTTTTGCGCGCGGGTCAATGAAGCGATCGCAAACTCGTCCTGTTGTGCGCGCGTGAACCCGTAGCGCTCCACGGTGCGCTCGGCAAACACACCCATCGGCGTGCGCTTTTCATAGGCGTCTTCAAGACCGTCGCAGGCCATGTGATCGAGAACCTCGGTGTGGCCGAAGCGATGGCCACTCCGCATTTTCGGCAACATGAACGGTGCGTTCGACATGCTTTCCATGCCGCCGGCGACCGCGATGCGCGCCGAGTCCGCCTTGATCAGATCATGCGCGAAAAACACGGCCTTCAGGCCGGATCCACACATCTTGTTAATCGTCGTACAGCTCACGCCCAACGGTAATCCCGCACCGAGCGCAGCTTGCCGTGCCGGCGCCTGACCCTGTCCGGCCATGAGCACGTTGCCCATGATGACCTCTTCGACGTCTTCGGGCTTCAGTCCGGCGCGCGCGACAGCAGCTTTGATGGCAACGGCGCCGAGCTGATTCGCGGTCAACGAGGAAAGTGAGCCAAGCAAGCCGCCCATGGGCGTACGGGCGATGGAAACAATGACGACGGGGTCGTTTGACATAGAAACATACGGGGATCAATCGGAGGTTTATTATCACCGAATCGGCCGAACTCGTGTCAGATACCCAGCCCGGTCACCCGCGCGCGAAGACTGCCTTCGGCTTAAAATAACCGTTTGCCGCGAACTTCAGGGGAGTAGGGCCTGTTAACACTTACTTTGATCGCTGCGACGGAGACCGTATGGGCACAGCGCGAGGAACGAGCGACGTCGTGTACTTGAAGTACACGAGGAGTGAGAGACGTGGCGCTGTGCCCATACGGTCCCGTCCCTCCGGGTTGTGTCCAAAAGGGTGCCCGCCGGCGTTTCGGACCTTGGCCATGGAACCACCATGCCCTGCGGTCCGCGCCTTGGCCGGCGCCCTCTTGGACGACAACGCAACGATCAAAGTAAGTGTTAACAGGCCCTAATGGAAGCCTTCAAAAACATGAAGTTTCTGACCGGTGACGAGGCGCGCGGGATCCGCATCCTTTGCGAATACGTCGAACCGAAGAATCGCCTTCGCGCCGAAGGCGTATCGCGTGGGATCATTTTTTTCGGGTCCGCGCGCGTGCGCAAGGAGTCCGCCGATGCGGACTCCGCCCGGCACTATCGCGACGCGGCCGATCTTGCCGAGCGGCTCGCGCGCTGGACACTCTCGGCACATGTCCCGAGGCGGTACTATCACATCTGCACCGGAGGCGGTCCCGGCATCATGCAGGCCGCGCACGAAGGGGCGGCGCGTGTGCATCGCAAGCTCAACATCGGGCTCAGCATCGCGTTGCCGAACGAGCAGATCCCGAACGAGTTTCTTGATCAGGACCGCGATTTCGACTTCCACTACTTCTTCATGCGCAAGTTCTGGTTCATGAACATTGCGGAAGCGTTCGTGATTTTCCCCGGCGGTTTCGGTACGTTCGACGAGCTGTTCGAGGTGCTGACGCTGATGCAGACGCAGCGTTCAGTGAAGCGCCCAACCGTCCTGTTCGACTCTGGATTCTGGCGCGATACGGTCAACTTCGAGGGTTTCGTCCGCCGCGGGCTTATCAACGCGGAGGATTTATCCCTGTTTCATTTTTCGGACACGGTCGACGACGCGTTCGAGTTCCTGTCGAACGCGCTGCCAAAATAAAATAAGTGGGATAACGGAAAACCGCCAACGTCAATCTTTCGGCGCCGGATTTTCAGCGCTTGCGGCGGCCCGGTCTGTCGTCGAGGTCATCAAGATCATCGCCGATGATGCGGCGCAATTCGCGCTGCTCGCGATATTTCTCGACATCGCGCCAGTCGCGGCTGGCATTGCCCGGCGCGGTGGGATTGCCTTTGGCATCCACGGCAGGCACATCTTCCTCGAAACCTTCAGCATCGTCGGCGAATTCGTCGAACGGCTTGGTCGGCTGCTGGGGTTGCGTTTTTTTGCCGGGTCGTCCCGCCATATACGTCTGCGACTCCAAATTCAGATAGCAAAACAGGCGCGCGTTTTAGCAGGCTTTCGCCTGCAACGGAAGCCCCCGCACGCCGCTCGCCGTGACCCGTGCAATTCCCGGACCCGTAACCAGAGGCTCCAAGCGGCGGCCAGCTGTTTGATTCACACACGACGTCGGCGCAGGTGCCGGATTAACGCCAGGTTTGCGAACAGTCCCAGCAGCGCTGGATCGAATGCCCCGCCGCCGCTGTCGCCGGCGGCTTGTTGCGCTTCGACCGTTGAGCTGCGCGCCGAACCGACACCGCCGGTATTGGTGAACGCCGCCAGTTGATAAACCGAGTTCGCCTGGTCGTAATTGACGACGGTGATGTAATAGACGCCGGGGGACGGATTCGGGATGTTCACATACTCCGTAAAGCCTCCAGGCCCGAAGCCGGCGCCAGATTGTGTATCCGGAACGTTGTAGTAGTAATACGCGTTGGGATCGCCGTAGCCGTTAGCGTCGATTAGGTACTGGGGCGGCGACTGATAGCTGACGATGATATCGACGTCGTTGGCGGCGTTGGCTTCGAAGCTCAGCGTATCCTGTCCCTGCGGTAAAGCGCCGAGCGTGAAGGTCCAGGTATGGTAGTTATCGTAGAGACTGGTGCCGATCGCCTGCGAGACCGCGACGTTGTTCGACAGCGTGCCGACTTCCAGTATGAAGTGGCGCTCGGCTGAATAGCCGCCCGTGGCGGTGAGTGCCAGCGTGAAATTCAGATACTGGTGGCCTTGCAGGCTCGACGGCACCGTGATGTGAAATGTGCCGGTCGCGGTGCCTAGGTGCGGGATATCCCCGAAGCTCACGCTGCCGCCGGTAACGCTTACGCCGTTGCTGGCGGTGAGGGTGCCGGCGACGCCGGTTGCGTTATTCCACAGATTTTGCACGGTGACGTGCAGATCGGCCGAATCGCCCGGATTCAGCACGCAATTGCCAGCGGATGCATTGTTCGGGTCCGCATAACAGCTGTTTCCGGAATCGCCCACGATGCGTACCGGAGCGGTCACCGGCACCGTGATCGAACCCGTTCCGGAGTCGGGATTGGTCGCCAGATACGAACTGATGCTGACCGGCAGGATCACCAGCGACGGCCCCGTACCCGCCAGCGCGAGCGAGTGCGCTGCGTCGATGCGGCCGCCGGCGACGAGAAGATTCACCGGATTCGTCGTGTCGACGCCGGCATTGGCGCCTTCGATCAGCCGTGATTTCAGCTCGGTATCGTCGGCGCTCGCGTTATAGCTCTTGATCAGCGCTGCGACGCCTGCCGCGTACGGCGCGGAGAACGAAGTTCCGTACACGCCGGGCGACGCGCTATAGCCGCTATTGGTTTCGGTCGTGGTGATTTGCAGGCCGGGCGCGGCGAGCGGCACCGAGGTCGGACCGAACGTGCTGAAACTGGCGATCCCGTCTTGCCGATTGGTGGCGGCCACCGGGAGCACATTTGGCAGGAGATAACCGGCCGGATAATTGGCGCCAGCGAAGTCGGTATTGGAGTTTTCGTTGCCGGCGGCAGTCACGAACAAGATGCCATTGTTGTTCAGATCCTGCAGCTCAGTGAGTTCGGCAGGATCGTAGGTCGGGCCACCAAAGCTGGCGTTGACGATTTGCACCCTGTTGCTGACGGCATATTGCAGCGCTGCGATTTCGGATGCGGTGTCGAAACCGAATTTCAGCGGCATCATCTTCACGTTCCAGATCGCGCCCGCGACGCCGGTGCCGTTATTGCCGACCGCGCCGAGGCAACCCGCGACCTCGGTGCCATGCGCATCGCCGGATGAATCCGGTGCGACATCAGAATTGGTCGGGTTCGCCGTGAAATTTACGCCGGCAATGAAATTCGACGTGCTGTCCGGATGAATGAAATCCGGATGATCGGTCTGAAACCCACTGTCGATGATCGCTACCGTCACCGAGCGGTTGCCGGTCTGCGGGAAGCTGCCGTCGCCCGTCGGATCCCAGGCCGCGAGTAGATCCATATCCGCGCCGACAAAACCAGCAGGACCGCCGGCGATGAAATTGGCCTGACCGGTATTGTCGAGGCCCCACTGCAGGCCGAAATCCGGATCGTTCGGAACCGTCGCTGCCTGAAAGCGCCGCTTCACATAATTCGGTTGCACCGATTCCACCGAAGGATCGTTGGCCAACGTCCTGATCGCGCCCGCGACGTCCATCACCGCCGGCAATTCCAGTCGCTCAAAACGTCCGCCGAGCGTTGCCCCGACGCGCTTCAGCGCAAGCCGGCTCTTCATCGCATTGATGCCGTTCAGCGAGGCCTTATCCCGATATCTGACGATGACCTCGCCCGGGCGGAAGGCCGGGGCCGCGTGCGACGGCCGCATCGCCGATACCGGCATCGAGGCCATGAGCAAACCGCTGACCGCCAATGAGTATTTTGTAAACCTGTTCATGGGATTTTCCAGATATATAGTTGAACCGGAGCAGATGGTGTCGCGTTCTCTCCGTGCCCCGCCATCCTCGCATCTGCCTTTTAACGCTGCCACGCAGATTCAGATGACATCGCCGACGTAGGCGCACAAACTTGCTATACTTTTCGTCTGTGTGGGGCGGTAGCTCAGCTGGGAGAGCGCTGCGTTCGCAATGCAGAGGTCGGGAGTTCGATCCTCCTCCGCTCCACCAATTGTCACCAAATCGTCGCCTGCAGTTCGAAGCGAACAGTGCTGATAGTAAGCTTTGGAATCCCAATACCAATACAGTGAGCATTCCCGCTTATTCACTGTGGATGCTTGTATTCCAGTGGGGGTCGTTAACTGTCCGATTAACGATGAGGTCGAATAAGCTGTCGCATGCGGCCTTGAAGCGCATACGGTCGTAGCTGTCGGGCAGTTTCTGGTCAAGGGTTTCCTCAACCACCGATCTCACTCGACGTTGACTCTGTGCGTCCTTATACCAGCCGGCGACCAGGACCTTCGGCTGCTGTTGTAACAGTCGATGCAGCAGATCCTTCGCAGCGAGCTTGACCTGCTGCTCTTCAGCTTTGGTCATTTTCTCCTGCTTCAGCACGTCGAACAGCTCCAGCTCCTGTTCGCTCAGGCCCTCGCGAATGTGCCGCTCGTCTTCGCTTCCGAGATCGGCCGTGAACCTGGATAGCTCTTCGAAGTACTGCTCGTTCGTCGTGCCCCCAGAGTTATATCGGTCAATGATTTCCTGAAACCGCTGCGCGAATTGCACGCGACCCGAATTCCGTCTGAGCAATTCCTCCAGCTTGGCGGTAATGAAGGCGCGTAGATTCTCGATCTCGATATTCTTGTACGGCGCTTGTTTGAACTCAGCCCGTAATTTTTCGATGTCGATATTGCGCAGATCCCATTGCCTGCTGCGCACGACCACTTCGTAACGAGGCGATTTCGGTTGCTGCAGATTGCTCTCGGTCGTTACCACGCTCTGATCGAGCAGTTCCCCGATCTTCACGCGGAGGGCATCGACATCCTGCTCGTCGATCTTGCCGTCCACCACCCCGCGCAGGTATTGGAATACATACACCAGCGGCCGTTCCCTCTCGGACAGGATTTCCGGCTTGCAGGCCTCGTAGAGTGCGGAAATCGTGTTCTCGTAGACATTGAAGCTTCGACGCCAGCCATCGTTGCTCAGCAGCGTATCGGCGAAGCGGTTGAACACGTCGAGGCTTTTGAATGTGCTCTTGTGTTCCAGCAAGGCAGTCAGCTCGATCCCCTTCTCGGCGCAGAAGTCGGCGCCCTGTGCCAGTGCGTCGTCGAGCAGATCGAATAGCGCCGTCTTCTCGCGTACCGGCAATTCTTCATCATCACCCTCCGCGTAGTCGGCCAGCGCCCGCTTCATGTTGCGGAACACGTTGTAGTAGTCGATCACCTCGCCGTTGATCTTCGACTTGCCATTGATCAGGTAGCTCGTCACGCGGTTGGCCCGAGCGATGGTCTGCATCAGCGTGTGATCCTTCTGCGGCTTATCGAGGTACAACGTGCTCAGCGTCGGCGCATCGAAGCCAGTCAGCCACATCGCGCAGACGAATACGAGCTGCAGCGGATGCCTCGGGTCCTTGAAGTTGTGCTCGATGTCATGGCCTTCCGCATCGACGGCTTCCATGCGCTTACGATGCAGTGCGATATTGAGGTTCTGGGCGGCGAATTTCTTGTCTTCTCCCGCTTCCTCGGAAACCACCACCGCCATTTCGGCGCCGCGCATGAATGCCAGCGCCGTCTGCATGCGCAACTTGTCCAGCTCGTCTACGGTCTTGCCGATCTCGCCGACCAGCCGCTTGATCTCGACCTTCCACAGTGCCTGCACCTTGTCGCACATCTTCACCGCGGTGAACTTGTCGACCGAGATCACCATGCCCTTGCCGAGATAGCCGCGACGCGGGAAGTGGTAGACGATGTCGCGGGCAATGGTGTCGAGCCGGTCGTCGCGCTTGATCACCTCGGTTTCGCGGGCAAACTCGCGTTCCAGCTTGGCCTGCTGAGCCTCATCCAGGTTCTCGTCTTCGAGCAGCTCGTAGAACTCGTCGCCGAGCGCCTCGTTCTGGATCAGCACTTCCGGCACGCGCTTCTCGTAGAACAGCGGCACCGTCGCGCCATCGTCCATCGACTGGCGGAAGTTGTATTCGGACACGTAGGCGCCGAACCAGGCGTGGGTGCGACGCTCGCGGCCCAGAAGTGGCGTGCCGGTGAAGGCGAGGAACGCGGCCTTCGGTAGGCCAGCGCGCATGTTCTCAGCCAGCGACTTGTACTGCGTACGATGCGCCTCATCCACGATCACCACGATGTCGTCGCGGGCCGACAGCAGCGGGTAGGTTTTGCCGCGGTCGTAGCGGAATTTCTGGATCAGCGTAAACACGATGCGCTTGTGCTGACCCAGCGCCTCGCGCAGCTTCGTACTGTTCTTCGGTCGCGCCGCATCCTGCTCGGTGACGGCGCCCGTATTCAGGAAGTTGCGATAGATCTGACCGTCCAGGTCTTCGCGATCCGTCACCACCACGAAGCTGTAGTTGCCGCCGAGTTTTCGCTGAATCTTGCGCGTGTAAAAGATCATCGAAAAGCTCTTGCCGGAACCTTGCGTGTGCCAGAACACGCCCAGCTTGCCGTCGCTCCGATGCTCGCCGAAGCGGACCAGCGCCCGGTTCACGCCGATGAATTGGTGGTTCTGAGCGATCACCTTTTGCGTGTCGGCGTAGAACAGGATGAAATTCTCGACATAGTCCAGCAGCCGCGGCGGCGACAGCAGGCCGGCGACGGCACGCTCCAGGCTCGTGCCGGATTCGGCGATCTGCGTGCGGTCAATCTTTTCCTTCTCGTCATCCGGCCGCAGCCAATGAAAGAAATGCTCCCACTCCGCCGTGATGCTGCCCACGCGCGTATCGACGGCGTTGGACAGCAGCAGGAAGGCGTTGTAGACGAACAACCGCGGAATATCCCGGCGGTAGTCGCTGACGTTGCCGTCGAAGGCGCTGCGCAGCTTCACGTTGGAGTTCTTCAACTCCACGAATACCAGCGGCAGGCCATTCACGTACAGCAACACGTCCGGCCGGCGGTAGCTGCGCCCTAGGCCGCTGGGCGCGATCCAAAGCTGCGTCACCGCCAGCAGGTCGTTGGCTTCGGGGTCGTCGGAATCGAAGTCGATCACGCGCACCCGCGCCGGTTCGGTACGGCCCTGGGCGTTCTGAAATTCCACCGGCACGCCGTCCCGAATCAGGCGATACACCTCCTGATTGGCTGCAATCACCGACATCGCGCTGCGCGAGCGCACCAACTCGGCCACGGCCAGCTCGATGGCTTGCGCAGGCAGTTCAGGGTTCAAACGGGTGAGTGCGGCACGCAAGCGTGGCAGCAGCACCACTTCGCGCTTGTCGCTGCGATCGCTGCCGTCGTTGAGGTCGGCGCGGTCTTCGGTATGGGCGTTGAGCGTCTTGAAGTGATGAACGGCCACCAGGCGCTGCACCAGCGCCCGCTCGATGTCATCCTCAGAAATGAAGTTTGGCACTGACTCAGGCCCCGTCCCCGAACAGCCGCAGCAGTGGAGCGAAATCACGCGCATCCGCTGCTCTCAAGGCCTGAATATACGCGGCCCGGTGCTCACCCGCCGCCTGCAGGGTCTGCGCCGCGTCACGGCCTTCCCAGTGGATTGCCGGCTGCTGCAGCCGGAAGCGCAGCACGGCATCGGTCATGATCCGCGCGTGGCGGCCATTGCCGTTGGGGAAAGGATGGATCTGCACCAGGCGGTGATGGAAGCGCAGCGCCAGTTCCAGCGGCGGATGCACCGCGTGATCGGTCTGGTGGCGCGTGTTGTCGAGCAAGGCGCGCAACTGCATCGCGATCTGGTGCGGCGCGACGCCGATGTTCTTCTCGGTGCGGCGAAAGCACCCGGCCCAGCGCCACACCTCGCCGAACAGGCGCTTGTGGAGAGTCAGCGCGAAAGACTCGGTGAGTACATCCGGTTTCTTCTGCCGGTTCAGCCAGCGCAGGCCCTCGACGATATTGGCCTGCTCCATCCGGTCCAGCTCGCCGCGCGTTTCGATATGCCGGAAACGCAGCCCTTCGCGCTCGTCTTCATCGAGCGGCGTCGCGCCGTCCGGCTCAGCTCCGTGGTTCGTCATGGGCCGGCGCCCACAGATCACGAGGCATCTCGCGCAACAGTTCCTGTTTGATCCGCTGTACCTCGCGCTCGGTGTCGGCGGCGTCAAGCTGTTGCGCCTCCAGCGCCATGTGCACCGAGGCGTTCCTGACCATGCGACGCGCGACGCGGTCCGCCTGCGCTTCGACCACGGCGGCCATCGTCGCGGTCTCGGCGCTGCCTTCAGAGGCAACGGGCACGATGGCGTAGATGAAGCGGCAGTTCATCGCCGCTGCCGCGTCCTGCATGGATTTGAGCGTAATGCGGCCTTCCTGCTCGGAACGCTCCAGGTTGGCGGCCAGCGAACGCGTGCCGCCCAGGCGCGCGCTCAGCGCCGCTCCGCTCATGCCCAAGGCCAGACGCGCGGTCTTGATCCAGCCCAGTTTCGGCGGCCGCAGCCCGGCCAGCCCGGCAGTGGCATCGAGCTGCCGGCGGGTCTGGTCACGTACAATTTGGCGATGGTTTCGGCGCATGGATGTTCCGTCGCAGCTAAATGTTTAAGACAATATGTTTAATTATAATAAAACATATGTCAATGTTTGTTTAGTTGAAATAGGACATTCGGGCGCTTTCCCGCATGTTCGGCGGGAACTGGATGTCGACCTGATCGACCCGCAGCTTGCCGGAAATCAGGCGGCCGAGGAGGAGGTCGCGGGTCTTTTGCAGGTTCTGCGTCGACTGACTAAGTACGCATTGCTGGCGCGACATGTCCGATGCAATCGCGCCAAATTGGTCGCTCAGCGCTGATGGCGGTACTAACACGGCAATCGCCTTAACCAAGCTGGCATTCAATTCGGTTTGCCCTGTAGCACCGCTCGCCAAGAACTCGAACTGAGTCTGGAGCAGCTTGACGGTATGAGCGACATAGAATGGGTGCGCCTTGAGAGGATTGGCGCGACAAATAGTGATGTGAGAATCGACCGTCCAGCCGCTTCCTTCGACGCCGACCACTGACACCCTTCCGAGAGTTCCTACGCCCGTAGAGTTGATCAAAGCGTCGCCGAACTGCACCACCTTTTCCTTTGGAACATCTGAACTGTGCGTCCGGGCAAAACCTAGATCGATTGCACCGCCACGAATACACCTTTGATTGAGCACGATGGTTACAGCCTGATCGTCATACCCGGGAGAGATCCCTCGCTTGACCATCGAACAGATCGTACCAAGCGATTGCCTACGCCATCCCTCCGGCACGCCCTTGTGAACCGGTGTGGACGCATGACCCGGAAAACGCAGGCGGACAAACCACTCGCGGTAGATTTCCTCCGCCATCTTTTCCAGCAAGGCGATGCGCCGCTTGTTGTTCTCAATCAGGTCATCGTAGGCCGTCAGGATGGCGGCGATCTTTTTCTGCTCAGCCAATGGTGGCAGCGGAACCTTGATGCGTTTAAGTAAACCGAGGTTGATCCCGGGCACGGCGGAACCAATCGCGATGTCCTGAAAGTGTCGTCGCAGATGTTCAGTCGAGAAGTAATAGAACAGGAACGCGGCCGAGCAAATTTCAGTATTTGGTCTGAGCTTCAGCTGCTTGTTGGAGATTACATAGTAGTTGAAAGGGCCATCGGACGGAATCAACCCGACTTGTCCAAGCGTTCCCCAACAAGTGAATACAAGATCGCCAGCAACGACTTGGGCACCTTTGAACGTGCGCGCCCGATCTTCTGTGATGAAGACGAAATCTTCGGGTATGAACTTGAGTCCCGAGTCTGACAGATTGCCGCCGCGTATCACTGGAACCCCTGATTCCACGAAATACTGGGCGCTAATGCTTGAGCCGAAAGGTCCAGCCGCGCAGGATCGCGGCACGTTGGCTTTCAGTTCGTCTACGGTCGCGATCTTCCATCCCGTCGGAAGCAGCATTTAGACCTGACTCGGTTGTTGAATCGATCCGCCTGCTTCAATAGCAGCTACGTTTTTCTGAATCACTTGATTCAATGCCGTCGCAGCTTGCTCCAGAACGGAGAGTTGTTGTTGAAATGAAGCCAGAGTGTCAATGAATTCTTCTTCCGTCTTCCCATCCTCTTCAATCACCACCCCGACATACCGACCCGGATTAAGCGACCAGTCCTGCTCCTCGATCTCGGCGCGGCTCGCGCGTTTGCACAGACCGATCACGTCTTCGTACTTCGCTTCCGGAAAGCGCGTCTGCAGCCAGGCGATGTGCTGGAAGCATTGCTCGGCGTCCTTGATCTCGCCGTGTAGGGTATCGAGCGCGGCTTTCACATCTTTGGTAGCGCGTTCGCCGCGGCGCTTGCCGCTCTTCTCCACATCCGCCTGCTCCCAGGCGCGGATCGCGCGGTCCAGATCTTTCGAGTGCTTGTGCAGCTCGATAAAGAAATCAGCGAAGGGCTCCGCAAGCTCCCGCTGTGCGCTGTTGCGAGCTTCGATATTGGAGCGCTTGCGCACCGAGGCGCTGTAGTCGCTCCAGGCTTTATGCAGTTTCTGGTATTGGCGCCAATGCTTGCCGAGTTCGGCGGCCGCCGCCTTGCAGGCCGGGTCGTCGGTCAGCTCGCGCACTTTCTCCGCCACCTGCGGCGCCGAGGCTGCGTTGGCGGCGAGCCGCAGCATGCCGTCGGCGAAGTAGCGGTCGATCAGATCGACGAAGGCCTGGCGCTGGCCGCGATGCAGGCGGCTGATGGTGGCGAGGTTCTGCAACTGCGCTTCGGAGAACTCGCGGTGCGCGCGGTCGATCTGGGTGAAGACGTTGCGCGCGTCGATGAACAGGATGTCTTCGCTCTTCTTGCCCTTGTCGAAGAACCACAGCGTGGCCGGCAGGGTGACGGTGTAGAACATATTGCTCGGCAGTGTGAGCATGCCATAGATCAGGTTGGCTTCGATCAGCTTGCGGCGGATGTCAGCCTCGGCGTGGCGCGCGTCGGAGGCGGAGTTGGCCATGACCAGCGCGGCGCGGCCCTTGGGCTTGAGCGAGGTGGCGAAGAGGTTGATCCACAGGTAATTGGCGTTGGGGACGGTTTCGTTGCCGGCCTCGTCCTTGGCGTTCTTGGTCTTGCGGCGCGGGATGCCATAGGTGTTGAAGCGCGGGTCGTTCTCGATGCGCTTGAAGTTGACCTCGTCGACGTTGAAGGGCGGATTAGCCAGCACATAATCGAACTCGCCGAAGCTTTCGGCCGGGTCTTCGTAGTAACTGATGGCCTGGTGAATTTCGCCACGCAGGCCGTTAACCGCGAGGTTCATGCGCGCGAGTTTGACCGTCTGCAGAGTCTTTTCCTGGCCGCAGACGTAGAGATCGAGATCGCCCGCATTCTGGTCCAGGGCCTTGCGGTGCTCCTCGACGAAGCGGGCCGACTGCACGAACATGCCGCCGCTGCCGCAGGCCGGGTCGAACACCGTGCCGCCGTGCGGCTCGATGATCTCCACCATCAGCCGCACCACCGAGCGCGGGGTGAAGAACTCGCCACCGCCCTGGCCTTCGGCCAGCGCGAATTCGGAGAGGAAGTATTCGTAGATCTGCCCGAACAGGTCGCCGTCGGCATCGTCCGGGATGTTGGCGAAGTTTTTCAGCAGGCGGTTGGGGATGCTGACATCGTTGCGTGTGAGGGCGAAATATTCGTCTTTGGGCAACACGCCCTCCAATTCCGGCTTGTATTTCTCGATAGCCTCCATCGCCTGCTTGAGCTTGCCGGCGATGTTCTCTTTCTCGGGCAGACTGTGCAGATAGTCGTAGCGCGCCGTATCCGGCAGGTAGAAGCCGCACTTCTCGATGGCAATGTCTTCGATCGCCCGTTCGCGGCGCGTGCCCTTGAGCTTTTCGTACTCGGCCTTGATGGACTGTTCCTGCTGCTTGTACTTGCTGTCGGCGAATTTGAGGAAGATCAGACCCAGGACCGGCGAGGAATACTCGTTGGATTTAAGGTCGGAATTGGCGCGCAGGTCATCGGCGCTTTTCCATAGAGCGGCTTCCAGCTCTTTCAGTGCTGTGGGGGTCATCAGGATCCGGCGAGACGGGGCAGGCCGAACAACGGCCCGAAGTAGCGACATGATACTTGCGACAGTTCAGGGGGTGTAGAGCGCAGCCCTCACAGCGTGACGCGATCTTCATGAGCCGAACTGCCAACTCGACGGTCGGACGACCCAACTCGGTACCGAAACGTTATCCGCGTGAATGGCGGCTTCGCGTTACAATCCGCGCGAATTTCCGGAACGAATCATGAGCGAAGCCTACGATCTAATTGTCATCGGCGGCGGTCCCGCCGGCTATCCCGCCGCCATCCGTGCGGCGCAACTGGGTATGAAAGCCTTGTGCATCGATGGTTGGGTGAACCGCGACGGCACGCCGTCGTTCGGTGGCACCTGCCTCAACGCCGGCTGTATCCCGTCCAAGGCACTGCTGGAATCCTCTGAGTTGTATCACCGCGCCAATCATGAGTTCGCAGTGCACGGCATCGGCGTCGGCAAGGTACAGCTGGATCTGGCGAAGATGCAGGAACGCAAGATGGCCGTCAGCAAGGCCAATTCCGGCGGCGTGAAGCTGCTGTTTCAGGCCAACAAGGTTACCGGCATTCACGGCTATGGCCGGTTGCTCGGCAACGGCCAGGTCGGTTACAGGTCGCTGGACGGCAAGGAAGAGAAGACTTTCACCGCCAAGCATATTTTGATCGCGACCGGCTCGGAGCCGGTGAATCTCAGCAAGATCGCGCCATTCGACGGCGATCGCGTGGTCGATTCCTGGGGCGCGCTGGATTTCACTGAAGTACCGCAGCGGCTGGGCGTGATCGGTGCCGGCGTGATCGGCGTCGAACTCGGCAGCGTGTGGTCGCGGCTCGGCAGCAAGACGGTGATTCTCGAAGCGCTGCCGACCTTTTTGCCGATGGCCGATCAGCAGATCGCCAAGGAAGGTCTGCGCCAGTTCCAGAAGCAGGGACTCGACATCCGTCTCGGCGCGAAAGTGCTGAGCGCCAAGGTCGGCAAGAAAGAAGTCACGGTGGAATACGAACAGGGCGGCGAGAAGAAATCCGAAGCGTTCGACAAGTTGATCGTCGCGGTCGGCCGCCGTCCGTACACCAAAGACCTCGGCATCGAAGCCGCCGGCGTCGTGCTCGACGAGCGCGGCTTCGTCAAGGTGGATGCGCATTACCGCACTTCGGCGCCGGGCGTGTATGCGGTCGGTGACGTGATCGGCGGTTTCATGCTCGCGCACAAGGGCATCGAGGAAGGCGTCGTGCTCATTGAGCAACTCGCGGGCCAGAAGAGCGAAGTGAACTACAACGCGATTCCCTCGGTCATTTACACGGCGCCGGAAATTGCCTGGGTCGGTCTCACCGAGGAAGCGGCGAAAGCGGCCGGTCACGAGGTGAAGATCGGGACCAGTCCATTCGCCGCCAACGGCCGCGCGCGCGCGATGGAAGCGATCGCGGGTCTGGTCAAATTCGTGTCCGACGCGAAGACGGACCGGGTGCTCGGTGTGCACATGGTGGGTCCTTACGTATCGGAAATGCTGGCTGAGGCGGTGCTCGCGCTGGAGTTTGGCGCGACGACCGAAGACATCCAGCTCACCATGCACGGACATCCGACGCTGTCGGAGGCGTTCCACGAGGCGTCGCTGGCGGTCGATGGCCATGCCATCCACAGCGCCAATCGTCCGAAGCGCTGAAATAAAATTTTTCGAAGGAGGCATCATGAATCGGTTGTGGATTATTACCGCTGCGCTTGCGTTCGCGAGCGCCGCACATGCGGAAACTTTCGATCTCAATGCGAGCGGCCACAGCGTGCAGGCTTCGCTGTCCGGGCCGGTTGGACGCATGACGTCGACATCGCACGGTGAATACGAAGTGGGTGGCCTGTTTCACAGCCAGAGCAATCGTGATTTCAACGAAGGCTATGGCGGTCTGAGAATCGCCGGTGATCTCGGCGTGCAGGGCGCCAAGGTCGATGGCACGCTCGGCGTGCGTGCTTATTATCTCGACGGCGAGGGCGCCAGCGGTGAAGCGATTGCGATCGGCGGCAGCCTCAACGCTCGGTTCCGCGAGATCAACCGCGTGATCTGGACGGTTTATGGTTACTACGCGCCCGATCCCCTGGCTTTTTCCGACGCGCACGAATACGTGGAATTCGGCCTTTCGGTCGGATATGAATTGCTGCACAACGCGGTGCTATACGCGGGCTACCGCAATATCGAAGTCGATTTCAGCGGCGACGGTACTCACACGGTTGATAACGGCTTGCTCGCCGGTGTGCGTCTGACGTTCTGATCGAGTCGCGCGGACGGGAGAAATATGGGTAGAGGTCCTAGCATCGAAGGCCGCAAGAACGCGGCCGACGCACAGCGCGCAAAGCTGTTCACCAAGCTGATCCGCGAAATCACCATTGCTACGCGCAGCGGCGGCGGCGCCGATCCGGCCAGCAATCCGCGGCTGCGCATCGCGATCGATAAAGCGCTCGACTCCAACATGACCAAGGACACGGTCGAACGCGCGATCAAGCGCGGCAGCGGCGAGGGTGCCACCGACCAGATGCACGAGGTTCGCTACGAGGGTTATGGCCCTGGCGGCGTCGCGGTGATGGTCGATTGCATGACCGACAACCCCACGCGCACCGTTGCCGATGTGCGCCACGCGTTCAGCAAGCATGGCGGCAACATGGGCGCCAGCGGTTCGGTCGCATTCCAGTTCACCGAGGCCGGCGAACTGTGGCTGGACACGCGCAACCAGCCGCAACTTGAAGAGAAGATTCTCGAAGTCGCCATCGAGGCCGGCGCCGACGATGTGCAAAGCAGCGATGGTTACACTGAAGTCGTCACCGCGACGACCGCTTATGAACATGTGAAGAAGACGCTGCACGCGGCGGGGCTGACGACAGTCAAGGCCGGCATTGTCATGCGCCCGAACAATCTCATCGCGGTGGTTGGCGAAGCGGCCGAGTCTCTGCACAAGATGCTGGAACGGCTTGAAGAACTGGATGATGTGCAGGATGTCCACCATAACGCGGATCTGCCCGGAGCCGCGTGAGCACGGTTGCTCGCAGGGATCTTTCGATCACGGCGCCATCCAAGGCGTCCACGCGCGAGACTTCATCGCTGGTCCGGATTCTCGGCATAGACCCGGGCTCGCGCATCACCGGCTACGGCATCATCGAAACCACCGGCAGTCGCAGCGCCTGTGTCGTTTACGGTCGTATCCAGTGCGAAGATGTCCCGCTGCCGCAGCGCCTGCTGCATATTCTCAGCGAACTCGGAAAAGTGATCCGCCAATACGCGCCGCAGGAAACGGCGGTTGAGGAAGTATTCGTGAAGATGAACGTATCCAGCGCGCTGGTACTTGGACAGGCGCGCGGCGCTGCGATCTGCGCACTCGCGCAGGCGGGACTGCCGGTCGCCGAATATGCGCCGGCGCGCATCAAATCCACGATCGTTGGTCACGGCCGCGCGGACAAGAAGCAGATCCAGCACATGGTACGTGTACTGCTCGATCTGCCTGATGAGCCGCCCACCGATGCAGCCGATGCCCTTGCAGTGGCGCTGTGTCACGCTCATCTGCGTACCGCGCCCGCGCTTGCGCGGATCGGCACGGCGCGACGCCGCGCCAGGAGATGGCGGTTATGATCGGACGGCTCAGTGGCCGCCTGCTCGCCAAGCAGCCGCCGCAATTGCTGCTTGATGTCCACGGCGTCGGCTACGAAGTCGAGGCACCGATGTCCACATTCTTCCGCCTGCCACCGGTTGGCGATGCCGTGGTGCTGGAGACGCATCTGGTAGTGCGCGAAGACGCACAATTGCTGTTCGGCTTCGCAACGGCAGCGGAGAAGACTTTATTCCGCGATCTGATCAAGATCAGCGGCATCGGACCCAAAGTCGCGCTCGCAATTCTGTCCGGCATCAGCGTTGAGGATTTTTGGATCACCGTGCGTGCCGGCGAAACCGGGCGTCTGATCAAGCTACCGGGCGTCGGCAAGAAGACGGCGGAGCGGCTAGTGATCGAGATGCGCGACAAGGCCGGGGCCGAGTCTGGGGTCCGTCTGGCCGCCGGTACGGTCGGAGCCGCTGCCAGCCCGCTTGCCGAAGCGCGCTCGGCGCTCGAAGCGCTCGGCTACAAACCCGCCGAAGTGCAGAAACTCACCGACGCAGCGTATAAAGAAGGCATGACCGTCGAACAGATCGTGCAGGAAGCACTCAAGCGTGCACTGAAATGACCGAGCGCGTCCTTTCCGCCGCCGCTGGCGCCGATGAGGAGCGCATCGATCGCGCCCTGCGTCCGCGCCAGTTCGCCGACTACGTCGGTCAGCAGCCGGTGATCGAGCAGCTGTCGCTGTTCGTCGAGGCTGCGCGTGGTCGCGGCGAGGCGCTCGATCACGTGCTGATCTTCGGTCCGCCGGGGCTCGGCAAGACCACTCTGGCGCACATTCTCGCCACCGAGATGGGCGTGAACATGCGCCAGACGTCTGGACCGGTGCTGGAACGGCCTGGCGATCTGGCCGCTTTGCTGACCAATCTGGAACCGCGCGACGTGCTGTTCGTCGACGAAATCCATCGTCTGTCGCCGCTGGTCGAAGAAGTGCTGTATCCGGCGATGGAGGATTTTCAGCTCGACATCATGATCGGCGAGGGTCCGGCGGCACGCTCGATCCGGCTCGACCTGCCGCCGTTCACGCTGGTCGGCGCGACGACACGCGCCGGCAGTCTCACCGGGCCGCTGCGGGACCGCTTCGGTATCGTGCAGCGCTTGCAGTTCTACGGTGTCGAGGATCTGGCCGCGATCGTGTCGCGTTCGGCCGGCATTCTCAATATGCCGATCGAGGCTGACGGCGCGGTCGAGATCGCCCGCCGTTCGCGCGGTACCCCGCGCATCGCCAACCGGCTGCTGCGCCGTGTGCGCGACTACGCGCAGGTGCGCGGCACTGGCATCATCACGCACGATGCCGCCGACGCTGCGATGAAGATGCTCGGCGTCGATAGTGCGGGGCTCGATCTGCTGGATCGCCGGCTGCTGCTGACTCTGATCGAGCGCTTTGACGGTGGTCCAGCCGGTGTCGACAGCCTTGCCGCGGCGATCGGAGAAGCGCGCGAGACGATCGAGGATGTCGTCGAGCCGTACCTGATCCAGCAAGGCTATCTGTTGCGCACCCCGCGTGGACGCATGGCCGGTCGCGAGACCTATCTGCACTATGGCCTGCCGGCGCCGTCGCGACCCAGCGAACGCGATCTCTTCAACGCTGCCGAATGAACCGCCGGGCCGTGGTGCGGTCCATCTGCAAACAATCGCCCTCCGCCGGCCGCATCCGCCCCACGTAATTCGATAAAATCCAGCCCTATCGTGAGCGATCAAAAACATAAACCGCCATTTGCGTGGCCGATCCGAATCTATTTCGAGGATACCGATACGGCCGGTCTCGTATATCACGCAAACTATTTGCGCTTCTTCGAGCGTGCGCGCACCGAATGGCTGCGTTCCCGCGGTTGGGGCCTGGAGCGGCTGCGCAGCGAAACCGGCGCGACTTTCGTGGTGACGCGCATAAAAATCGATTTCCGGCGCGCGGCACGACTGGATGATGCACTGCTCGCGACAGCCGACATTGTCTCCAATCGGCTCGCAAGCATGACCTTCGCGCAGACCTTGATCGCTGCCGACGATCCGTCGCTGCTGTATGTGAAGGCGGATATCGAAGTCGCCTGCATCGATCTGAAGACGATGCGGCCGCGGCGAGTGACAGAAGTCGCGAATTTTTTCGCGGGCACGAAAAACCAGGAGTGACAGCAGCGCATGACCGCCAACATTTCCGTACTTCAGATCCTGCTCCATGCGAGCGTGCCGGTGCAGGCCATCATGCTGCTGCTGCTGATCGCGTCGGTGGTCTCGTGGGTGATGATCTTCTCGAAGCAAGGCATTCTCGCTTCGGCGCTGAAATTCGCGCTGCAATTCGAGAATCGTTTCTGGTCGGGCGGTACGCTCAGCGATCTCTATGAAGGCTTGCGGCACGGCCGCGAGCAGGACATGGGTGTCGCCTCGATCTTTCGTTCCGGCTACGAGGAGTTCGCGCGCCAGCAGCAGAGCGGCCGCTCCACTCCGGACGACGCGTTGGCCGCCGTGCAGCGGCAGATGCGGGTGTCGCAGGCGCGCGAAGTGGATCGCCTTGAAGGCGGGTTGTCTCTGCTCGCCACAATCGGTTCCACCAGCCCCTACATCGGGTTGCTCGGAACGGTGTGGGGCATCATGACCGCGTTCATCTCGATCGGAAACGTCAAGCAGGCGACGCTGGCTTCGGTCGCGCCCGGCATCGCGGAAGCACTGGTGGCGACGGCGATGGGTTTGTTCGCTGCGATTCCGGCGGTTATCGCCTACAACTTCTTCACCGCGCGTGTCGACCGGCTTGAAAGCCGCTACGCTACATTTGCCGAGGAATTGACCGGCATCATCGATCGCGGTCTGCGCGGCGCCGGTTCCGGAAAAACCTGATGGCAGCGACCATGCCGCGCCGCGGCAAGCGGCGGCTCAACTCCGAGATCAACGTCGTGCCGTATATCGACGTGATGCTGGTGCTGCTGGTGATCTTCATGGTCACCGCGCCGTTGCTGACGCAGGGTATTGATGTCGAGTTGCCGCAGACCAGCGCGCAACCGTTGCCGAGCGAGGAGGAGCCGATTACGCTCTACGTCGATGCGCGCGGTCGCTATTACCTCGACATTGGCACCAGTCGCGACAAGCCGATCGACGACGACGAAGTCGTACAGCGGGTCTCGGCGGTGCTCAACAACAAGCCGCAGACTATGGTTCTGCTTCGGGCCGACAAGGCGGTGCCATACGAGCGGGTCGCCAACGGCATGTCGTTGTTGCAGGCGGCTGGCGCGTCGAAGATCGGATTCGTCACTGACGTGCCGCCACCGACCGGGAAGAACAAACCGCATCGCGGATGAACGTTCGTCCTCATCACCTGCTGTTCGCGCTGATGGTTCATGCGCTTGCGGCCATGCTGCTGTTCACCGGGGTTGAATGCACGCACAAGGTTGCTCTGCCGCCGACGATTCAGGGCACGATCATCAATGTCGCGCCCAAGCCGGTAACGCAGCCGCCGCAACCCGAAGCAAAGCCGCAGCCGGACACGCAGAAGCCGGAGCCGCCGACTCAGGATCAGGATGACCAGAAGCGCAGACAGGCGCAGGAGCAGCAGCGCCAGGATGCCGAGGCCCGTCAGCGATCCGCGCTCGAACAGCAGCGTCAGCAGGATCTGCAACGCCAGCAGCAGATAGCGAAGGAAAAAGCGGCGCAGGAGGAGCAGCACCGTGCGCAGGAACTGCAACGTCAGGCCGCCGAAGAAGAATCCGCGCGTAAGCAGGCGGAGGAAACTAAACGCAAGGCAGATGAAGCCAAGCGCAAGGCCACCGAGGCCGAGCGCAAGAAGAAGGAAGCCGCCGCGAAGCAGGCGACCGCGGACCAACGCCAGCGCGAGGTTGAGCTGGCGGCCGAGCTCGGCGGCGAAGAGCAGCAGAATACCCAGATACAGTGGGCACAGCAGCTCACCGCCGCCATCTCCCGCGCATGGAGCCGGATGGCCGGCACTGACACCTTGAAGTGCCGGCTTAAAATCCGGCTCGCTGCGACCGGCGATGTGCTCGACGCGCAGATCGCACAAAGCAGCGGCAACCAGCTTTTCGACGATTCCGTGCGGCGCGCGGTCTATAAGGCAAGCCCGCTGCCACTGCCGACCGACATGACCGCATTCGATCCCAATATCACCATTTGTTTTTCTCCCGATCCGAGGAACTGCCAGTGACGAAAACTCTCAAAATTCTGGCGACCGTTTCGTTCGCGGCTTTCTCTGCATCAGCGTTCGCGGATCTGGATATCAGAGTCACGCAAAGCCAGATTTCGACGCAGCCGATCGCCGTTGTTCCCTTTGCCGGACCTGCGGATGTGCCGGTCGATATCGCCCAGGTCGTCGACGCGGACCTCGCGCGCAGTGGCCTGTTTCGCACACTTAATCGCGCGGACATGCTTGAAAAGCCGAGCGGGCCCGGGCAGGTCGATTACCGCAATTGGCGCACGGTGGGCATGGATGATCTGGTCATCGGCCAGGTGCGGCCGGACAACGCGGGATTCGGGACGCGCTTTTACCTGCTGGACGTGTATCGCGGCGAACAGTTGCTCGCATACGACATCCCCGCCGCTCCGGCCAACGCACTTCGCTACGTCGGCCATCAAATCGCTGATCTGATTTATCAGAAGCTCACTGGTACGCCCGGTTATTTCAATACGCAGATTGCTTATATTTCGGTGACCGGGCCGGTATATGGGCAGCGCTGGCAGCTCATCGTCGCTGACTCGGACGGCGAAAATCCGCATATCATCGCCACCGCCAAAGAGCCGCTGATGTCGCCAAGCTGGTCGCCGGACCGCAAGCGTCTCGCTTATGTTGGCTACGAACACAGCCGTTCCGCGATTTACCTGCACACACTCGCGACCGGAGAGCTGCGAAAATTCGTATTCGAGCGCGGCATCAACGGCGCGCCGGCATGGTCGCCGGATGGGCGTTATCTGGCGGTGACGCTGTCGTTCGAAACCAACCCGGACATTTTCGTCGTTGATGTCGGCACCGGCGCACGCCGCCGTCTTACCGACAGTTCGGCGATCGACACTGAAGCCACCTGGTCGCCGGACGGGCAGTGGCTGGCGTTCACCTCCGACCGCGGCGGTTCCCCGCAGATCTATCGTATCGGCGTCAACGGCGGCGAGCCGCAGCGCCTGACTTTTCAGGGTAAGCAGAACATGCGTCCGGTTTTCTCACCGGATGGCAAGAAGCTTGCGCTGGTAAACAACGACGGCTCGGCGTTGCGCATCGGCCTGTTCGATTTGCAGAGCGGCGAGATGCGGCTGATCACCGATGGTCCCCTGGACGAGAGCCCGAGTTTCGCGCCGAATGGCGCGGTGGTCATGTATGCGGGTTTGGGAAACAATGGAACCGAATTGCGAACGGTATCGGTCGATGGACGCATCCGTCAGAGCCTGCGCCAGGTCGGCAGCGAGGTGCAGGAGCCCGCGTGGTCGTCCTATATCCACTGACCACCGCTTACCGTGGACCCTCCTGAGGCCGGCGCAGACACGGATACTGGAGAAATTCAGCAGTTCGCGCTATCGTATCGCGCTCTTGGAGAACGTAAGCAGGTTTCGCGCGCCATTGATGAGCCATCATCCGCTTAAGGATAACGCTCGCGGTGGTCGGCGCGGCAATCAGGTTTCGATGGTAACAATCGCTACGACCGTATCCATGGGCGGGGATTCACAGTGCGGATCGCAAGTGCCGAAGGGCAACTCTTGCGGCGATCCGTCACCGCGGATTTTCTCTTGATGCTGTCGTCCGGTCGTTAAAATTTGCCCAAAATAATTCGCCCCCAGTAGTCGTCAGATTTTCCTCAAGGAGCCATAGCATGAAAACCCAGAAAACCCTGTTCATCCTCGCTGCCACCGCGTTGTCAGCTGCGCTGCTCGCCGGCTGCGCCAGCTCCGGTGACAAGGACGCAGCTGCGTCCACCGCCAGCAATGCGGGAACGGGCATTTCAACCGCGCCGACAAGCAGTGCCAACACCAGTGGCTCAGCAGTGGCGAACAGCTTCGATACCTCGAAGCACTCGGTCTACTTTGATTTCGACAAGAGTGACGTCAAGTCGGACGGTCAGCCGGTGATCGCCAACTGGGCAGGCTATCTGTCCTCGCACCCGACGACGAAGGTTCGCCTCGAAGGCAATTGCGACGAGCGCGGCACGCGTGAATACAACGTTGGCCTCGGTGAGCGCCGCGGCAATTCTGTCGCGCAGGCGCTGGAAGCGGCCGGTGTATCGGCGGCCCAGGTATCGGTTGTCAGCTACGGCAAGGAGCGTCCGGTCTGCACGTCGCACGACGAATCCTGCTGGTCGCAGAACCGCCGCGTTGACGTCGTTCAACAGTAATTTTCCTGGCTCAGGGAAATCATCCGTTTGGCTGCCGTGCGGCGTGCAAACCATCGGAATCGTTTCATAGTCGTGGCCGCCATCGCGGCGGCCACGGTTGTGGGATGTGCCAGTGAGGGTGGTCCGATCAGCGGTGATCCGCATGCGCTGAGTCCCGAAGAGCTGCGGCTGCAAAACGCCGAAGCGAAGCTGTCCGAGCTGTCGCATAAGCTCGACGGCATGAATGCCAGCCGGGGCAACTCGCAGGTTTCGGATGATCTGCGCTCGTTACGCGGTGACATTGAGCAGTTGCGGCACGACTTCGAGGATGCGCAAAAGCAGACTCAGGCACTTGATCAGCGTGTGCAGCATCTGGAGGGTACCGCGCCACCTGCGGCCTCCGTTCCATCCTCCGTACCGTTGGCTGCGAACGCGGCGTCTCCGCCGCCGGCGACGACGAATGCGCTTTCTTCGACAGCGCCGGCGTTGCCCCCTTCAAGTTCCTCAAGCCCGGCACCGGAAACCTCTTCGTCACCGGTCGTTGCGCCTACGGGCAGCGCGCCCGCGCCACAGGAAGAGGCGCAGTATTCTGCGAGCTTCAGTCAGCTGAAGACTCAACATTACGATGAGGCGATTCGTGGCTTTCGCGCGATGCTCGACCAGTATCCGCAGGGAAACTATGCGGACAATGCCTGGTACTGGATGGGCGAAGCGTATTACGTGAAGCATGATTTGAATTCGTCGCTTCAGAGCTTCCAGTCCCTGTTGGACCGCTTCCCTGCAAGCCCGAAAGTTCCGGATGCCTTGTTGAAGGTTGGGCTGATCAATATCGATCTGAAAAAAAATGAGCAGGGCCGCGCTGTATTGCAGCGGGTAGTCCGTGAGTTTCCCAATTCGAAGGCTGCGGACGTCGCACGTAGCAAACTCAAGCCGTCTTGATCCATGGACGAACCCGCTGGCTCCACCGAGCAGCAGACGGGGAGCGGCATGGGTTCCCGGCGTCTGCGCATCACTGAAATCTTCCGGTCTCTCCAGGGCGAGTCCACTCTTGTCGGACTGCCGACTGTCTTTGTGCGCCTGACCGGTTGCCCGCTGCGCTGTCAGTACTGTGATACCACTTACGCGTTTTACGGTGGCCAGTGGCAAGAACTCGATGAAGTGGTGGCAAAGGTGCGCGAGCTGGGTGCCCAGCATGTCTGCGTTACTGGCGGCGAGCCGCTTGCGCAAAAAGCGTGTCTGCCTTTGCTGTCCCGACTCTGCGATGAGGGTTACGTCGTTTCGCTGGAGACGAGCGGCGCGCTCGACATTTCCGTGGTGGACCCGCGAGTGGTCCGCGTGGTGGATGTCAAAACCCCTGGGTCCGGAGAGGTCGATCGCAATCGCTGGGACAATCTTGCGTTGTTGCGGCGATTTGATGAGGTCAAGTTTGTTCTTTGCGGCCGCAGTGACTATGACTGGGCTTGCGAAATCATCGAGCGCCATCAATTGAAGGATCGCTGCAATATTCTGTTCTCTCCGAGTCACGCCCAACTTCCGGCGAGAGAGCTTGCCGATTGGGTCGTTGCTGATCGGCTTCCAGTGCGCTTTCAGATGCAGCTTCATAAAATACTTTGGGGCGATCAACCCGGGCGTTAGAAATTTTCCGGAGCGCGCTATGATGAATGAGAGGCGAGCGGTCGTTCTGCTATCGGGTGGACTTGATTCTGCAACCGTTCTTGCAATCGCGCGGGCCGATGGATATCGCTGCGATGCGCTGAGTATCGCCTACGGGCAGCGTCATTCCGCCGAACTGAAAGCCGCCACTCGTATCGCTGCAAAACTTGGCGCGGAATCCCATCGCATCGTGGAAGTGGCGTTGGACCGCATCGGTGGTTCAGCGTTAACCGATCCTGCCATCGCCGTGCCCGAAAAATTCGCCGTGGGGATTCCGGTAACTTACGTACCGGCGCGCAATACGCTTTTTCTTTCACTGGCGCTTGGACTTGCTGAAGTGACCGGCGCGCATGACATTTTTATCGGTGTTAATGCGATCGATTACAGCGGTTATCCAGATTGCCGTCCGGAATTTATCAGTGCCTTCGAGCAACTCGCGCATGTTGCCACGAAGGCGGGGGTTGAAGGCACGGTCTTCAAGATTCACGCGCCGCTGATCTCACTCGACAAGGCAGACATCATTCGGAAAGGCATCGCACTCGGACTCGATTTTTCCGAAACCATATCCTGCTACCAAGCCGACGCCGACGGATTCGCATGTGGAAAATGCGACTCCTGCCGTTTGCGGCGCGCTGGCTTCGAAGCCGCCGGAGTCGCCGATCCGACTCACTACCGTGCCTAGCAATCAAATACTTCTGCGCGCCCAAGCGCCCTGGGCCGGACAGGCCGCCTGCGAAGACCAACGGAATAATAGTGGCGCGCGGGCTGCGCGCGATAATCAAGACAGTTATAATTTCCGACTCCGCAGATTGTTTTCCGGGAATCGGGGTCGTTAGCTCAGTCGGTAGAGCATCGGACTTTTAATCCGCTGGTCGTCGGTTCGATTCCGACACGACCCACCAGATCAACTTAGCCATTCCAAAACGAAGAACCGTGATGCGCGCCTGCTGAATCGCTCGGCAGCGGACCAGGACCAGCGCGAGCTCCTTCAATGAACAACGAACGGATAAACGATTTTGCTGGGATCCGCGCCGTTGAGCTGTCCTGGAACCACATACGCTCGTTCTGAAACTCCTAGAAGATCTTCCACGGGCAGATATTTCCCGCATTTCACATCCGCACTCGGCGAACAATTGCCATTGGTTGTGCCCGCCGGCGGTGTTATGGGCAGAACCGTGTAACCTGCGTTTCGGTACAGCTTTGAGCAAAACGGGAGTGTGGCGCCGGCGCCACCAGACGCGCAGTAGGTATCTCTTGCCACAGTGGCAACATAAAGATTCGATACCGTCGAGAAGTTGAGGCTTCGGTGCATTCCCATCGGAGAGCCGATGTCGCGCCACACTTGAAGTGCCGACCCATTCAGGCAGTTGCTCTTGGTTGGATCGGTAGATGGAGACGAGCAGCTGTCGAAACCGGCGACGCGCGGATTGGTTTGCGTCAGGCTCGAAATTCCTTCCAGGATGAGAATGTTCTTATCCTGCCCGCTGCCGCCATCGTAGATGCCGACGCTTAAATACGTGGCGTTGTTCACGACCTCTGCGGTGTGGTTCACGCCAACTACGAACGCAATTTCACCGCCACTTGCGTTCAGATAACCCACGGGCAGAACGCCGTATGGAGCGGTGTCCTGGGTATCCTCGTAGCAATCGATTCCGACTGTGATACAACGCGGACCGGCGTTCCATTGATGAAACATCTGAATGACACCGATCTTGTCGGCGCTATTGATCGCTTTCATGTACTTCTTGATCGCGTTTGCGAGATCTTCCGCAACGACGCTGTAATTAACCAGTGTCGGGTTTTTCCGGCCGGATTTGGAAACTCCCGTCTCGTTCTGATTCGCCGTCCTCGGGTTGAGGGTGGACATGCCTGAGTACAGGACATCGGTCCCCGACGGTGGTTTGGTTACACGGTAAACAGTAATAGGCGACTCAGGCAGAGGCGGATAATTCTTGCATTCTGCAGCCGCGTTCCCCGAGTCTTGATCGATTGCGCACAGCCACGTTTGCGATGCGTCGTGATTCTCAAACGCAGCGTAGCGAATCAGGGTATTGAACTCATCGTGGATTGCCTGATCAGGCGCCATGCCATCGACGTCAAAACCAGTGATGACATTGTGCGGAGAATAGGGCAAGTTCGGTGAATCGGGAGCGGTTAGTGAGGCTTGGTTCTTCGGGTACAGTGGCTCAATGAACAGTAGTGATTGGGAGCCACCAACCGCCGGTGATGAAAATGTGGCTTTTAACTGCTCATAGAGCGTTTGATTCGAAGTCGTGATGAAAGCGACTTCCGGACCGTCGTTGCTGCCAGGAGCAGGAAGCGTGATTCCGCCGGTCTGTTGCGCTATCGCGATATTGTTGACGCTATTGCCGACGCTCCCAAGAACGTACCAGCGGCAGATATTGACCCGGCCTATGGGTTTGCAGTTTGGCAGATAGCTAATGTACTGCTGGGTGGAGCGGGTGAAGACATAGCTTTGATAGCCAAAGTAGGCTGCCTTTGGCGGCAGTCTGACGATCACCACCAGTGCGTCCTGGTCACCGAGCCGATAATAGGGATTGACGTAATTCTGAGCCGGACCGACCGTGGTATACGCGTTGATAAGGCTGGTCGAGGCGGACTGGCAGGGTTCTACCGTCAAGTTGTAGCACGGCTCGATGAATTCGTTGGTGGTGCCGTTCGAAACGGGAGGATTGATTTCGATGTACGGCGCAGCCGGATTGTTGCCCGAGCAACTGCCGAACACCTTGATGGCTGTGCTGCAGTCCGCCAAGTTGAAGACGTGAGCATTGCCTTGAATGACGCTGTAATTCATGTCGCTTTTCAGGTGCTGGATCCAACTCGTCCATACCGCATCCATGCAGAAAGCATCGGTCGAAGCGACCAAGATCATCCACAACACTATGAAAGAAAAGGTTTTTTTAAAATTATTTTGCATCATCGCCCCCCAAACACGGCGCCATCATCCTTTCAGCCGTACCCCATCTTTATTTTTTTTAACACCCAAATTTTATGGTTTTTCACCATGCCATTGGGTGCTCACTCTTACAACCCATTAGTATATTTGCTCTACATCACACCGAAACTCGACTCCCCTATAGCTTATATAGCGGAGGGAAGCTAGTTGATAGTGAAGCCGATCGGCGGTCGCTGTATTACGATGATAGGTCATAATGGCCGATACCGCTGAGAGTTCGTCGTGAGAGCAATTGAAATCAGCCGCTTCGGCGATCCGGATGTTCTGGTTCCTGGTGAGCGCCCGACGCCGTTGCTCAACGTAGGTGAAGTGTTGATCCGCGTAGCGGCCGCCGGCATCAACCGTCCCGATGTTTTGCAGCGCACTGGCAACTATCCGGTGCCGCCGGGTGCTTCGGATATTCCGGGGCTGGAAATTGCCGGGACGATCGTCGCAGGAAATACGGGTGATTCCGGTTTCGCGATCGGTGATCGTGTCTGCGCGCTGCTGCAAGGCGGTGGCTACGCGGAGTTTTGCGCGGTTCCTGCGGCGCAATGTCTGCCGGTTCCGAAGGGGTTGTCCGATGTCGAAGCGGCCTCGTTACCGGAGACGTTCTTCACGGTATGGAGCAACGTATTTGATCGCGCACGGCTCGCGCCGGGCGAATCGCTGTTGGTGCAAGGCGGCACCAGCGGGATCGGTGTGACTGCGATTCAGCTCGCTAAAGCGTTCGGCAATCGCGTGTTCGCGACGGCGGGTTCTGAGGACAAAGCGCGTGCCTGCGAAGCGCTCGGCGCCGAACGAGGTATCAATTATCGCAGCGAGGATTTCACTGCGGTGGTACGGGAGTTGACTGCCGGACGTGGAGTCGACGTGATTCTAGATATGGTTGCCGGCAACTATGTGCCGCGCGAATTGAACTGCCTGGCCGAGGATGGCCGGCTAGTGCTGATTGCGCTGCTCGGGGGTTCCCGGGCGGAGATCAATCTCGCGCAGGTGCTAATGCGCCGTCTGACGGTTACCGGTTCGACGCTGCGTCCGCGTCCGGTCGCATTCAAGGCGGCGATCGCCGCGCAGTTACGCGAACGCGTGTGGCCACTGCTGGAAAGTGGCGCAATCAAGCCAGTGGTGTTCCGCACATTTCCGCTGGAACAAGCCGCCGATGCACATCGGCTCATGGAGAGCGGGACGCATATCGGCAAGATCGTGCTGACGGTGTAGCGCGCTCAATCCTCGCGACGATCACCCAAGTTCGACAGGTTGCTAGGCAATGGGGCCGACGATCCAGGTGAACAGATCGAGCAGCAGCAACACAGTCATGCTGACGAACGATGCTTCGACGACACAGCGCGACAGCGTCCATTTCGGGGCCTCCGGTTCTTCGTCGAGCCGGAACACGTTCGGGAAGCTGACTATGAAGTACAGTGCGTAGCAGGCCGAACCGAGACTGAGCATGCGTGGCATGTCCACGTACCAGACGTTGACCATTGCCTGCGGATTATTGACGTACATGAACGTTTCCGCCCAGGCGAAGAAGTAAGAGGCGGCGGCGACGGTTACGATCCAGAACAGATAGCGAATCGCCTTGGACGCGCCTAATGTCAGAGTTTTCACGCGCCGCATCACCACCACTGATGCGGTGTGATAGACCATGAAAAAAGCAATCGCATTGAGATACATTCCGAGTGGCACCTTCTCGAAATTCTGCATGGCCGTACGCTCGTCGGGACCGAGTAGCGCAGAGTCCAGATACAGCGTGACGTGCGGAAATTTGTAGCGGATGCCCAGCACAGAAAAGAAATATTCAGTGTGAAAGTATGTGACGTAGAAAATGTAGACCGTCATATACAAGTTGTACTTGAACCAGAAGCTCTGGTTCCAGGGCACACCGCTGTTGCGGCGCAGTATCGCGGGCAGTACCAGGCAGTAGGGTGCCCACATCAGCAGGTTTTGCGTGACGTGCCAGAAGTTTCCGACATCCAGCCACCCCATTTTCTGGATGACAGCGTTGTAAATGAAAAACACCGGAATAAAGGTGAGGAAGAATTTCTCGCCCCAGGCCTTGTCGGGATTTTTTGAAAACCAGTAGCCGGGAAGTGCCATGACGGTTTCTTGTTCCGGGTTGTAATTGATGAATAAGTGGCGTGCGTGCTTTTCGACGCGTCGCACTGGCGTTGCCGGCGCGCGCGGACGCTGTTGGCACGCCCCGTTATTTTTGAGTGCCCTGCGTTTCTTTCAGCAGAGCGTTATAGATATTGAAAAAACGCGAGCCTTTTGGATATCCGACGTATTGCGTTATGAACATCACGATAGCTTCGAGCTGCTTGATGGTCAGTTCGCCGCGTTTCAGCGCGGAGCGCGCCTGGATCGTCAATGTCGTTTCGTCGCCCTGCGCAGCGATGGCGCCGATTAGCAGCAGGCGACGATCGCGAATACTCAGCGTCTCATCCGACCACAGGGTTCCGAACAGCGTTTCGAGCATGTGATCGACAAACTTGCTCTGGCCCGGCTGCGTCAGCGGTACGTCTCCGCAATAGACTTCATTGAACACTTCGACTCCTTTCTGGCGATCGTACTTTTTCACTGCTTCAATCCTCCAAAAGGAAAGCACATCAATCCACGGTATTTCCGATGCGACGATATGTCAGCGTCGCGCCCCAGCTGTTGCGTAAGCATCCGACCAAAAGTTTTTCTGGACCCCATGCGTCCAGTCCACGCAAATTCAGGCGCCTGGTACTGCAGACGATCTTGAAGATCCCCAGTTGCGAAGATTCGCCGCACGCATGTAGGCTCAAATGCTCCGTGGGCATGCTAATCTCGAAAAACATTTAAGTCAAAATGTTTTTCGGAGGAGATCCATACTGGTCGAAAGTCGTAGTCGACATTAGCTAGTTTGGATGAAGTTGGAAGAAGCGGGGGCTTCTATGGTTGTCACAATAACGAGTCGGGAAGCACCGGAGGAAAAGTGATTGCAGCTCAGTATCGCAGGGGGAGCAAGGGACTCGTCCACAAAAAGTTTGCAATCGTGGGCGCAAGCTTGGTCGCGAGCATCGTTGGATTTGCGGGCTCCGCCCACGCAAGCGAGTTCAAAGCGCTTGGGGGAGATGGAACCTTCAGTCTTCAGATGAGCTATGCGCTAGCGGTGCGTGTCAAGAATCCGGCCGACGGAATTGTCAACACAGCTCCCGACCCGCTAGTTGCTCAAGGCGTAACAATTCTCGAACCCTACAAATACCCGAAGTCTGCAAACTACGATGACGGTGATCGCAACTTCAAAAGCGGCAGCCTCGTCAACAATCGTATTTCCGCGCTCGGCGAGCTGAATTTCACCAAGGATAACTATGGTGCCCAGGTACGCGGCGATGCGTTTTTTGACGCCGCGTACCTCGGCTCTAACAACAATGATTCTCCGGGGACAATCAACAAGACCGGTCCCAACAACGAATTCACATCCGACGCGCACCGGTTCGATGGCCGGCGCATCCGTTTGCTTGATGCTTACGGTTTCGGAAGCTGGAATCTCGGCGAAGACATGGATCTGAACGTCCGCCTTGGGCGCCAGGTGGTGGCCTGGGGCGAGAGCTTGTTCTTTCCGAACATTTCGGGTGCGCAAGCTCCGGCGGATGCCACCAAGGCCAACATACCGGGGGCAGACGTCAAAAGCATTTTGCTGCCCGTCAACCAAGTCTCGCTGCAGTTGTCGCTGACGAACAGTCTCACCCTGCTCGGACAATATAAGATGGAATTCAAGGCAACCGAACTCGATCCGGTGGGCGAGTTCTTTTCAATTGCCGATGTCGTAGGGCCAGGGGCTCAGTTTGTATATGGCTTGCACAATCCGCTCGCGTTTCTCCCTGGCGCGCCGCCGGATATTTCCGACGTCCGGTATGCGGGAGAACTGAATCCCAGTTCGTTTGGGCAATATGGTCTGGGGCTCAAATATGCGGTCACGCGATCAACGACCCTGGGGCTGTATCGCCTTCGCTATCACGACACCAAGCCCAGCCCATACCAGAACTTCAACTGCAACGCATCGATCACTGCCAATATCCAATTCTGCGACGTACAGAATGCGGTGAATGCCCTGCCGGCTCTAGGCCGAATTATTCAGAATAGTAACTTCGACATCGTCGATACGCTCAACGTGCCGACGACATACAACATTCGATATTTCGCCGGTGTCGATCTGAGTGCCCTGAGCTTTTCAACCACTCTGTTCGGGCTCAGTTGGGCTGGAGACGTCAGTTACCGACAGAAAACCCCTATTCTCGTCAATTATGTCTCCTCGTTTCTTGGGCATGTCCCTGTCCCCATGCCCGGTGACGTTACACAAATTAATCTTAACGGGATTTACGCCACGGGTTCCGGATTGTTGTGGGACAGCATCAACATTGCCGGTGAGCTGGGATACGTCTTCGTGAATCACACCGATCCTTATATTCATACTCAGGACGTACCGACGAGCCCGGACCAAACTCTTTATACCGGCCTCACTTATTCGAGGACGTCCTGGGCAGGTTCCGTGCTGGTGCAGATCGGTGAGAACGGCGTGTTTAATGGGTGGGATCTGCTGATTCCGATCACATTCTCCGGCGTTGCCGAGGGGCAAACATCGCAGCTCAGCTCATTCGGATCCCTGATGGGCGCGGGTGACATACGCGCCAGTCTGGGCTTGACGTTCACGCACTTGCAGAGCCTGGATCTCGGTATTGTCTATAGCGCCTTCTTCGGCAATCCCGATTTCACTACGCACCCATATGCTGATCGCGATAACCTCGGTTTGAATGCCACATATCGCTTCTGAGGCGAAGCGGCTAAAGCGACCGGCTCGGAGTTGGAGCCGGCCCTTCTATTTCTCTCTGGTATTGCTTAATCGGCCCATATTGACCAGCCGTTGTCGATACGCAACTCCGCGCCATTAATGAAGCGCGATTCGTCCGAAGCAAGAAATAGCACGAGGTTGGCGATGTCGGACGGTTCCGCAAGCCGGCCCGGCAAGTTTTTCGCATCGCGCAGAAAGACAGCTTGTCCCGGCTTGAGAGTGCCGTAGACGCCGGCCGTCATCGACGTCTTGATGCCGTCCGGATGAATCGAGTTGCATCGGATCTTGTAGTTCTTTGATTTGCAGTAAGCAGCGATGCTGCGCGTCATCGCGGTGACGGCGCCTTTCGACGCGCTGTAGGCGACGAACGACGACAAGCCGCTAATGGCCGACAGCGACGACATATTGATGATGGTGCCGCCGCGTTCCTTCATTGCTTGTACCGCGTACTTGCAGCCGAGGAAATAGCCGTCGGCGTTGACGCGCTGGATTCGCTGCCACAGTTCGAGACTGGTGTCCTCGATCGTGCCGTAGGCAAGTATCGCGGCATTGTTGACGAGTATGTCAACCGCGCCGAAGTAATTTGCTGTGGCCTTGAACACGGCCTGCCAATCATCTTCGGAAGCGATATCGTGACGCAGAAACAGGGCGCTGGCGCCGATTTCCGCGGCTACTTTTTGTCCCGCGTCTTCATTTACATCGGTCAAAACCACTTTCGCGCCTTCGCGCGCGAGCATTCGCGCATCTTCTGCCCCAACGCCACTTGCAGCGCCGGTAACAATCGCCACTTTGCCTTCAACTCGATTCATTTCTGATCTCCTGACTGATTGACTCGTCCACCCCGGATCTCGGCGCAGGGATTCCGCAGAGCTTATCGGCCGACGGTGGAAATAATCGCTCCGGCAGCTTCATCCACTAGGATGAGTGCGCCGGACAAATTTTGAGAGTACATTTGTGAAAGTAATTCGCAAATCAAATGGTATCGCAGAATCTTCGATGTCTTCATACGCAGTTAGAGCCAAGGCTGCCGCTGAATCCGGCTCACCGCGAGTCGGTCGGCCAGCGCGCGTCAACGCGCAGACCATCGTCGCTGCTGCGATCGAGATCGGCTTGGAGCGGGTTACCCTGAAACGGGTTGCGGATCGCCTCGGCGTCGCGGTTGCCACGCTATACCGGTATGTCAGCAGCAGCAAGGAACTCGTCAGCCTAGCCGCAATGCAGGTCGCGCTGGCGCGCAAACTGCCAGAGCGCGGCAATGTGCACTGGTCGGAACTTGCGACTCATTACGCCGAAGTGATGTACGAATCCTTCGTTTCCGAGCCGCAGCTCGTTTCGGAATTGGTCAAGGGCAATCTCGGTCCGGATCTCGAAATCGAAATTCTTGAACAATTCCTTGCCGCGCTTTCCGAACAAGGTTTCAGCGCGGCTGAAGGGGTTCACCTGCATCGTGCTGTTGGCATATTGGCTATAGGGGCTGCCGTGGGCGTGATTGCATCCAGGGCGAGTGACCAGATGGGCATGCCGAGAAATTTGTCCATGAGGCGCGCGCTGGCCGAGCGCAGCGATGATGAGCTGCCGCTGGTGAGAAGCGCGTTGCCAGAATATCTCAATCTGGCGGAGACGCAGTGGCGGCCTGTGCTCGATGCGCTGCTGCAAGGTATCGCGGCCGCACGCGGCGAACGACTGCCGGTGCGATCGCCGCCATCGAAGAACAAGACCCGGAACAAGAGCGAAAAGGCCACGATTCGCTCAAGGCAACTCACCAAGCAACCCAAGGGCGAGGAGAATCGGATATGACTGCAGCGACAGCGATTGGGCGCGTCGAAATCGACGGCAATATTTTCAACCCGTATTCGCCGGACTTCATCCGCTCGCCCTGGCAGACCTGGGAGCGGATGGTCCATGAATTTCCGGTGGCATGGCACAAAGATTTGCAGATGTGGGTGGTCAGCTCACATGAGGCCTGCCTGGAGATGCTGAAAAACAACGTGTTCACGCCGAACTTTCGCGCCTGGGAGCATGCACCCCCAGCAAAACCGGAAGCGGAAAAGAGCGATTTTGAAAAATCGCTGGATCATGGCCTGTTCTCAGCCAGCACCGATCGGCATCTGCAACTGCGCAGGCTGACCATGCCTGCGTTTTCCAAGCCGGTGATGGCAAAGATTGACCGCAAGATCCGGGATCTGGTGGTCCAGTGCTTCGATGAAATCGGTACGCCGGAACAGCTCGATGTGTTCTCGATGATCGCCGAGAAGCTGCCGGTTCGTTCGATGGCGCGCATGGTTGGCGTGCCGACCGACAAAGAAGAGTTTTTTCATGAATTCGCCGTCAACACGGTCAAAGCGACGCGCATCAATCTCAGCGCCAAGGAACGCGCCGATTCGTTGCAGAAAACACAGGTGGGTTTTGAATATTTCAAGGACCTCATCCGGCAGCGTCGAGCTGCTTCCCATCCGGGCGACGATTTCGTCGGTAGTCTGATCAGTGCTAGAGAAAACGACGAGCAACTGGACGACTACGACATTCTTTCGGTCATTCAGGCGGTCATTGTGGCGGGCTCGGATACAGCCACGGATTTGCACACTTATGTTATCCAGGGTCTGCTGAGCAATCCGGACCAATACAAACTGCTACGTTCGCGTCCGGAGCTGATGGAGAACGCTATCATTGAGCTGTTGCGTGTCGGCGCGTTCGGCAAGATGCCGCAATTCCGTTTTGCCAGCGAGGACGCGGTCTTCCGGGGTCAGAGCATCAGAAAAGGACAATCGATTCTTCTCAACCTGACCGCCGCTTGGGTTGATCCCCAGAAATGGGAAAATCCCCGTAAGCTCGACATCACCCGGCGTCTGGATGGCAATATCGTATTTGGCGCGGGTGCACACTTCTGCATTGGCACCTATCTGGTCAGGGTACAAGGCGGTCTGATGATCAGCGAATTCATGAAGCGCTTTCCCAACGCCGAACTGGTCAACGGCAACGGCGATGTGGAATACGATTACAAGCATCACAACGCGCGGCGGATAAACCGCCTGCTTGTAAAAACCAATCTGGCAGCGCAACGTGAAGCGGCTTGACCGACATCGCGAAGCGCTTTTCGGAGGCACGTAAGTCGGCAGAAGTGCTGCGTCGCGCAGGAGCGAAGGCCACGCTGGAATAGTAGACGGCGGTGATCGTAAATTTGTGGCCACGAGCAGGGACTGAACACGAGTCTCAAATTTTGACGGAGGAGTTTTTGATGAGGATCAAACTGGTTATTGCGTCGTGCCTGCTGGTCGGCGGCGTTGGGTCGCCTGTCATGTTCGCGGCGGCCAAGGTTTCTCCGGAAAAGGCGGCCGAGCTTGATGGCCCGAAGTACACCTGCATCGGCGCCGATCGGGCGGGTGATGAAGCGACCGGTTATCCGGCGTTTACCGGCAAGTTCCAGGGAACCTGGCCGGGAGTCACCAAGCCTTTCGGATACGAACCCGGCCCATACGCGGACGAAAAGCCGCTGTTTACGATCGCACCGGATAACATCGACAAGTATGCTGACAAGCTGACCGATGGTGAGAAAGGGTTGTTCAAGAGATACCCTCAGGTCTACCGCATGCTCGTTTATCCGACTCACCGCGATTTCCGTGATCCGGACTGGGTGTGCGACCGGACCAAGAAGAATGCGGCGACCTCGGAACTGGTCCACGACGGCAAGGGTGTCACCGGGCTCACCGGAGCGATCACGTTTCCGTTTGCGCAGAGTGGTCTGGAGGCGATCTGGAATGTTGCGCACGCCGCGCACATGCTGACCGAAAAGGCGGTGGTCGACATCGCCGACGTTTATGCCGACGGCAATGTTTCCTGGGGCCGCAACAAGCATATGGTGTACACCATCGGCAATGACGCTGAAAAAGCCGGCTCGTATCAGGACAAGTTCAATTCCTATTTCTTCCAGGGCTTCAGTCTGCCTGAGCGCCAGAGAGGTTTCGTTGCGGTCGGTTATCAGCCAAACGATTTTTCGACCGATTCAACGCAATCCTGGCAGTACCTTCCCGGTACGCGTCGAGTCCGTCAGGCGCCGGAAATCGGTTTCGATTACCCGGTGCCGCCCGCCAGCTTCCGAACCGTCGATGACGACTATGGTTTCAACGGCTCACCCGAACGTTACACATGGAAGCTGGTCGGCAAGAAGGAGTTTTATCTTCCGTACGACAACTTCAAGATCAATGATCCAGCAGTGAAGTACAAGGATCTGGTCAGGACCGGGACGGTCAATCCGGATTATCTCCGCTACGAACTGCGTCGCGTGTGGGTAATCGAAGGCACGCTCAAGCCCGGTTTGCGCCACATCTACGCCCGCCGTGTGCTCTATGCCGACGAGGATTCCTGGCTGACTCTGATGGCTGACAACTTCGACGGACAAGGCAAACTCTATCGCGTGGTGATGGCGACCTTCCACTATTCGCAGGAAGGTCATGGCTGGCATCGCGGTGCATCGCTCTATCAGGACCTGACCGGCGGAACCTATGAGGCTGGATATCTGACCAATGACCGCGCCAGCGATGATCCCAACTGGTGGCGCCTCAATACGCCGATGGATCCGTCGCTGTTCACGCCGGAAGCCGCGGCGCGCGCGGGCCATTGATCCGGTTGCGCCTGTGGGAGCATAAGAATGAAAAAAGTGTTTATCACCGGCGCCGCGATCGGTCAGGGGAACCTGATGGCCAAGCGGCTGGCCGGGATGGGATGGCAGGTTTTCGCTGGAGTGCTGCCGGGTGCGAGCACCGATCTTGCCGGCAAGCCGTCGATCACGATCGTCGAACAGGACGTGTCCAACTCCGAGTCGGTGCGCAAGAGCGCCGAAGTGGTCAGGAAGGCAATTGGCGACAGCGGTCTCGACGTGCTGATGAATATCGCCGGTGTCGCTGATATGGCCAATGGTGTTGTTGAATGCTTTTCCGTCGAGAATGCACAGCGGCAGTTCGAGATCAACACCTGGGGTCAGTTGCGGACGATCCAGTCGTTCCTGCCGATGCTGCGACAGGCACGGCCGGCGGCGCGCATCATCAACTATGGTTCGGGCGCGATCCTGGTCAATCCGCCGTTCGCCGGCGCCTATAACATGAGCAAGCACGCCATTCACGGCATGACGCTGACATTGCGCCACGAATTGGCTTCATTTGGCATCCAGGTGACGACGATCATGCCGGGCGGCGTAAAGACCGCGATGACGGTTAATTCGCATGAGCGCTCGAAGAAATCCTGGGCGCAAATGCCGCAGGAGATGCAGCGCGTATACGGGCCTTCACTGGAAAATGCACTGACGAAGGTGCTTCCGGACCTGCTGGAAGGCCGCGGCAGCACGCCGGAAGCGGTCACCGAAGAAGTCGTCAAATTGCTTGATGTGAAGAAATTCAAGCCGTTCTATCTCGTTGGTAGCGACGCACGGCCGATGGGGCCGATGCGCCGCTTCCTCTCGGACATGAGGTTCGAGTCGCTGATCCGCTCCATCTACAAAATACCGAGTGCCAAAGCATGAACGCCGTCCTCGATCTCACCGCTACAAACACGGCCGGTATCCGTACCGTTTTTGATCGCGTCGCGGCCAAAACGCCGGCGCTGGTTCATACAACCGCCGAACAGCGCATCGAAAAGATTCAGCGGTTGATGAAAGCGATACTGGCGCGACGACAAGAGATTTACGAGTCTGGAAAGAAGGAGCGCGGACTGTCGCCAGTTGATATTGAAGGCGAGCTTGTCATGCTCAAGTTCGAGGCGGATTTCATCGCTAAAAACCTCAAGGAATGGATGAAGCCGAAGATGGCGCCGGCTTCTCTGATGACGCTGGGAAAGAAGTGCTATATGCACTACGAACCCAAAGGTATGGTGTTGGTGCTGCCGAGTTGGAATGCCCCGTATGTCATCGGATTCCTGCCGACGTTCGGCGCGCTTGCCGCCGGTAATGCGGTCATCATGAAACCTTCCGAGCTGGCGCCCTATTCGTCAAAAATCATAACGCAGATCATTGCCGAAACTTTTCCCAACGGCGAAGTGGCGGCGGTCGAAGGCGGAGCGGAGGCGGCGCAGGCGTTGCTGGCATGCCCGTTCAACCATATCGTTTACATCGGCAACAACAACGTCGGCCGTATCGTCATGAAGGCGGCTGCAGATCATTTCGCCTCCGTAACGCTTGAAATGGGCGGCAAAAATCCGTCGATCATCGAGGCGAGCGCGGACATCGAAGATGCGGCCATGAAGACGACATGGGGCCGCTTGTGCAACGCTGGCCAGGCTTGTATCGCGCCCGACTACGTTCTGGTGCACGAGTCAGTGGCCCAGCGTTTCACCGACGCGCTGGTGAAGGAAATCAACGCGCAGTACAACCCCAAGGGTGAAGGCTTCGAGAAGAATCCCGAGTATCCACGGATCATCAATGCCCGGCATTTTGAACGCGTCAAGGGATTGATCGAAGACGCCAAAGCCAAGGGTGCGCGTATTGTCTGTGGCGGACAGAGCCGCGCCGAGGATCGTTATATCGCACCTACGATCGTCACCAATGTCACCAACGACATGAAACTCATGGAGGAAGAGATCTTTGGACCAGTGCTTGCCATAGTTCCCTTCAAGACGCGCGAGGAAGTGGTCAATATCATTCGCAACCGTCCGAAGCCGCTCGCGCTCTACATCTTTTCCAAGAAACGCGAGGAAGTGGATTTTTACATCAACAACACCACCTCCGGCAGCACAGTGGTGAACCACAACGTCATCCAGTCGGGCACCAATCCGTATCTTGGGTTCGGCGGCGTCAATTCCAGCGGCATCGGGCGTATTGTCGGTTGGTACACATTTTCCGAATGCTCGAACGCACGTACGATTGTCGAGGAAGGCCCTCCAGTGGGTGATCCACGCGGGATGTTCCCGCCGCTGTCGGACAAATTCAAAAAGCAGGTGTCGTCCCTGTTGAACAAGGAGGGGCCCGTGCTGCCCGATCGTGTTGTGCGACTGATCGATCGTCTGCTCAAACTGCGCGGTGGATTCGTCTGAAAATCGTGTCCTTGTCGGCTCCGGAGGTTCTCTCGTTGAGTAGTCCATTTAGACGAAGAGTCAGCGGGATCAAGTCCGCACACTCAAACTCAGCGTCCGACTGCCGGTTTCCGCTGTTGAGCAGCGGACGAGTAGCGGCATTTTTCAGATGAGCCCCCTGGATGAATGCTTTCCCCCATCGCCTGCCGCCGAAATATTCGGCGCGTTTTTCCCGGGCACGAGAATCCATCGCCGGGCGACATTTTTATGCGGATTCGCATTAGGTATGGCTTCGCATTGCCTGATGAGAACGAATGACGCGAAGCTTATTGGAGGATTCAAATCATGACTGCCGTTGCTCAAGAACGTCTCATTTCCGTCGACTCCCACGTTCACTTCACGGATGAATGGGTCAAGGCACGCTTGCGCAAGGAATTGCATCAGGTGTGGGACAACGCCAATAAACAAGCTGAGGAATACGCAGCGAAAGTACTGCGCGGTGGCCAGCCACAGATGTCGCTTGAGGATTTCGTCGATCCCGAGGCCGCCATGGATCCGGGTCACTTCGAGCCGCACGCCAAACTCAAGGCAATGGATCTGGATGGCGTCTACGCGGAAGTCATCTTCCCCGAACTCGCCGGCGCCAAGATCGCGAATCCGCATCTGATGGGTGACAACTGGAAAGAAGTGTTCCAGGGCTACAACACCGCGATGGCGGATTTCTCATCGGTTGATCCTGTGCGCTTGATGACGGCTTATCAGCTACCGCTGTACGACATCGATTTCGCAGTCAGCGAAGTGCAGCGTTTGGCGAAGAACAACAAGGCGCGTTGCCTGCAGCTGACGCCGTTCCCATCCGATCTTGGGTTGCCCGATTTCTACGACAAGCGTTACGAGAAACTCTGGGCGACGATCCAGGAATGTGATCTGACGATCCTCAACCATCTGGATCTCAGCGCGAAGCTGTGGGACACGTTCCGCCGTGATCCGACACCGCAGAAGGGCATTTTCACCGGTCTGGCCTGGGCGCCGCTGGCGGAAACCATTTGCATGTGGATCCTGACCGGTACGCTGGAAAAATATCCGAAGATGCGCGTGCTGTTCGTCGAACCGGGTCTCGGTTGGCTGCCATGGTTTTTTCAAACCCTGCTCGATCCGCGCATGCACCAGCACTACACTTTCCCGGGCGTGAAGCGGCCGCCGAGTGAAACCTTCCGCCAGCAGTGTGGCGCGACGTTCATGTACGAGCCGCAAGGTTTGAAGGCGTGCTACGACTACTTCGGTCCGGACTGCCTGTATTGGTCCACGGACTTCCCGCATCCGGCGACCTGCTGGCCGCATTCCCGCAAGCAGGTCGTCAGCCAGTTTGCGGAAGCGGCCATTCCGGAAGCCGATCGCCGCAAGATCACTTCGGAAAACGCACTGCGTACATTCGGTCTGAAGTAAGCGACTGAAGCGGTATTCGGCGAGGCGGCGCCGGGCACGCTGCATGGATAAACCGTGCAGTTCCGGGCGCCGTTTTCGTGTTACTGGATCTTGATTTGGGATCCTGATTTGATTGATCGCACATCGACAGCAAGGTGCAATGATGGCAGCAGTTCTCGAAAACATCCGCGTGCTTGATCTTTCCTGGGGCATCGCGGGTCCAATGGCCACGATGCTGCTGGGTGACAACGGCGCGGATGTGATCAAAGTGGAGCCGCCAGGCGGCGATCCGTACCGTTCCCAGCTTGGCTACAAAGTCTGGCAGCGCGGCAAGCGTAGCGCGGTACTGGATCTGAAGAACGCGGGGGACAAGGAAGCGTTGCTGGCGCTGGTGAAGACGGCCGATATCCTCGTCGAAACCTATGCGCCAGGCGTTACCGCAAAACTCGGCATCGACTATGCGACGCTTTCGAAGATCAACCCGCGTCTGATCTATTGCTCGATCACCGGCTACGGCCGCGACAACAAGCACTCCAACCGTCCCGCGTATGACGCACTGGTTGCCGCGCGTACCGGTCTGCAGTGGGAACAACGTGGTTGGCCCGAGGGCGCGCTCAATCATTTGGCCGGACGGCCTGATCCGTTCCCAGACCTCGAGATCCCTTACGATTGGGTGCAGGGCGCCCCGCGTCCGGGGCCCTTGTTCCCTGCGTCCTACTGGCCGAGCCTCGGCGCATTCTTCACCGCGTCGGTCGGCATCAGTGCGGCGCTGCGCGCGCGCGAAGTCACCGGCAAGGGCCAGCTCGTCGAAAGTTCGCTGCTGCAGGGTGCGCTTGCCGGCGGTTCCGGTGTATGGCAACGCGCCGAAAATATCGATCCCCCTGGTTTCGATTCCTGGATCATCGGCAGTCGTTCGCCCAAGGGTCATTTTCAGTGCAAGGATGGCCGCTGGATTCAGAATTGGGTGCCCAATCCCCGCTTCATCCTTACCGCATCCGCAGGTGACAAGATCAATGCGTCGCCCAATCTGACCGTGCAGAACGATCCCGATCGCTTCGGTACCGGGCCGGAAGAACTCCTGGTGATGTCGCACTATCAGCCAATCCTCGCCGAGGCGGTGAAGAAATTCACAGCGAAGGAGTGGGTGGAAGCGGCGGCCACTGCTGAAATGACGATGCAGGACGTGCGCTCCGTCGAGGAATCGCTGATCGATCCGGCGTTCCTTGCGGACGGCTGCGTCACCGAAATGAACGATCCGGAACTCGGCAAGATCCGCCAGGTGGGTGCCGCGTACTCGATGAGCAAGACGCCGCTCAAGATTGGCGGTCCCGCACCCAAAGCCGGCGAGCATACCGCGCAGGTGAAGGCCGAGGCCGAGAAGGCGAAATCCGCGCCGGCGCCAAAGGCCAATCCAGGCAGAAAGCTGTCCGCGCCGCTTGAAGGCATCACGGTGCTGGACCTCGGTCTGGCCATCGCCGGCCCGTTCGGTGCGCAACTGTTGTCCGATCTTGGCGCCACCGTCATCAAGATCAACGGTCTTTTCGACGTATTCTGGCATCGCGTGCACATCGCCTACATGGCGAATCGCGGCAAGCAGAGCATCACGCTGAATCTGAAAGATCCGCGGGCGATGGAGATTCTCCTGAAGCTCGTTGCCAAGGCTGATGTCGTACATCACAACATGCGTTACGACGCTGCCGAGCGCCTGAAGATCGATTATGAGAGTCTCAAGAAGATCAACCCGAAGCTGATCTACTGTCATACGCGCGGTTTCGAAAAGGGCCCGCGCCAGGGATTGCCTGGCAACGACCAGACCGGCGCATGTCTGTCCGGTATCCAGTACGAGGATGGCGGTATGTCCAGGGGCGGCAAACCGATCTGGGCGCTGACGTCGTTCGGCGACACCGGCAACGGTTTCCTTTCGGCGGTGGCGGTCATCAATGCGATTTACCATCGTGACCGGACCGGCGAAGGGCAGTTCGTCGATACCTCGATCATCAACGCCGCGCTGCTGAACACCTCGTACGCGGTCGCCCGACCTGATGGCACTGGTTTCGAGCGCCCGCATATCGATGGGATGCAATTTGGCTATTCGGCGGGGCATCGTCTCTACGAGACCAAGCAGGGTTGGCTGTGTATCGTGCTGGTTAACCAGTCGCACTGGGATGAGCTGTTTGCCGTGCTCGGTACGCCGGAACTGGTCACGGTCGCGCGTTTCGCCACCGCCGAATCGCGTAAGAAGAACGACGACGCGCTGATCTCGATCCTCGCTACGAAATTCAAGACGCAAACCGCGAAGGAATGGTTTGGCAAGCTTGACGCGGCCGGCGTGCCGATCGAAATCGTTTCCGAGACCTTCTCGCGCGAACTGCACGACGATCCGGAATTCCAAAAGCGCAAGTGGGTGGTGTCATATCAGCATCCAGTGGTCGGCAAGCTCGATCAAATCGGCCTGCTTTGCGATCTGTCGGATACCCCGGGCAAGATTCAAGGTCGTCCGCTGCTGGTTGGCGAGCACACGCAGAAAATCCTCAGCGAAATGGGTTACTCGGAAGAGCAGATGAAGACCATGGAGGAGCAGTTCGCCATCGGCTTCGTCGGTATGCCGAGAATGCCACCGCGACCCGCGGCCACTGAGCAGAATCAGGGCGGCAAGGCGCGCATGAATCTGGCCGGTCTTGCCAACAGCGAAAAGAAGTGAACGGCTGAGGAATCTCCAGCGTGGCGGTTCGGCGCAGCGAGCGCCGGTTCCGACACGACTGGATTCCATAAACCGGAATTGCGCCGAGATCGGTTGATCCAGTCCCCATCCCCTAATTTGTTCGGAAGCGAACCATGTCCCCATCCGAGTCCACGCCCGCCGCTCCGGCGACGCCCAAACCGATACGTATAGCGCCGATCGTCACTCCCGATGCCAAGTTCTTCTGGGACGCGGCGGATAAGGAAGAGTTTGTCGGACAGCGTTGTGGTGACTGCGGCAAGTACCGCTTTCCGCCGCGGCCGATGTGCCCGTATTGCCATAGCGTCAAGCGTGAGGAAGTGAGGCTTTCCGGATACGGTACGGTGCATTCGTGGACCATACCCCGGCATCCGCCTCCTTTCGGCTTTCGTGAACCGCCGATCGTGGCAGTGATCCAGCTCGATGAGGGCATTCGTTTCGTTTCTAATCTGGTTGGAGTGGCGCTGGATCAGGTGAAAATGGATATGCCGGTCGAAGTTACTTTCGAGCCAACCATGAACAATCACAAAGTGCCGGTGTTCCGGCCCCGTACAAAGTAGGGGAACACGAAATGGCACGCACTTTTGTCGAAGCTGCAATCGCAGGCATCGGCGCCACCGAGTTCTCCAAGGAGTCGGGTCGCAGCGAGCTACAACTTGCCGCGGAATGCTCGAAAGCCGCTTGTGACGACGCCGGTGTCGATCCGCGCGACATCGACGGCATGATCACGTTCACCATCGACAATAGCGACGAGGTTAACCTTGCGCGCTGCCTTGGCGTGAAGGATCTCGCGTTTACCACGCGTATCCCGGGCGGCGGCGCAGCAGCAGCGGCGACGATTTATCAGGCGATGGCGCTGGTCAATGCGGGCTTGTGCAAGAACGTGCTGATCTGGCGTGCGATGAACGAGCGTTCGCAGTACCGCTTTGGCCAGAACCCGAATCAGCAGCAGATGTCCTACCAGTCCGGCAACGGCACCGGTTCGCTGCTGTGGTGCGTGCCCTTCGGCGCGATGACGCCTGCGAGCTGGGCTGCACTGCAGTGCAGCCGTTACATGCACACCTATGGCGTCAGCAACCGTGATCTCGGCTACCTGGCCGTGCAGCAGCGCAAGTACGCGGCGACCAATCCCAAGGCCTGGTTCTATGGCAAGCCAATCACGATCGAGGATCATCAAGCTTCGAAGTGGATCCAGGAGCCGTGGCTGCGTCTGCTCGACTGCTGCCAGGAGAGCGACGGCGGCGTCGCCATTCTGGTCACCAGCCTCGAACGGGCGCGCGATCTCAAACAGCCACCCGTGAAGATCGTCGGAGCGACACAATCGATTCCCTACAACGTCGAGGTTATTTCGAACTACTACCACGACGATATGACGATCATGCCCGAAGCCTGGGGCACCGCGAAGCGGCTCTATGCCCAGACCAGCATGAAGCCCAGCGATTTTCAGGCCGCAATGCTCTACGAAGCTTTTAGCCCGCACGCGTTGATGCAGCTCGAAGCCTTCGGTTTCTGCAAGAAGGGCGAAGCCAAGGATTTTATTAAATCCGGTGAAATCGCGATCGACGGCTCGTTGCCGATCAACACGCATGGCGGGCTCCTCGGTGAAGCCTACATTCACGGGATGAACAGCATGGCCGAGGGCGTGCGCCAGATACGTGGCACCTCCGTCAATCAGATCAAGAGCGTACATAACGTCCTCGTTTCCTCAGGCATGGCGGGTGCCGTGCTCAGCCGAGTCTGATCGACCAGATGTACAGCGCGCGAGAGCGGTCGTGAGGACCGTAAATCGCTTTGTCGACGTCTCCGTAGTGATGCCGGCGCAGCAGCCGGTGCGGCTATCGGTCGACATCTGTTTTCCCGACGCATCCGTGCCGTTATCGGGAATCGTGTATTGCTGTATTCCCGGCGGGGGTATGAAGGCCTCGTATTTCGATTTGCGTTTCGACGGCGACGAATCCTTCAGCTTCGCGGCACAGATGACCCAGCACGGCGCAGTCACTGTACTCATCAACCCGGTGGCGGTTGGCGGCAGCGGCATTCCGGACGATGGTTTCGCGATTGACCTCAACGCATTCATCGATGCCGATGCGCTGGCGGTATCGAACGTGCTTGAGGCACTGCGCCACGGCACGGTGGATGAGCGGCTGCCGCCGTTAACCGATCCCGTCGTAATCGGCGCGGGCCATTCCATGGGCGGTATGTTCACCGTCATGCAGCAGGCTCGTCACCGCAGTTATCACGCCATTGTGCTGATGGGTTTCAGCCTCAACGGGATGCCGCAGATCCTCACCCCGACCGAGGCGCTGTGCTCCGGCGACGCTGCTGCCGCGCGGGCGCAGGTGACGCAGTTTGCGCGGGAGCGCTTCAGGGAGCCGTTCCCGACGCTTCAAGTCAATGATCAGTCGCGCGCCATGCTGGGCCAGGGGAACAATGATCAAGGCGTACGCAAAGCCGTTGCTGCAGCGCGTGATCGCCTGATCGCGATCGGAGCGATGTTTGCGCTGATTCCAGGCAGTATCGCGCCGGAATCTGCCGTGATCGATGTTCCTCTTATGCTGATCTTCGGCGAACGTGATATTTGTGGTACGCCCCACGGTGTCCCGGCAAGCTTCCCGAAAGTCACCGATATGGAGCTCTTCGTACTGTCACAGAGTGGCCATAACCATTTCACCGCCACGTCGCGCGGTGTTTTATTTGCCCGCGTCGCACGTTGGGCTGATTCGCTACGAGAGCGTTTTGCCTCTTGCGCTGTGCCCCCTCTTTGAGGGAAAGTCTGGCCTGACCGCCTCGCCGGCTTATTTTTGGGAGGGCCCGATGATGGTCGAAGTTGCCGATGTATCTAGCCCAGTTGAAGAAGATCTGCGCTTGGAATGGCGCAGCTGGCGGGAGGTGCTGCGGCTCGCCGAGGAAAGCGCTAGTCCTGAATCATGGTCATACCTGAATGGACGCTTCTGCCTGTTCGTGCGGCCTTCTGGTGATGAATCAAAGCTGAGTGCTCCCCAGCGCCGCGCGCTGATCACATGGCTGGGCCGGCTGGCCTGCCCGGTTGTCGCGCTTGCGCCGTACGGCACTTTTGGCGATGCGCTGCTCGAATCCTGTGATGCGCTGGTTGCCGATGAACGCGAAGCGGCCCTAGTTCTTCGCAATGTCCAGCGTTCACCGATCGCCGCGTTGATCTTCGTCCAGGTGATGCGTGCAACAGCACTGATCCCGATCGAGGATGGCTTACGCATGGAGTCGCTCGCGTACAGCTCCTTGCAGGAAGGCCCGGAGTTCAAGCGCTGGCGCGAGTCCGGCGAAGAGGTTCCCGAAGCAGTCGAGGATAGCGAGCCGCCGGTCATGCTCGATCGCGAGGATGATCGCCTGCTGGTCTGGCTGAATCGGCCGGAAGCGCGCAATGCGCTCAACATCGGCATGCGCGATGGACTCATTGAGGCCTTTGATCTGGTCAATACCGACCCGGCGATCCGCAGCGCGGTCGTGAGCGGCATTGGCAAGTGCTACAGCGTCGGTGGTGATCTTGCCGAATTCGGCCAGCGACCTGATCCCGCGACCGCGCATGTGGTGCGGACTGTGCACAATCCAGCGCTGTCGTTGCTGCGCTGTGCACAACGTGTCGACTTCCAGGTCCATGGCGCCTGTATCGGCTCGGGTGCCGAACTACCGGCATTCGGCCGTCGCCTGATCGCCAAAAGCGGTGCTTATTTCCAACTGCCGGAACTGCGTCTTGGCCTGATTCCCGGAAGCGGGGGCTGTGTCAGTCTGCCGCGCCGCATCGGCCGTCAACGTACCGCACTGCTGGTGCTGAGTGGCAAGCGGCTGCCCGCGCGTGAAGCGCTGGATTGGGGATTGGTCGACGAAATCGTCGATTGAGCGGCCCGTCCTTCGATTGCCGCCGCGTGGAACGCTTGGCGCTTGCCGGAGCTGAATTCGGAGTTCCATGATCTCGTGGGGCAGGGTCTGGTGTCACCGGAAGCTGTCCACCTCAAAACCCCGCTCTCGCGGCCGATAACTTGTCTGCGAGTACGGCCGAGATACATCGCTGCGCCATAGGGGAGAGAGGAATGACCGTCGATAATCCGTCAATAGAAGAGATGGCCACTCCCGCCGGGCTGTCGCAGCATCCTATCGATGTTTATGAGTGGATCAATCGACGCCATTGCGCGCTGCTGCGGACGCCGTACGAGGCGCCCGACTTTGCAGGGCAGATGATGATGGTATCTGCCGATCTCAATCGGCTCATCGAAAGTAATTTTGATGTGGCTCTATTTCAGACCATGCACCGCGATCCGTCGGACGATGCCGCCGTGCATTCATTCGGCGTAGCACTGATCTGCGGTGCGCTGGGCCGTCGTCTCGGCATGAGTGCGGATGAAAATCTGCGCCTGCTGGCGGCGTCGCTGACGATGAATATCGCCATGCTCGATTTGCAGAAGCAATTGTGGTCACAGGTGACGCCGCTGACCAACCAGCAACGTGAAGATATCCAGACGCATCCGGAGCGAGGCCGCCGCTGGCTGGAAGCGCTTGGCGTCAACGACGCGGAATGGTTGCGCGCTGTGCAGGAACATCATGAGAGTCCGGACGGAACCGGCTATCCGCATGGCATCAAGGAGCTATCGCCCATCGCTAACGTCATTCGCAATATCGATCGCTATTGCGCGATGCTGGGTGCGCGTGCTTATCGCGCGCCGCTGCCGGCCAATCAAGCGGCGCGGCGGCTGTACATTCTTTCGGAAACCAACAGCGATCCGATGCCGGCGATGATCATCGAAGCCGTCGGCATTTTCCCCCCTGGAAATTATGTGCGCCTGACCAACGGCGAACTGGCAATCGTCACGCATCGTGGCGAGCAGGCGCATACGCCCCAGGTCGTCAGTCTGACCAATGGCCGCGGCGATGTGTTGCCGGAACCCGTACCAAGAGATACAACTCGGGCCGAGTTTTCGGTATCCGAGCTGCTGCCGCCGGAAACCGTGAACGTCCGCATAGATCCGAAAAAGGTGTTCTCTTAGGACGCAGGCCCTAGCTTTCTTCCCTGCCGCGTCTGCGCGTGCGCAGAGACGTTTTGTTCCCCCAATACCCGCCTCATGGCCCTACAATGGCGCCTCGGTCTTGCCGTTGGTGCTGAGGCTTGTTCACAGGCCCTGGGGTATTCGTACCAGCCGGCAGATCGGTATGCTTCCCATCTTGCCTTTCGATACGGTGCCCGACAACACGACCATGAGCGATTATCTGATCAAACTTGCCAGCCTTCCCGCCGCCCGTGCGCTAATCAAGGCAGTGGGTTTGCCAATGCCTCGCGAACTACGGCGCGGCGAAGGCGGTTATGCGGCGCGACCACTGTCCAATGTACGCGTGGTCGCCGCCGGTACGGCCGGTGGTTTTGCGTTGAAAACGGTCAGGGACGCTTTGAAATCGATGGGCGCTGAAGCGCTCGAATCCGCTCAGGGTCTCGGCGAAGGCGAGTCCATTCATAGCCTCGTATTCGACGCGACCGGGCTGGCCGAGCCGATCGACCTCACCGCCCTCTACAATTTTTTCCATCCACTGGTTTCGCGGTTGGCGTCTTGCGGCCGCGTGCTGATTCTGAGCGGTGTACCAGACGACGCCAAAAATCCTGCCCAGGCGGCAGTGTGGCGTGGCGTCGAAGGATTTATGCGGTCGCTGGGCAAGGAGATCGGCAAGCGTGGGGCGACTGCCAACATGCTATACGTGTCGCCCGGCGCGGAGTCCCGGGTCGAAGGCCCGTTGCGCTTTTTCCTGGCGCCGCACTCAGCGTATGTGGATGGTCAGTCCTTAACCGTGTCGGGCAGCGTGCGCTGGCCGAAAAAGGTGCCGTATTCGCAGGTTCTGCAAGGCAAGATCGCACTGGTGACCGGCGCCGCGCGCGGCATCGGTGCGGCGACGGCGGCGCGACTTGCTGCCGAAGGGGCCCATGTCGTCTGTCTCGACATTCCGGCTGATCAGGAAACGCTGGCGAAAACCGTTGCCAGTGTCGGCGGCACGGCCTTGCCTCTGGATATCACGGATGCCGGCGCGCCGGCCAGGATCGTGGAGTTCCTCAAGGAGAAGTTCGGCGGCGTCGACATCGTTGTCCATAACGCCGGCATCACGCGCGACAAGACCATGGCCAAGATGCCCGAGCATTTCTGGAATCTGGTTCTCGAAATCAATCTGGCGGCGATCGTGCGTATTGATGCGCAGTTGCATGCGCAGAAAATCCTGCGCGACGACGGCCGTATCGTGGTGTTGTCCTCGATCGGTGGCATCGCCGGCAATGTTGGCCAGACCAACTACGGTGCGACCAAGGCTGCGCTGATCGGTTATGTACGCGCGGAGGCGCCAAGGCTGGCGGAGCGCGGCATCTGCATCAATGGCGTGGCGCCCGGTTTTATCGAAACGCGCATGACGGCGGCGATGCCGTTCCTGATCCGCGAAGTGGGTCGGCGCATGAATTCACTGTCGCAGGGCGGCCAGCCGCAGGACGTCGCCGAAGCGATCACATTCCTTTCCACACCGGGTGTCGCCGGTGTCAGCGGACAGATACTGCGCGTGTGCGGACAGTCGCTGATCGGTGCTTGAAGCCTAGTGAATCGAAGTTGCCGGCGGTAAGCCGGGTACGGGACAGATGTCGCTCTGGACCGGATTCTGTTGCTCGGCTGCGCGATACTGGCTCCATCCCGTGCGCCCGCGCTTGGCTTCGTACATCGCCGCATCAGCGGCGCGTTTCAGCATTTCGATGTCGCTGCCGTCCCGCGGAAACATGGCGAAACCGAGGCTCGCGGTGACGTGCAGCGGGCCGGCGCTGCTGTAAATCGGTCGCGCAATCAATTCAATCAGACGCTGCGCCATATCTTTCAGACCGGCGGAATCGGACACTGCATCGACGATCAGCATGAACTCGTCACCGCCTTGGCGGCCGACGACATCGGAGTGGCGCAGTATGTTCCGCAAGCGGCTCGATACCGCCTGCAAGACCTCGTCGCCGACGTCGTGCCCGTAGCGGTCGTTGATTGGCTTGAAGCCATCGAGGTCGATGCAGCACAGCGAGAAACTGCATGAGGCGACGGATTTTTCGAATGCGGAGATGCGCTCGGTCAGCACCGCTTCGAACTTGCGCCGGTTGGCCAAACCGGTCAGCGGATCGGTTTCGGCGAGGCTGTTGACCTTTGCGTGTTCCGCATCGCGCTCGCGCTTGAGCATGGCAGAGGTGATTTCGTAGATCAGGCCCAGGCCGGATACAGCGGTTACCGCTACGAAGATGACCAGAAACTGGATGATCTTCAACTCGCTCGCCGAAGCAATGGTCTGCGGAAAGCGGACTCCTGAAATTTCGAGCGTCAGAAAAGTCAGGATCGTGAAAAGCGACGCCAGAAGCGCGTAGTTTCCCCAGCGGACGCCGCCGAAGAAATAGGCCATCAGCGGCGGCACCACCATCACTTGTGTCACAGGGGAGACCGAAGCGCCTCCTGAAACAATGACTCCAAGCACGATGGCGGAGAACGCAATTGCCGTGGCTGCCGCGCTATAGCTCCGATAATTGCCAGTCCGGCGTAAACGGAACAGCAGCCAGATCAAGCCGAAGAACGCCACTGTGCAAATTCCTCCGCCGACCAATAGCGAAAAAAGAGGAACATCCGTAACGATCAGGATGACAATGGCTGTCAGCAAAACCAGACTGAAAAGCGGGATGATGGCGACCAGCAGACGGACCCGGTGCAAGCTGTCCGGATTCGATTGCAGATCAGGATGAACGAAATAGTCCAGGGCCCGACTGATACTTATTGGCTTCGGCTTCCCCATTCCCGCAGCTGGACTAATAGTCTTTCTATGATAACGGCGGAAACAGCCTTTCCTTGAACCCTTATTTCGTTTGCCGGACGCGGAATTAAGCCAAAATTTCTTTGCGGTGGTTATGGGACGCGCGTTCCCGGCTTTTCTGAGCCTATTGCTGAAAATAGTCTTTTGTGATTAGGCGGGTTTGCTGTGAACATATTAAAGTCCGCGCGGTGCATCCTGGCGCAGTCCGGGATTGGCAATTTGGAACACAGTCAGAAGTTATGGCGCCTGATATTGGCGAAAATCCCATAATTTCGGTCATGATCCGATTTGCTGGCTGCTCAGTAAACGCGGAAATGCCACTAGTCGAGGGCGACCGGGGAGGACAATAAATGAACCGGAAATTAAGAATCGCGGTGTTGGCAGTTGTTTGCACGGCGAGCACATCCGTCGCTCATGCCGAGGTATCGTTTCACGGATACGGGCAGACCGTCGTCGGCACAACACTGAGTAACAACAGGCAGTTTCCCAACGGTCAGCAATTCGGAGTACCCACTTACTCCGCGGATCCGAACTTTCAGCCGGAATCAAATTTTGCCCTCCAGGCCACGGCCCCTGTCAGCGATTCGATCAACGCGGTGGCCCAAGTGCTGGCACTGGGCATCGACGATTTTCAGCCGAAGTTTCAATGGGCCTACCTCAAGTATCAGTTCAACGACGCTTTCGCGCTCAAGGCCGGCCGCTTGCAGTTGCCCTTATACATCTACTCGGACTTCCTGTATGTCGGTGAAGCCTATCCCTGGATCGTGCCGCCGCAGTCCGTGTATCTGGCGCAGGTCACGAACTATGACGGATTCGATCTAAGCGCCGAGCAATCGATCGGTGATTGGTATTTATATGCACAGTTTTATTACGGCTCCGTTCATAGGGATTTTCTGGGTCAGCCCGCTCCTCTGACCGGGGTGCAGGATGAGTTGCATATTGATGCTAAAAATAATCTCGGATTTACGCTGGACGCCACTTATAACGATTGGCTGACGTTGCACGGCGCCTTCATCGCGGATCGAATAACGCTGTGCTGCGAATCCCAGATTCAATCCATTGTAGATGCGCTCTATCAGCAGAATTTGAACGACGGCGCGAGCGGAGTCGACGCTAGAAACGACGTGGCCATGTATTGGAACGCGGGTATCCAGATCAACCGTGCGCGATGGGTGATTCTCAGCGAATATTCCGGCTTGGGCTACAGGGGCGACAGTGCACTGCTGCCGATCAGGGAATCGGCCTATATCAGCGTCGGGCGACGTATCGGCAGACTCACGCCGATGGTTACGTACGGTCATCAGAATCAATGGATGTCGACCAAAATGACAAAGTCGATTCCTGACACCGCGATTGATCCAAATACGCATGTTCCCTTCGATACGGAGCTTCTCGTCATCTCGCAAAGCCCGAATATACGTGGAAAGGATAGCTATTACGGCGTGGTGCTGCGCTACGATCTCACCAACACGGTGGCATTGAAGCTCGATTTCACGCACTACGATTCGCATTACCACACAAGCGATTATCCATTCGCTGTCTTTGCCGGCTATACCAACCCCCAAGACGCCAACCGCCTGTCAGCGGCCGTCACGTTCACGTTCTGATCAGCGCCAAAGGGAGGACAGCGACAATGATCATTGCTCAGAAGATCCTGTTAGGCGCGATCACGTTGATGGGAGCCTTGAATGCTTACGCTGGCGCGATCGTGGCGGCGAAGGATTCCCCATTCGCGGCGACGGATGCGGAGGAAGCCAAGAAGATGTTTCTGGGCCGCGAAGCCAGCATTGGCGGTCAGGGCGTGACGGTGGTCTACCAGAAGGAAGGTGAGACTCGCACCACCTTTGAAACCAAGATTCTGGGAAAGACCGGTGCGGACCTGACGGCGTACTGGTCGAAGCTGATCTTCACGGGCCGGGCGCAGGCACCGGTGGAAGTGAGCGGTGACGGTGATGTGAAAGCCAAGGTCAACAGCACGCCGGGCGCGGTGGGCTACGTCAACGATGGTGCCGTCGATGGCTCGGTCAAGGTGCTGTTCAAGTATTAAAGTCGTAATTTCAGAAATTCCCGTTTGCGGAAACTACGCCGGCATCCGCGAGGTTGCCGGCGTTCTTCGTTTTACCTCCATCTGTTGATCAATCGATAGGCTGACCGCCGCAGCGTTGGACGGCATACTGTCGAAATGACGAATTCCAACAGCGCCGAAACGGGTGCTCGCCCGATACCCGACGTGGAAGACACGTCCGCCAACGCGCCGGTGACCGTTTCGGGCAACTTGCGTGCGACGCTGCGCGCGGGTTTGCGGGTGTCGCTGCTGTTGCGACCTACGATTACTGGCCTGCGCTTTTCCGCCGGCGTGTTCTGGGTTGCCGCGCTGGCGTCCGTGTTGTGCGCGTTCACGCAGGCGTATTTCGCCGCCGAAGCACCGCGGCAGTTTGTGCCAGCGGCGTTCGAGAGCGAAGCGCTCGATCTGCTGCTGACGCTGCTGGTCAGTTATGTGCTCGCCCGTGTGTTCGCGCGGGAATACTGGTTATGGCCGATTGCGATCCTGATGACTTGGGCGAGTCTGGTCACCGGCACAATCGATAGTCTCATCGACGACTACGTACTGCCATACTGGGCAGGCGACGACGATCGCGGCTACTGGCTCTGGTATGCGGTGATGCTGGTGTGGTGGGTAAGCATCGTCATGCGCATTCTGTCGGCGCTGGGTGCCGGTGGGTCCGTATCCCGACGTGTCTTGGCGTCCGCAGTCGCGGTGGGATTCATGGCATTGCCGGCTCTGCTGATCCCACCGTCGCGTTTTTGGAGTGAGGCCGATGATACCGCCGGCCAAGCGCAGTCAGATCAGCCGCCGCTAATCGCGGAAGAGGTGTTTTCGCAGCAGCGGGCGTTGTTGGACGACGCGCTGGCGCGTGTAGCGCCAAGTCAGGTGGGGCGGCCGAATCTGTACTTCGTCGCATTCGCGCCCGATGGCGATCAGGATGTTTTCCTCAAAGAGATTCGTTACGCGACGAAGTTGTTCGAGACGCGCTTCGGCGCGGCGCGGCGCACGCTAATGTTCAGCAATAACCGCGGCACTTTGGACGAGCTGCCGATGGCGACTGCGACCAATCTCGAACAGGCGCTGAAGGCGATTGGCCGGCGCATGAATCTCGATGACGACATCCTGTTCCTGTTCCTGACCAGCCACGGTTCCGAGGATGCGGAGCTGTCGGTGCAGTTGGAGGATCTGAGTTTCCGGCCGCTGTCGGCGGATGGCTTGGCGGCTATGTTTAAAGCGTCGGGCATCCGCTGGAAGGTGATCGTGGTTTCCGCCTGCTACAGCGGCAGCTTCATCGATGCGCTGAAAGACGATCACACACTGATCATCACCGCAGCGCGCGCCGACCGCACCTCGTTCGGCTGTGCCGACGATGCCGATTTCACTTACTTCGGGCGCGCGTATTTCCAGCGGGCGCTGGCGCATACCTCATCGTTTACTGAAGCGTTCGCCAAGGCTCAGGCGCTGGTGGCCGAGTGGGAAACGCGCGATCACGAAACGCACTCAGAGCCGCAGATCGCGAGCAGTCCATTGATCGAGGCCAAACTGGCGCGATGGCGCGAAGCGCTGGCCGAAACGTCGAATATCGCAAGCGGTAGCGCTACCGGGAACGGGCCTTTGCTAACCGCTGCCGCCGCCGCGCCGCGGAATTGCAAGACTTCTACTGACTGCGGCGGGGCTACACGCTCGCAGTGAGCTCTCAATGCAGTCGGTGGTGTTGGGTTGGCTCGATGGCGGCAATGCGTCCAAGGGTGCCGCCGGACTTGCTCTTATTTGCTGTTCCTTGCTTCCCATGTGCACGCGTGCAAATGCGAGAGCCTGACTGCACAGGAAATTCCCGCAGTGATCCGAAAACGCATTAAATGCTCTAGAAATCAGTTGCCCGACAGGCAGCCTTTCTGGCCCGACGAGTTTGGATAGCCAGTGCCCGCGGTGTATGCGGCGTTGGACCATTCGCCCTGCAGCTTCCAGATGTTGCCGTCGGTGAAGGTGACGTAGGGAGCGCCGAAGGTCCACGCGCATTTATCGCCGTTCTCGGAACCAGCCGCGTCGTACCAGGCGCCCGGAATCGCCGGATCGGTGCGCGCTTCTGCCAGTTCGTGGGCGCTGACGTTTGCGAGTGCAGCGAGCCCTTGCGAATGCCTGGTTTGCGTATCCTGCGGATCACAGCCGGCATCGCCGTCGAGGCTGAAGAAGAACCCGAACTGCACCGGAACACTCTGTCCCTGGTAGCTACAGGTCCCCGCGCTATGCCAGGCACAGTAGCCGGCATTGCCGCGCTTTACCGTCGAATAGACCGGATAGTAGCCATTGCCCGCCATGTCGGGAATGATGGTACCGGCGGTGATCTGCTTGCACACCTCGTTGAGGATAACTTGTGTCGAACCTCCACTTCGCGCTACTGATGGGTCGATCACGTGGCCCTGATGAATAAAACCGATAGAGCCGACCCGTCCGTTGGTGCCGGTGTATTCGTTGGATGTGGCGGCGTAATTCGAGCCGTTGTGCCCGACGTACCAAGCATCGAGTCCAGTGATCTTGTCGCCGGCAAAACTGGACTTCGCCCAATTCGAGCCCCAGAAAATCGCCTTGGACACAACAGTCGGCATGATCTTCCCGCCGTAATAGCTCATCAGCGGACTCTTGGTGGCAGCATTCGCTTGGCGCGAATTGGCGAAATCGCGGCTGTAGGTGATGCCAAGAATCGGCGGCTCCGCGTGGTTGGTGAGGTCTTCGACAGAAGGCGTGGCCGGCTGTGTCTGAATATCGCTTTGTGCGAAGACAGGGCCGTCAAACGCGAGCGATACGAGAACGGCGAGATAAATCTGGCGCATCTTTAACCTCTCTCCCCAAGATTCTTTTATTAATGTTCAATAAAGTCTGCACCGGATTTTAAGAAAAGTACCCAACTCTTACTTGGGGTACGTTAGTTGTAAGGAGCAGTGGTTCCATGCAGATAGCGATGGCAACGGCGGTTTCTGTCTTAAAATTAAAGAGCGCGTGAAAGATTGCACCCGTGTCGACGCCGGTATCGCTATCTCCAATGTCTAAGAGCCGAGTGGTACTGACACCGGTGCGTCGCCGAGGGGCTGTCCGCCGGGGCCATTGGCATAACCCTGCCATGGCAATGTTGCCTGCTGTCCGATACCTGGCTTGCTGTAGTCGCAAACGCCATCCGGAAAAATCTGTTGCAACAGTCCCCATTCTCCTGTGCTGAAAGTAACCGGCAGGTAATCGTTGTGGTCGAGTGGTTTGAGCTGACAGCGATAGTTGTCATTGCTCACGCTCTCGCCGGCGACCATCCGCGGGTTTTTCGAATAAGGAGCAATTTTGCACGCTCGGCTGTCCGGCGCGCCGACGATTTTGCCCTTATTGTCATAGCAGCGGTCGACCGCTGTCGCGGGTTTGTCGTCGGCGACTTTGGTTGCCAGTGGCACGTTGCGATGATCCGCTTCGATGGCGGCCAGCCATTGATCCATCACGGTCAGCGAATCCGACGGCCAAGTCGGTTCGCCCGCAAGCAGTTTCGGACTCAGCCAGATGACCTGGTTGGCGTATCCGCCGTTCGCATTTTTGAGACGTTCGCGCATCTCCCAGCTGTGATAATCGAGATGGATATCGAGCGTATCGTGGCCGCGCAGATCGATGATCGGGACGCCGGCCATCAGGCTGCCTTCGTTGATCAATCCGCCCTGGTAGCCAGTCGGCAGCACGTCCATATCCGCATCGGAACGCTGCGTCTGGAATTGATAGTTAATATTGTGGCTACCGATTGATGCGTTGAGATCCAGGAATTGCGCGAGGGAAATCGATCCATCAATCAGCGCGCTGAGGCCGTATTGCACACCGGTGTTGTTGATCGGATTCTTCGCATAACCGTCTTCCGTACGCGTACCGACGATTGAGATCATGTAATCGATCAGATTGCAGCGCACACCGGTGGGGTTGGTCGGCGACCAAGCTTCCTCGGCAGTAACGCCACAATTCTGCGTGACCGAAGTCGGCACCAGCTCGGGATTCTCGGCAGCATTAAATCCGGCAGCGATCCATGCTTGGCAGGTCGTCAGCTTCGGATGGCCGGTCACCGCCACTTTCTGCTCGGTGGTCCATGTAACGATCGGGTTTTGCCAGTAATTCATCAGCAGTGCGCAATCTTCCACTTCGGTAGCGGTCGTGACCGAATCGGGAAAGCTGCATTGCGGAATGATGCCGTCGAAAAGCCCGGGATAGCCGTTCGCGTTCTGCTGCTGGTAGATCGAACCACCTGAACAGCCGGTGGCGATCGTATAGCGGATGGGGCCGTAAGTTTCGATGAAATGCTCTTTCAGCATCATGATCGCTTCGGCCTGCACGACCATATTGCAGTTCTGGTTATTGTCGAACAGCGACGAGGACATCACCGCGAACCCACGCGACAGCGGATCGTCCACCACCACGGTCGGCGGCAGCCCTTCGCCGTGATGCGAACCGCAGGAATAGCCACCGGTGGTGATCACCTTGCCATTCCAGCCGGTTTGCGGCGCCCACGGCTGCCAATCCTTGATTGGATCGAACAGAACGGCAATCTGGTATTGGCCGCGATCCATGTGTCCGACCTCGACGCGGATGATATAAGGCACGGTGACGTTCTGATCCGTCGTCGTCGTCGCCAGATCGTCTGGCGGCTTAGCCGGATTGTAGTCGGCGAATTTTCCGGTTTTCGACGACTTGTATTCGTAGTTGTAGACGGTCGGCTGATTGCACTTCGTATCGATCGCGCCGGCAGCACAGGTCCACGGTTGCACCTGTGCGCCCGCGAACACGGGCCCACCAATTGGATGATTGGTGATCGTGATGTGGGCACCGGAGCCATCCGCCAGCTTTACGGTGAGCACTTCGGGCTGATTCTCCAGAAGATCGGTGACCAGCCCTTCCACATGACCATTCGCCCGCAGCGCGAAACTGGAGGAGATGTCGCGTTCGTCCACATCGGTTTTGACCGTGGATAGATCAGTGCCGGAGGGCAGCACCAGTTCCACCAGCGCGTCGTCGCCGGAAATCAGATCGGCGCGATTCGACAGCACCTTGATGGCGACGGAAGAAGGCTGATCTCCGCCACCGCCGGAGGTGGGTCCGGAAGTTGGAGAGGTACCTGCCGATTGTGTGGAATTACTGCAGGCGGTGAGTAACAACGCTGCGGCGGCGCAGACTAATCCACCAACGATCGAACGCTGACGCATCGGCGTAAATACGAATCGCAGCGTAGTGTATTTGGAACCGGAAAAAGTCTCGAACGGCTGTCCAGCAGCCGGAAGCGTGCATACATCCATCATGTCTCTCCCCTACACCCGTCTGCCGACGGTTATTTTTTTGTTCGCCCTATGGAGTAGTAACACACCCCATCTTGCAGATAAACAAAAAAGAGTCTAGCACGGGTGTTTGGAAAACCAATATCGTCCATTTATACGTATCCAAAGGGGAGCGCGCGCAGCGTTCCTCAAAAATTTTTCGGACCTGTTGAAGGAAATTGTCGGTGCATATGCAGGCTTTTTAAGGCGGGATCAGCGCCGCTTTTCCATGAATGCGCGTACGCGTTCAGCGAATTCCGGACTCTTGGCGCAGCGCACGAATGCGGCGCGTTCCAGCGACATTTGATGTCCCAATCCGTTGTCGGCGCGCTCGTTGACAATCCGCTTGACCTCGCGCGCCATCGTCGGCGGAAGCTGCGCCAGCTGCATCGCCAGTTCCTGCGTGGCGGCCGCGAGCTGATTATCGGCGACGACGCGATTGACCAGTCCCAGTTCCAGCATTTCGGCGGCGCTGAATTGCGTGCGCAGCAGCAAGGCTTCGATCGCACGCCGCGCGCCGAGCCGTTCCGTCAGTACGTAGCTAAGCCCGGCGTCCGGCGACACGGCGATCTTCGAGTAGGCAAAAACGAAGCGTGCCGATTCCGCTGCGACAACCATATCGCCGCCCATCGCCACCGCGAAGCCACCGCCGGCTGCGGCGCCATGCACGCTGCAAATGACCGGAACCGCCAAGCGCCGCATCGCCAGCACGACGGCATTCGCGGTATCGATCAGATAGCCGGCAGTACCTTCAATGCGGTCGAGGTTGTCGGCCATCGATTTCAGATCGCCGCCGCTGCAGAATGCGGCGCCGTTGCCGCGCAGAACCATGACGCGCGCCGCCGGGTTTTCCGATATATCCAGAATGGCGGAGAACAGCTCGCTCAGCATCGCGCCGTCCAGAGAATTGAATTTCCGTGGCTGGTTCATCGTTACGGTGGCAACGCCATCGTCAATGGTGAGCAGGACGCTTTTCTCTTCGCTCATGATTTCCTCCGCGGAAATTCGCCTGACGACGTGGCTTACATTCTGAACACGCCGTAACGCGGATCACCGATCGGCGAATTCAGCGCCACCGACAGCGAGATGCCAAGCGCGTTGCGCGTGTCGACGGGATCGAGAATACCGTCGTCCCAGACTTCCGACGTGGACCAGTACGCGCTCTGCTTGCGCTTGAAATCGCCGAGCACCGGATCGCGGATGGCATCGATCTCCGTCTGCGTGAGCTTCTTTCCCTGTTTCGCGAGCTGGCGGATTTTGACGTCGGCCAAGGTATTCGCAGCCTGTTCAGCGCCCATCACCGAAATCTGCGACTGCGGCCACGAGAACAGGAAGCGTGAATCAAATGCGCGTCCGCTCATGCCGTAGTTGCCGGCTCCGAAAGAGCCGTGGCACATCACAGTGAGTTTCGGCACCTCCGAGCACGACACCGCCATGATCATCTTGGCGCCGTCCTTGGTGATCCCGCGCCGCTCATATTCGCGTCCGACCATGAACCCCGTGATGTTCTGTAGGAACAGGATCGGAGTCCTATTTTGGTTGCAGAGTTCGATGAAATGCGCGCCTTTCAGTGAGGAGTCATTGAACAGTACGCCGTTGTTGGCGAGGATGCCGATCTTGTAACCCCAGACATGCGCATAGCCGCAGATCAGGGTTTTGCCGTAGTTCGGCTGGTACTCGTGGAAGCGGCTGCCGTCGACGAGACGCGCGATGACTTCGTGCATGTCGAATTGCTGCCTTATGTCGCGCGGCAGCACGCCGTACAGCTCGCCCGGGTCGTAGTATGGCGCTTCGGGTTCCTGCCATTCGATGATCGTTTTCTGCGGCCGCTTGAACTGCGCGACGATGTCGCGCGCGATGGCGATCGCCTCTTCTTCGCTCGACGCCGGATAGTCGGCGGTGCCGGATACACTGGTGTGCATGTCGCAGCCGCCGAGCTCGTCGACAGTCACTTCTTCACCCGTAGCAGCTTTCACCAGCGGTGGACCCGCGAGGAAGATCGCGCCAGTGCCGCGCACGATGACATTGTAGTCGGACAACCCCGGCACGTACGCGCCGCCGGCCGTGCAATGCCCAAGCACGACAGACACCTGTTGCACGCCCATCTTCGACAGGATGCATTGATTGCGGAAAATGCGGCCCGCGTAATACTTGTCGGCGAACAGATCCGCCTGCAGAGGCAGGAAGCCACCCGCGGAGTCGCAGAGGTGTACGACCGGCAGACGGTTTTCGATGGCGATATCGAGCGCGCGCACAGTCTTTTTCACGGACAGTGGATACCACGCACCACCCTTGACGCTGGCATCACCGGCATTGATAACCACTTCACGGCCGGAAACGATGCCGATGCCGGTCACTACGCCCGCGCCCGGCACCTCGCCGTCGTAGGCGTCGTTCGCCGCGAGCGACGAGAACTCCAGGAATGGCGTGCCCGGATCGATCAACTGCTGGATGCGGTCGCGCACGAACATTTTGTCCTGCGATTTCAGGCGCTCGATGTCGCGCTGTGGACGGTCGTAGCGTGCCTGGTGCTGGCGCGCTTTGAAATCGGCGGCGAGCTTGCGGTTATGCGCCGCGTTGGCCTGGAATTCCGGCGACGCCGTGCTCAGTTTCGATTCGATGCGTTTCATGGCAATTTTACTTCGCCTCCGGTTCGAGGGTGAGCAGCAGCGCGTCGCGATCGAAAGTCTGCGCGACTGCGAAATGCACGGTTTGCACGACGCCGTCGCGCGGTGCTGCGATCGTCGTCTCCATCTTCATGCTTTCCATCACCAGCAGCGCCTGTCCGAGCGTGACCTTGTCGCCGGCCTTGACGTGTGCTGCGACCAGACTGCCCGGCATCGGTGCGCGCACGATGTCGGACGCTGCGCCGCCCGACTGCGCGGCGAGGCGATCAAGCGGATGCTGGTAGCGAAGCTGATGCGCTTCTCCGTCGATATGCACGAACACATCGTCACCACGCGTGGCGATGACGATTTCGTGGTGCTCGCCATTCAGCGTGAGCCATGCGCGACCGTCAGCGCCGCTGCGCAAATCGATCGGCAGCACGAGATCGCCGATATGCAATCGATAGCCTTCCGCGGCGCGCGAAAGTTCGACGTTGTGTTCGGCTTCGCCGAGCTTGAATGCATGATGCATTTCTTAGTTACCCTTCGTGGGAGTACTGATTGATTCCCTCTCCCGCGTACGGGAGAGGGTTAGGGAGAGGGCCACATGGATGCGCTGCAGAACTGCGTTCGTATCACCGAGCACTTCGTTGTTCCAGAAGCGCAGGGTGATAAACCCTTGTGATGCCAACCATTCATCGCGTTGTTGATCCTGCACCTGCCGTTCGTCGTGCTGCCCGCCATCCACTTCGATGACGACGCGATGCTCCATACATACAAAATCCACGATGTAAGGGCCGATTGGCTTTTGGCGTTTGAATTTCAGACCGAGAAAGCGATGGCCGCGCAGGTGATACCAGAGCCGGTGCTCGGCTTCGGTTTGGTTGCCGCGCAGTTGCTTGGCGTATTCCAAATGCTTTGCATCCATGCTCATGGGCTTTCCCTCTCCCTGGCCCTCTCCCGCATGCGGGAGAGGGAATCGTGTCGGCAAGCTGGGCTGTGATGTGGAAACGAAGCACATGCCTCAATTACTCCAAGCGCCCATCGCCGCGTGCATGTCCGGCACCGAGTCGGCGACATCGCGCATCGGACGCGTGGCCAGCGCCGCAGCTGCCAGCAGCTTTTGCAGCGTTCCTTCACCGAGCGTCGGATCGGCCGCAATTTCCGGATGCGCGTCGAGAAAGCCCGTATGGATTTGTCCTTCGACGAAGGCCGGATGATTGAGTAGCCGGCGCAGGAACGCGGTATTGGTTTTGCAGCCGAGCAGCACGGTGTCCGCGAGCGCCCGATTGGCGCGCGCGATGGCGTCATTACGGTCGCTGCCGCGCACGATGAGCTTGGCGATCATCGGATCGAACGCGGCGGTCACATCCTGGCCCTGCACAATGCCGCTGTCCCAGCGCACGCCTTCACCTTGCGGCGGATGCAGCGTCAGCACTGGCCCCGTGGTTGGCGTGTAGCCGCGGCCAGGGTCTTCTGCATAGATGCGGAATTCGATCGCATGCCCCTGCGATTTCACATCGGCTTGCGTGTAGCCGAGCTTCTCGCCGGCGGCGACGCGCAATTGCTCCAGCACCAGATCCTTGCCGGTGATTTCCTCGGTGACCGGATGCTCGACCTGCAAGCGCGTGTTCATTTCAAGGAAATAGAACTCACCGCCCTGGCCAAAGATGAATTCGACGGTGCCGGCATTGCGATAGCCGGCCGAGCGCGCAATACCTGCGGCGGTTTCGCAGATCTTCTGGCGCTGCGCGGCATCGAGTGCGGGCGAAGGTGTTTCCTCGACGATTTTCTGGAACCGACGCTGTACCGAGCATTCGCGCTCGAACACATGCACGACGTTGCCGTGACTGTCACCCAATACCTGCACTTCGATGTGGCGCGGATTCTCGATGTAACGCTCGACGTAGAGACGACCATCGCCAAAATAACGTTGGCCTTCGCTTCGCGCGCGCTCAATCTCAGTATCGAGAATCTTCAGATCGCGAACGATACGCATGCCCTTGCCACCGCCGCCGGCCGAAGGCTTGATCAGCAGCGGTGTTCCTACCGCGCGCGCGCGTTCGACAAAGGTCTTCGGATCGTTATCCTCGATCGCTGAAGGAGCTACCGGGAACCCAGCTTTCTCCACGAAATTGCGTGCGCGCACCTTGTCGCCCATCAATTCGATCTGCTCGGGCTTTGGACCGATGAAAACCAGGCCCGCGTCCTCGACCGCCTGTGCGAACGTGCGGTTCTCGGATAGGAATCCGTAGCCGGGATGGATCGCGCCGGCACCGCTACTCTTAGCGGCGGCGAGAATCTGCTTGGCGTCAAGATACGCGGCGACCGGTGTGGCGCCGGTGATCTCGATCGCCTGATCCGCCATGCGCACCGCCGGCGCGCCGCGATCGGCGGCGTGATAGACGACGATGCCTTTCAGGCCCAGCGCCTGCACCGTGCGCAATACGCGCACTGCGATTTCACCGCGATTCGCGACCAGCACGGCCTTGAACGGCCACTTATGTACGCGCTCGCGCACGGCGGCCAGAGAATTGATTTGCTTGCTCATGAGGCTTTGCGGCTCCTCTTGCGTCCATCGAGTGTTTGTTCGAGGCGGTCCGCGATGGCGGACAGTCGTTTGGTATGTTGCGAAAGGTTGTCAGTCGTGCGGCGATTGAGAATGCCGTCGCACAACGCGCTGGTGATTTGGTCAGCGAGCTGTTCGACATCAAGTTCGCCGTGACCGTAGAGGTAACTCCACGCATGATGCTCGACGCCGCCGAATACCATGTCGCGGATCAACTGCAGTGACACGCCACGACGGAATTCGCCACTGCGGATGCCGTCCTGCACTACGTTGACCAGCAGCGATGCGTAGCGTCGGTTCATGCCATGCAGTTCCGATTCGCGATAGTCGGGTTGCGAGCGCACCTCGCTGAAGATCAGCCGGCACAGCTGCGGATAATCGTGAATCGTGCGCAGGTGGCGCCACACGGCGTAGCGGAAGCGCTGGCGCGCGCCGGCGATGCCGGCCAGCTCGCGCGAGAAATCACCGAACAGCTCGTCGTACCAGTTGGCGAGTACAGTCAGCAGCAGCTCGCGCTTACTGTCAAAGTATTTGTAGATCGTGCCTTCGACTACGCCCAGCCGTGCCGCGATTTCGGACACAGCGGTGTTCTCGTAGCCGCGCTCGCAGAACACATCGCGCGCGGTATGCAGAATCTCGCTGATGCGCTGCTCGCGCGGCAAACGCGAGCCCCGCTTTTCTGCGACTGAACTCACGAGCGCGCCTTGGCCGATGTCAGTGATTTCACCAGTCCCTTGTCGACCCACTCCTTCGGCACTTGCACAGGGAAGCTCATCAACAGCTGCGCGAGCATCTTTCCCTGCGGATCGTGGCGCAGCGAGGCCATGCCGCCGCCGCCGAGCGCGTTTTGCAGCAGGAAATTGAAGCCCTTGAGACCGGGAATCTCGAAGCGCTCTGCCTTGCCCTCGACGAAGTGCGCGAAGTATTTCTTCACGGCTTCGGCGGTAAGCTGCGCGCGCAGCAGCGGTACGAATTCGGCGCGGCGCGCTAGCACGCCGATATTTGCGGCGTCGCCTTTGTCGCCGCTGCGACCGTAAGCGATTGCGATTAACGGAAGCAGTACGGTTGCACCGCCCGGCAGTGCGGGATCTGCCGCAGTAGCTGTTGCGCTGGCCGTGGCGGCAAATGCGGGCGAGGGGACGGTTTCCGTGAACGGAATCTTCTGGCCTTCGACTTCGACGTCGATGCTCACGGCGCTCTTTTTGAGGAGAAATGAGAACAGTCGCACCAGCGGTGTTGGCGTCGGGCGCCCTCCCGCAAAGCCGGTGATGCCCTGCGCCATGGCCGTCGCCGCGGGAATCACTTCGCGCGAAAACAGCTCCAGGGCAGCTTTGTTGTCATGATGCACGGCGAGTTTGAGAATTACTTCACGTGCATTCGAATCCTGCGGATCGACCCCGTAATTCGAATCGGCGCCCAGCACTTCGATATCGGTGCGCAGGTAGTCACCGAGCTTGCGTTCCGTGAACAAGCGGCGCGTGCGCTTGAGAACGGCCTCGGCGACACGCTGTGCCTTGCGCGCGGCGTCGAAGCCGCCGAGCATCATGGTGCCGCCGGCGCGGAAGCCGTCCTGGTAGGTCAGCGAAACCTTGTACGAATCCGTCGGCGCGCGGCCCGCGGCGCCACTCACTTCGACCCGGTCAGGACCAACCTGCTTGAGCTCGATATTGCGGAAATCACAGCTCACATCCGGCAGCAGATAGGCACCCGGATCGCCGATTTCGTAAACGATCTGTTCAGCCACGGTTTCCGGAGAGATGCGGCCGCCGCTGCCAGTGGGTTTGGTGACGACGAAATGGCCGTCGGCGCGGCACTCGGCGATCGGAAAGCCCATGCGATCCCAGTCATCGACGACATCTTCCCAGTCGGTGATGATGCCGCCCGTGCCCTGTGTGCCGCATTCGATGATATGACCGGCCAGGCTGCCTGCGGAAAGTTTGTCGTAGTCGCTCGGCTTCCAGCCGAATTCGTGGATCAAGGGCGCCAGCGCCAATGCACTATCGACGCAGCGGCCGGCGACCACGATATCGGCGCCCGCGTCGAGCGCGGTAGCGATCGGGAAGGCGCCAAGATAAGCGTTGATACTCCACGGCGCGGTGGGAAATTCGCCGCCATTGAACATTTCATGAATGCCTTGCGCACGTAGCTCATCGGCGCGGCCGAGCAGATCGTCGCCGAGCACGATGCCGATCTTCAGCTCGATGCCGGCCGCTTTCAGTTTCGATTCGATCGCCGCCTTGCACGCGCGTGGATTGACACCGCCGGCGTTGGTGATGATGCGGACACCTCGCTTTTTGATCTCCGGTGCGAGGCGCGCGACAACATCAGGAAAATCCGTCGCATAGCCGAGATTCGGATCCTTGGCGCGACTCTTCGCGAGCAGCGACATCGTGATCTCGGCGAGATAGTCGAGCATCAGATAATCGATCTGACCCGATTCGACGAGTTGGCGCGGACCTTCGGCACTGTCGCCCCAGAAGCCGGCGCCGCAGCCGATGCGAACGATGTCTTTCTTTTTGCTGGTCTTGCTATTGGTCATGGTTCCGTTCACTTCTAAGAAAGACGTTTAAGCTGTTGCTTCGCTCTGGCTCTCTGTATACGCGAGAGCGAATTGATGCCGTATTACCGCCCCGTCCATGTTGGTGTACGCTTCTCCTGGAACGAGGCTTTGCCTTCGCGCGCGTCCTCGGTGCTCGACATCACTGGAAACATGACCTGCGCGTATTCCAGCGATTCGCGCAGAGACATGTCACGCATCGCGTTGAACGCCTGTTTGCCGATGCGGATGGCGGTCGGCGATTTGTCGGTGATGCGGCCGAGCAGCCATTCGACTTTCGCGTCGAGCTCGGCGCGCGGTACGACATAGCTGAGGACGCCCCATTCGAGCGCCTCGCGGGCGCTGAACTGTTCGCCCGTGATACACATCTCCTGCAGCTTGCGCGGTGGCAGCACACGCAGCATGTGAGGCAGGATCATCATCGGGGTGACGCCGATGCGGCTCTCGGTGGTGCCAACGCGGATGTCATCGGCAGCGACCGCCATGTCGCAGGCGCAAACGATGCCGAAGCCCCCGGCCAAGGCGTGGCCGTTCACGCGCGCGATCAACGGCAGCGTGCATTCCTGGATGCGCTTGAACAGATCGACGACGTAGTGGCGTGGGCGAGAGAAGTCGACATCGAAAGCACCGCCCTGGACGTTCTTCTGCAGATCCCCACCGGCACAGAAGGCCTGCTCGCCGGCTCCGGTCAGCACGATGGCGCGGCACTCGCGATCGTCGTTGGCCTGTGCGATGCCGTTGTTGATCGCCTTGATCACTTCCTCATTGATGGCGTTGCGACGGTCCGGACGGTTGATGGTGATCCACTGCACCGTGCCGCGGCGTTCGATCAAAACAGGGTCTGCCATATTCGTTCTCGCTGGGCTGATTAATGGTGAGTTTTACTCACTATATGCTTTGAATGGAAAGCTATTTTTGAGCACTGCTGAGACGGTTACAGACCGCCCGCGTCAACGCTGCATGCCTTCCATCGGACTAACCACATAAATGGAAACCCTTTATATATCCCAGATGAAAAGACGATATAGACTTGAAACGAGCCGCGCATCGAGCGCCTGCAGGACAACACGCGTTGCAATCTCCCCGATGCTTTCGTATCCTTGGTGAGTCATACTCATTATTTGCGGGGCTGACGCCGCTGTCAACTCCGGATGGACAAATTTGAAGCCCGACTGATGAACAGGTGTCGCTGTCCGCTATTTCGCCCGGCAGCCGACCCGCACAACCCCTACGGAGCGAGCGAAGGAGCATCCGCATGAACGACCATACCGAATCCGGCCTTTCGGCGATGCAGGCCTTTACCGGCCTGTCGACCGATGAGCAAAACATTCTCGATCAGGCCGATCGTTTTGCGCAGAACGAAGCCTATCCCCTTGCGCAGCGCATGGACGATGAAGAATGGTGGCCGGATCACATATTTCCACTGATCGGTCAGACCGGTTATTTCGGCATCACCGCACCGGAAGCTTACGGCGGTTCGGGCATGGATCTGATGTCGAGCGGGCTCGTGCTTCAGGCGTTCGGTCGCTGGAACCACGCGCTCGCGCTGGCCTGGGTCGCGCACGAAAATCTGTGCCTGCACAACATTTTGCGCAATGCCAACGAAGCGCAGAAGAAGAAATACCTTCCGGGTCTGTGCAACGGTAGCAAGATTGGCGCGCTCGGCCTCACTGAACCGGGCGCCGGCTCCGACGCGCTCGGCTCGATGAGCACCACCGCACGCCGCGAAGGGGATTTCTACATTCTTAACGGCCGCAAGATGTTCATCACCAACGGCCCCATCGCCGATGTGCTGCTGATCTATGCGAAGACCGACAAATCGAAGGGTGCGAAGGGTATTTCCGCATTCATCGTCGAAAAAGATTTCCCGGGTTTCAAGGTTGCGCAGAAGCTGATCAAGATGGGCTTCCGAGGCAGTCAGACCGCCGAGCTCGTGTTCGACGAATGCAAGGTACCGGCGGCGAATCTGGTGGGCGTCGAAAACGCCGGCGTCAAGGTGGTCATGAGCGGCCTCGATCTCGAGCGCTCGATGATCTCGCCGATCTGCCTTGGCATCGCCGAGCGTGCGCTGCAGTTGTCGATCGATTACGCCAAGCAGCGTAAGCAGTTCGGCCAGCCGATCGCTAACTTCCAGATGGTGCGCAGCAAGATCGCCGACATGTATACCTGGGTCGAGTCGATGCGCCTGTTCACTTATCAGACGCTGCGCGCGGTGAACACGCTGGGCGAGGAAGGCGGTGGCCGCGGCGACATCCACAAGATCACGGCGGCCGGCGTCATGTACGTCGCTAACACGATGAACTTGGTGCTTAACGAAGCGGTGCAGGTGCACGGCGGTACCGGCTACATCTGGGAGTCCGAGATCAACCGCCTCTATCGCGCGATCAAGTTGTTGGAGATCGGCGCGGGCACCACCGAAGTCCGCAAAATCATCATAGCGGAAGAGTTGCTGAGAGATTGATGGAGTCGGTGCAGTTGCTGCTCGTAGGGGATGAGGGAGTTTTTATTCACAAGCTTGTTGAATACATATGAGCGAAATCACAAACACCGCTGACGCCCTGGCTGAAGAGCTGTGGAATGCCGAAACCGTCTATCGCCCGGATCTATTTGCCGGCAAGACTGTGCTGGTGTCCGGCGGCGGCAGCGGCCTTGGCCGCGGCATGGCGCTGCTATTCGCACGCCTTGGCGCCAATGTCGTGATTTGCGGACGTACCTTGGAAAAGCTTGAGCGTGTGGTTGAATTTGCGCGCGCCAAAGGCAAGAAGATACTCGCAGTACAGTCGAGCATCCGTGAGGTCGATGAGGTCGCCGCGCTGTTCGATCGCGTGCACGCCGAATATGGGCGGTTGGACTTGCTCGTGAACAATGCAGGCGGACAGTATCCGCAGGCTGCGATCGATTTCGCGCCGAAAGGCTGGAATGCCGTTATCAACAATAATCTCAACGGCACTTGGTACATGATGCAGCGCGCCGCACAGTACTGGCGCGAGCACAAGAAGCCGGGCTCGATCGTCAACATCGTCGCGGTTATCGAGCGCGGCATGCCGGGGGTCGCGCATACGATGGCTGCGCGTGCCGGCATCGTCGGAGTGACGCGCACGGTTGCCATCGAATGGGCGCCCCTCGGCATTCGCGTTAACTGCCTGGCGCCGGGCCTGACCGCGACGGAGGGTCTGGAGGTCTATCCGCCGGAGGCCCATCAAGAGTTTCCGCGCGCCAACGTGATGAAGCGGCCGGGCAGCGTGATGGAAATCGCCGAAGCGGCGGTGTACATCGGCGGGCCGTCCGGCAGTTTCATGACCGGCGAGGTCGTCACCGTCGACGGCGGCGGCAAGCTGTGGGGTGAACTGTGGACAGCCGGTCGTCCGGAGTATTACAAGTTCTGAACGGCTCCCTCTTCCTGCGGCGTGGAGCGAAGATGGAGTGACGGGCGCTTGCCGGATCGCTTGCTCTTCCCGGACTTTCCGCGCTGCTGGAAGGAAAAGTAATTCGCTGTACGGAGAGCATCAGTGCCAGTTCCCGCTCTGCTTCGAGGTGCGCTCAGCGTGCCGGTTATCGGTTCGCCGATGTTTCTGGTGTCGTTTCCGCCGCTGGTGACAGCGCTGTGCAGGGCCGGCATCGCGGGCACATTCCCGCATGTTAATGCGCGCCCATCCGCGCAGTTCGATGCCTGGCTGACAGAAATCAAGTGGGATCTTGATGACTATCGTAGCGGGAATCCCGACGCCGTCATCGCACCATTCGGCGTTAATCTCGTCGTACATCCCACTAATAAACGCTTAGCGCCTGATCTCGAAATCGTCGTCAAGCACAAGGTGCCGCTGGTGCTAACCTCGCTCGGGCATCCTGGCAGAGTCGTGGAAGCTGTGCATGCCTACGGCGGTCTCGTGTTCTGCGACGTGGTCAATGCCAAGCATGCGCGCAAGGCGGCGGAGTCGGGCGTCGATGGGCTCATCTGTATCGGCGCCGGTGCCGGCGGGCATACCTCCACACAGAGCACGTTTTCGCTCGTGCGTGAAATCCGTGAATTCTGGAATGGGTGTCTGGTGCTCGGCGGCGCCATCGGCGACGGCTTCCAGATTCGTGCCGCTGAGGCGCTCGGTGCTGATCTTGCATACATGGGCACGCGATTTCTCGCGAGCAAAGAGTCCAACGCCAGTGACGACTATAAGCGGATGATTGTCGATAGCACGGTCGATGATCTGGTTTATTCCGATCGCCTTTCCGGCATCGGCTGCAGCTGGTTGCAGCCGTCGCTTGATCGCTACTGCATCAAGCCAGAAACGCTGCCGCCGAAAGCGCCGGATATGAATTCGCTGCTCGATTCCGAAGCCAAAATATGGAAAGACCTGTGGACCGCGGGACACGGCGTCGCCACGATTCATGATGTACCGAGCGTCGCTGAAATCGTCGCACGGCTCGTCGCGGAATACCGCACCGCCTGTCAGCAGCCGCCATCGCCGGCTATCGCCGTGCGCTGAGAATCCGGTCGCCATCATGCCCGCACCGATCGATTTCTATTTCGACTTCGCGTCGCCGTATGCCTATTTGCTGTCCGGTCAGCTCGAAGCACTCGCAGCAAAACACGGACGCGAAGTGCGCTGGTATCCAATCCTGCTGTGGGCGCTCCTTAAGCAGATCGGCCTGCAGCCCCCACTGGAAATCGAAACCAAGAAGCGCTACATGCTGCTTGACGCCGAGCGTTCCGCGCGCTTCTACGGTGTGCCCTACCGGCTGCCCGACCAATTTCCAGTGTCTTCGCATCTGCCGGCGCGTCTGTTCTACCACCTGCGTAGCAGTGACGTGGCGCTGGCCAAGCGCTTCGCGCAACGTGCCTTCGCGGCCTATTTCGTAGAGAACACCACACTCACGGACCCGAGCATGATCACCGCCATCGGCGCATCTGTCGGTGTCGACGCCCGGGACGTCGAGGCAGGGCTTTCTGCCGAAGCTGCGAAAAACGGCTTGCGCGACGAAATCTCGAGTGCTGAGAAGAAAGGCGTGTGGGGATCGCCATTCGTGTTCATCGACGACAAACCATTCTTCGGCGCCGATCGGCTGCCGCAAATGGAGTTTCTATTGGAAAGCAAAGCTCTATAGAGCACCCGCTGCGTCGCTTTTTATTGGGTGCAAGAGTTCGTCGAGCTTTCCGCAATCGCTTTCCTGACGCACATCGGCGAACAGAATGGCTGCTTCCCGATAATTGCGGGACAGCGCTTTCAGCCACTGTTTCAATCGTCCCGGCGCATAGCGCGGGGGCAGCTTGCGCCGCTGTTGTGTCCAGAAATCGCGCAGTAGCGGCTGCATGTCGTCCCACGTCATTGCTGCCACGTGGCGACCATTGCGTGCGGCGGCAATTTGTCGTGCCAGGTCAGGGCGAGATACCAGGCCACGGCCGAGCATCACATCGTTTACACCGCTGACTGCGCGGCAGCGACGCCAGTCATCAACACTCCAGATTTCGCCGTTCGCAAATACTGGTACGGATACGACGTCCTGTACTCGCGCCACCCATTCCCAGTATGCCGGCGGCTTGTAACCATCGACCTTGGTTCGGGCATGGACGACGATCTGGGCAGCACCGCCCTCGGCCAACGCGCGCGCACAGTCCAAAGCGACCTCTGTGCTATCGAAGCCGATGCGCATCTTCGCGGTGACCGGAATTGCTGCCGGCACTGCTCTGCGCACTTCACGGGCAATGGTGTGCAGCAGCTCCGGCTCCTTCAGCAGCACAGCGCCGCCACGCGAGCGGTTCACCGTTTTCGCGGGACAGCCGAAATTGAGATCGATGACCGGCGCGCCAAGCGTACAGGCAAGGGCTGCGTTATCGGCCAGGCAGCTGGGATCGGAGCCGAGCAGCTGCACGCGCATCGGCGTGCCCGCGCGGGTGCGTGCACCATTCAGGAGTTCCGGCGCCAGCTTATGGAAGTACGATGCCGGAAGCAGACGATCGTTAACGCGGATGAACTCGGTCACGCACCAGTCGATACCTCCCACGCCCGTCAGTACGTCGCGCAGGATTTCATCGACCAGACCTTCCATCGGTGCCAAGGCAAGCTGCATCACGAAGAGTTCGGAAGAATTGGGGCCGTATCATACGAGGAACGCCCGATGGTTGGATGGTAAGTCTTGCTGATAGGCATCAATACTTTCCTACCGATGGGTCATGGCGGCGAAATCATCACCACGATTGAACTGATTCGTTCGACGGAGGAAGGAAAGGATTAGTAGATTCGCAACGTTGAAGTGCATCGCCGTAACCGCACTGCGCTCGCGTCCGAGACGTTTCGCAGTCCTGCAAAGGATTGCAGGTGAACGTCGCAATCTGTTCGGAACGCGGGCAAACGCAGTGAAATGCGACTCTCTTAGCCAAATCGATTGCGCACTATACGACGCGGACGGACGGTGCTTACGGCCTGTCTCGCTATCACATCTGCACCATGATGCGCATCCTCCGACAGTGTTGAATCGCCCATTCACCGAAACGGACTGTAGCCAGGATTCCGGCTTCTTACGATGACACCGCATCGACCTGATTAGATCAGCTCTTTACCTTAATTAGAGCCGATGGTAGTGTTCGGCCCTGAATGGGCTGTGTCGTAGATGTGCAGCGTGCGCAATGAGCAGCGGTGCACGTGAAATTCCAAATTAAAGTCGGGAGGAGAGACCGGTGAATCGGAATTTCAGGTTCGCAGCATATTTATTATTTACCTTCGTAATCCCAATCGCCCGCGCCGATGTCACCTTCCATGGTTATGGGCAAACGGTGGTGGGAACCACATTCAGCAACAACGACCGTGTGTTCCCATTACAAAGCACGAGTAGTCAGTACAGCGCAGATCCAAATTTTCAGCAGAATTCCAATTTCGCGCTGCAGGCGGCGGCGCCGCTGAGCGATTCGATCAGTGCCGTTGCCCAGGTGCTTGCGTTGGGTCAAGAGGATTTCAAACCCAAATTTCAGTGGGCTTATCTCACATATCACTTCAACGACACGTTTGCGCTGAAGGCCGGACGATTGCAATTCCCGTTTTACCAGTACTCCGACTATTTCTACGTCGGCGAGGCTTATCCTTGGGTCGTTCCCCCGGAAGCGGTGTATATCACAGAGACCACCCACTACGACGGCATCAATGCGAGCGCTCAGCAATCAATCGGTGATTGGTATCTGTATTGGCAGGTTATCTTCGGAAGCACAGATACCCAGGCTCCCAGTTCCGGTACCTCGATGCTGACCATCAGCGATCACAATATGATCGGGATCACGTTGGATTCCTCGTACAACGATTGGTTGAGCCTGCGAGCGGGATACTTTTTGAGCAAGCTCTCGATTACCGGTGATGGCAGCGCCAATGATCCCCTCAACCAGGTCAACATCATCGTCGACAGCCTCAAACAAAGCGGTCTGGACACTGCAGCAAGAGACCTTGAGGCAAAGGACGATCTGATTCAGTACTACACAGTTGGCTTCCAGATTACCCGCTGGAACTGGATGATCCTCGGCGAGTTCGCAGGGTTGAATCTCATATCCCCCAGTTTTGCAACCAACACAGAATCGGAATATCTCACCGTTGGTCACCGCTGGGGCAGATTTACGCCATTGCTTACATTCGGTCATCGAAACCAGTGGATGCCCGCTGGCAAGATTCTTCAATCGATCCCTGCAGGCACGCCTCTTTACGTCAATGGAACTCCGATTAATGGGATCCCGGTCGCCGATCTGATCACGACGTTTGCTGATAATCCACTGTTGCGCGCGAAGGATTATTACTACGGGATCGGCCTGCGTTACGACCTCACCAGCAACGTTGCCCTAAAGATCGATTTTACGCACTACGATTCGCACTACACGACATCGGACTACCCCACGCTGATACAAGCCCCGGGAACACCTCCAGTCACCAATCCGCAGGATGCTAACCGGTTGCTGGCTGCTGTGACGTTCTCATTCTGAGCGCGCGCGAGGAGGAATCCACACATGTCTATGAATCCAAGATCGCTGCTGGGTTTGATTGCACTGGTCACCACTTTTGATGTCAATGCCGGTGTGATCATCTCCTCTAAAGACGCTCCATTCAGTGCAATCGATGCTGAAGAGGCCAAGAAGATTTTTCTCGGCCGAGAAGTCAGTCTGTCAGGTCTGAATGTGACGGTGATATTTCAGAAGGAAGGCGATACACGTACCAATTTCGAGACCGTCATTCTCGGCAAGACCGGAGCGGATCTGACAGCGTACTGGTCCAAACTCATCTTCACTGGCAGAGCGCAGGCGCCGGTGGAAGTGGGAAGCGATAGCGATGTGAAAGCCAAGGTCAATAGCACGCCGGGCGCGATTGGCTATATCAGCAATGGCGCCGCCGACGGCTCCGTGAAGGTGCTTTTCAAGTATTAGGGTCCGTTGACAATGATCTGGCGGCTGCCGCCGGTCCCGGAGAGGGCGCGGTGCAAGGAACGTGAGGTATAGCAGGAGTGAGTGACGCGGCAATGCGCCCTCTCCGGAACCGACCCTTCGAGTTGCTGCCAAAAAAACCGCCATGCCGCATTGCTCCTCGCTCATATACCTCGGGTACACCGCGCTCGTCGCGCCTTACCCGATAGTTTTTTGGCGACAACGCGGCGACCCGATCATTGTCAACAGACCCTAGGGTGAATGCTAGAGATTGCAATAGCGGCCGCAGTTCGGGTGTACGATAGCGCACTGAAAATCCATTCTACGGTTCGACCGGAACCGACCGGCGGTTGCGCTGTCACACCTGTCAGCGTCCGACGCAGACGGGCGTCCTGGTATGCGCCGGTGTCGGCGCCTGTAACTGCAGGAAGCTATGGCAATCCTCAAGGTAGAACATAAGACGACGTATCGCTATGCGCGACCGGTGAGTTTCAATGAGCATCGACTGATGTGCAGGCCGCGCGACAGCCACGATCTGAGACTTCTCGGTACCACGCTTACGATTTCTCCAGTGCCCGCAGAGACGCGCTGGCTCCATGATGTGTTCGGCAATTCCATTGCCATTGTGACATTCGCGCAGCAAGCGTCCGAACTGATATTCGATTCCTCGTTTCGTGCCGAGCACTTTCCCAGCGAGCCGCGCGAGATCGAAATTGAGGACTATGCGCGCCGCCTGCCCTTTAACTACGGCGCCGACGACGTATCCGATCTCGGTCGCACGCGCGAGCGGCACTATACCGATCCGGAGCACAAGGTTGATCTCTGGGCCAAGTCCTTTATCGGCGCCGACGTTCTGACGCTGGACACCTTGAGTGGAATGACACACGCGATCAAGGAACAGTTCGAGTATGTGCGGCGTGATGAAATGGGCACGCAGAGTCCGCTCGAAACGCTCGCCGCGGGTAGTGGCAGCTGTCGCGATTTCGCGTTATTGATGATGGAGGCGACACGCAGTCTCGGGCTGGCTGCGAGGTTCGTCTCAGGTTATTTGTACGATGAAAAACTCATCGGCGCCGAAGCCGGCCTCGTTGGTGGCGGCGCCACCCATGCCTGGGCGCAGATTTTCCTGCCCGGAGCGGGATGGGTGGAGTTCGATCCCACCAATGGCCTCATCGGCGGGCACAATCTGATTCGCGTTGCGGTTGCGCGCGACGCCCTGCAAGCGATACCGGTGAGCGGCAGTTTTGTGGGCACGAAGAATGATTATCTGGGCATGGACGTCGATGTGAAAGTCGCGGTTACGTGATCTCCACCTTACTCGCACTCAATCAGGCCGCCATCGCAGCGGTCAAAGCGAGTGTTAATACGCCGCTGAGCGATAATGCACCCTATGAAAACCGCTCTCGTCATTGGCGCCACCGGCTTGGTCGGGTCGCAACTGGTTCGGCTGTTGCTGACTGACAGGCGCTTCTCGGAGGTACGGGTTTTCGCACGGCGTCCGACTGGTCTGAAGCACGCCAAGCTTAAGGAACTCGTCATCGACTTCGATCGGCTCGACGAGATCGGTGATGCGATTCGCGGCGATGTGTTGTTTTCAGCGCTCGGCACGACGGTGCGGCAAGCCGGCAGCGAAGCGCGTCAGTATCAGATCGATTACACCTACCAATATCAGTTTGCGCGGTGCGCGGCTGGGAACGGCGTCGGCTGCTATGTGTTGATATCAGCGGCCGGCGCCTCGGCGGCTTCACGCTTTTTCTATATGCGGATGAAAGGTGAGCTGGAGCGTGACATCGCCAGTCTCCCGTTCCATCATGTGCGTATTCTCCAGCCGGGCTTTCTCGATGGCGAGCGCAGTGAACATCGCAGCGGCGAAAAGCTTGGTCTGGCCGCGCTCAAGCTCGTCAATCGCACCGGCCTGCTGCGCCGTTATCGTCCGATTCATGCCCGCATAGTCGCGCAGGCAATGATCACTGCAAGTTTCGATGAATCAAGCGGCGTGAAGACGCATGGACCGCATGCACTGTTTGCGCTGGGCGCGGCGCGGTAGCCGCAGTATCCGTAAATGCTGAGCGCGCTACCAACTATTTTAACCCGACCGCCGTCTTCAACCATTCGGGGACATTGAAGTCGTAACAGGGTTTTTCGATGCGCTCGCAGATGCGCCAGCCTTGAGCGGTGCGACGATAGCGGTCGAGGTACCAGAGACCGAAGAACATGGTTTCGGTACCACCGTCGGGCTTCGATATCACCATTGGATTGAAACAGGCGACCTTGCCGGTCGCTTCATTGCCTTGGATGTCGAACGTGAGATTGCCGACGAAATGCATGAAGCTCGGGAAGCTGGCGAGTGCTTGCGGCAGCCATGCCTTGACCTTGGGGTACGGACCATCGATTCCACCCATCGGGCGATAGTCGATATAAGCTTCCGCCGTGAAGACTTGATCGAGGTGATCGAAGGCGCGTTCGTCGATGGCGTTGGCGTAATCGATGACCAAGCGCTCGAGTTCCATCCGGTCCGAAATCTGCTCCAATGTAAGCATCTTCCTCTCTCCAATCCCTAAAATGGTCAATGAGTTATATGCCTAAACTAGCAATACTTAGCGCAAATCAGGTAACCCTTTTGGATGACGTTCACGGCGAGGCACGCACGTTATAAGCTGCTGCTATGAATGCATCCACCAAACCGGGTTTCGATCCTCGCGAGTTTCGCAGCGCGCTAGGCGCATTTGCCACGGGCGTTACCGTAGTAACGACGCGGTCCGAATCTGGAGAGCCGGTGGGACTTACCGCGAACAGCTTCAACTCCGTGTCGCTCGATCCGCCGCTGGTGCTCTGGAGCCTCGCGCGCAATGCGCGCAGCCTCCCCGTGTTTACCGGCGCTTCCCATTGGGCTGTGCATATTCTGGCCGCGGATCAGGACGCGCTGTCGAACCGCTTTGCTTCGCGGGGCGAGGATAAGTTCGCTGGATTGGAACTCGACGCCGGTACCGGCAATCTACCTTTGTTGCGCGGCTGCGCCGCGCGCTTTCAATGCCGTACGGCGTTTCAGTACGAAGGCGGCGATCACATCATCTTCGTCGGCGAAGTGGTCGAGTTCGATCGCAGTGAATTGCAGCCGCTGGTATTTCACGGGGGACGCTATGCATTTGCCACGCAGAAGCTGCCGCAGACCGCCGCGCCGCGCGAACCCGCGCTCTCCGGAAGTTTCAGCGAGGATTTTCTCGGCTATCTTCTCGGCCGCGCGCATTTCCAATTCTATCGGCGCTTGCGCGGATCAATCACGGCAGCCGGTATCAGTGACGATCAGCATTTCGTACTGGCGACGCTCACGGTCACCAACGGTCTCAGCGCGCAGCAACTTGGCGCCAACATCGGCTTTTTCCTGGAAGGTGATCTGCGCGTCGCGCTCGATGGACTGGCTGCACGCGGATTCCTGACTCCTGTCGCGATCGATGGCGGCGAGCCGCGCAACTGCCTGACGCCGGCCGGCCGTGATTGTGCCCTCCGATTGATCGCGGCGGCGAAAGCTTTCGAATCCCAGGTCGTTGATCGCTTCGGCTATGCCGATAGTGCCGCGCTGAGGACGCTGCTGCGGCGGCTGGTTACTTTGACCGATCCGGGGCTGCCCGACATGTGGGGTTCGCCGCCGAGCGTAGATTAAAACAATCAGCTTGACGGATGGCCAATGACTGTCAATAGCAACATACTGATTTTTAATAAAAAAATATAACAGGAAATTTACGCATCGTCCGAATGAACGATGCTACCTTAACGTGTGGGACATAACGTCAGCCTACCGGTCTGCTTCACTGCTGTGCCGGGAACGTGGTGGGGCGCCTGCTTGGCCGGGCGAACATTAAAGGGGCGGGGTCTGCTGTTGCGGAATTGCAGGTCAACAGCCCGCGGGTTGGGTTGGTCATGAATCGTATGTGACCTGCCGCTGTGGAGGAGAAGTGAACATGCAGAATCAAGCCACCGTGGTTCGGCTGGCGTCGCGTCAGCAATCGGCGTTTTCCGAGGCTGCGCCGAACAAGTTTGAGCCGATCGCATCCGATGAACTGAGTTCGCTGTTGCAACTCCTCTACCAGGAGGCGATGGAATCGCCGCCGTGGAAGAAGACTTTCGAGATCCTTCGCGAGCGGCTCAATTGTTTGCATCTGACGATGCTGATCCGCCCGCTTTCCTCCGACAATCCCGGCACCATGATGGTGACGGGCGACAACGTCACCGAGCAGGGTACGGCCTCGTATAAATCCCATTTCTTCGCGGTCGATCCATTCGTCGGCCTGCCGCCGGACGATGTCGTGACTGTTCAGGAACTCATCGGTGATGAAGAGTGGCAGCGCAGTGCAATCTACCAGGAATACATGCGTCCGCTCGGCATCCGTTATCTGCTTGGCGCGGATATCGTCACCGACGATGGGCTCGAATGCCGTTTGCGCCTGACCCGTTCCGAAGGCCAGCCGCAATTTTCCGAAGCTGACAAAGGGTTCTGCCGTGTGCTGTTGCCGCATTTAAAGCGCGCAATCGAACTGCATGCCCGCCTCGAATCGATGGAGTGCGAGCGCCAGCTTTTTGCCGGCACCATGAACCGCATGCTGGTCGGCATGATCACCTTCGATCAGCAAGGTGTGATTCTGGAGGTCAACGAGGAAGCCAAGAGTATTCTTGCCGAGAAAGATGGTGTTCGCCTGATCGGAAACACGCTGCGCGCCGACAGCGCGCGCGAGCACCGCGAATTGCAAAACCTGATCCGGCAGGCGCTTGCCGAGCATTCCATACAGACGGGTCCGACGGTTATTGAGGCGATGTCGATCACCCGTCCGTCCGGTCGCGCCAAGCTCGGCCTACTGGTACGCAGGGTGCCGCTGGGCGAATGGTCGGAGGGGAAGCAGCGGCCAACCCTGGTCGCGTTCCTGCGCGATCCCGAACACCGCTCTATGGCGTCACACGAAATCCTGCGCCGCTTGTTCGATTTCACGCGCATGGAAGCTTCCCTGGCGCTGCTGCTCGTGAACGGTCTGTCACTCGACGAGGCCGCTGAGGAACTCGGCATCAAGCGCAACACCGCGCGCACGCATCTGCGCTCGATCTTTTTCAAGACTGGCGTCACGCGCCAGACGACGCTGGTGCGTGTGGTGCTCAATAGTGTCGCGCAGCTGGGTTAAATTTACTGTCAGGTAAATCTGGCGGCCTGATTCCCAGGCCGCCAGAACCGTGGTTTTCCATTCCTGATTACATGCCGGGCGGCAGCGGTTTTGCATGCTTGCCCAAATAGTGGGCGGTGATGTTCGGTGTCTCCTTGACCTCGGTGACGATTTCGAACACCCGTTCGTAGCTTTGGTGCTGGAACAGCCACTTTCCGTCGCGCTTTACATAGCGGTCGCGATAGAGCGCCGTACCGTCGGTAACGATTTTGTGGCGCAAGTTCAAAAACCAGTCTCGCAGGTACCACACGCCGGTCGCTTCTGTTGGCGAGATGATATCGATCTCGGGGTGATGCACGTTGTGGACGGCGACGGCTTCAGAATGAAAGGCGAAGGCCAGCGCTTCGAGGATCTTGTCGCGACCCTGAGCTTCAAAGCGATAGCTACCGCCGATATAGCAGACGCTAGCGTCCTCAACGAACAGCTCGCGCAGTTCGGCTTGGTTGGCGGTATCGATGCAGCGGCAATAGCGGTATTTCAGCCGGCGGATTTCCTCCTGGTCCATCAATATTTGTACATCGCGACTTAATTTATCGCTCATTTTGATTTCTCCTGATTATTGGTGTTGGCTGCTGTTAGAAACGCGGGCCATTCGCCGCCGCCATGCAATGTCAGGTTAGTACCGGACATATAGTTCGCTAGTGGTGACGCGACCCAAACGCAGGCGGCGCCGATGTCGCTGGGCTTGGCGAGCCGTTTAAGTGGAATGGTTTCGGCGACGGCGGCGAGCCCCGCCTCGTCGCCATAATGCAGATCGGACTGTTCCGTATGCACGATGCCGGGACTGACGGCGACCACGCGTACTTTCGGTGCCCATTCGATCGCGAGTGACTGTGTCAGGCTGAGAACGCCGGCCTTGGCCGCGCCATACGCAGCGGTGCCGGGCGAGGGACGCAGCGCGCTGACGCTACCGACGAACACGATAACGCCGCCTTCGGTCTGTTCCTGCATCAGCGCGTTGGCTTTCTGCGCCAGATTCAGCGGTGCCAGCAGATTGAGGCGGATAATCGACTCATGAAAACGTGGCGATGCCTTGTTGGCCAGCGCGAATGGCGCGCCGCCCGCATTGTTGACCAGTATGTCGAGCCGCCCGTGGCGTTCACGGATGCCGGCGAAAAGGCTTTCGATCGCTTCGATGTCACGCACGTCCGCAGCGACGAACTCCGCGCGCCGGCCAGCGGCCTCCGGCATCGATTCCGGCGCGTGGCGCCCGCAGACGACGACGGTCGCGCCGGCGGCCAAAAAGCTCTCGCTGATGCCACGGCCGACGCCTTTGGCGCCGCCGGTGACGAGGACCACGCGTCCATCGAATCTGATTTCACCGCTCATGGCCGGAATCGAGGTTTCCTGGGGTTGGTAGCATCATAGGCAGAGAGTATGGTTATTACTTTCGTCCAAAAGGACGAGGCATGCCCCGGCCCGGACGGTGAGCATACACAGGCCCACATTCGCGGGCAGGAGCCTACATGACTGCAAAACCGGCCCCAGAAGGCCAGTACGTGAAACTGCCCAACGGGCACCGTGTTCACTACCTCGACTACGGCAAGGGGCCGGTCGTGGTGTTTCTGCACGGCTCCGGTTCGGGTGCTTTCGGTTACAGTAATTTCAAGGGCAATTTTCCGCACCTTGTCGAAAACGGCTATCGGGTGATCCTGCCGGATCTGCTCGGTTTCGGTTATTCGGATAAGCCTGACAACATCGAATATCCCCTCGCTCTGTTTGCGCAGTGCGTTACGCAGATGCTCGATCACATCGGCGTTGAAAAATATTCGCTGGTCGGCAACTCGCTCGGTGGTGCCACCGCGCTGCAGATCGCACTCGACAATCCCAGCCGCGTCGAGAAGCTGGTGGTGATGGCGCCGGGCGGTGTCGAGGACCAGCCGGAATATTTCAAGATGCCGGGCATGGCGAAAGTGCGCGACGTGTTCATGTCATCCGAGCCGGTGACGCCCGCGCGCCTGAAAGATCTCTTCATCAGCGCTTTTGTCGTCAATCCGGCCTGTGTTGACGATGAACTGGTCAACGAGCGCTGGCACGCAATGCAGTTGCAGAATCCGCAGGTCATGCGCGCGATGAAAGTGCCGAACATCACGGCGCGTCTCGGCGCGATCAAATGTCCGACGCTGGGCTTCTGGGGCATCAACGAACTGATCATGCCGGAAACCGGCATTCTCAAACTCGCCAAGGGCATTCCCAACATGCGCCTGGTTACCGTGCCGAACTGTGGTCACTGGGTAATGATCGAGCATCGCGGACTGTTCAACCGGCTCACGCTGGATTTTCTTAAGAACGGTTGAGCCGGCGATGACCCTCGAAGCACAGGCCCTGGATCGCCTCGGCGACGAATTGTTTTCGGCGCTGCGCGCGCGCCACATGCTCGATCCGCTGACTGACCGTTATCCCGATCTGGCGATCGAGGATGCCTATCGCATTTCGCTGCGCTTTCTCGAACACCGCAAGGCCGATGGCGAACGCGTGATCGGCAAGAAGATCGGCGTAACCAGCAAGGCCGTGCAGGACATGCTAAATGTGCATCAGCCGGATTTCGGTTTTCTTACCGATACCATGCGCGTCGCCAATGGGGCCACCGTGAGTTTCGCGCAAAGCCGGTTGATCCAGCCGCGCGCCGAAGGCGAGATCGCGTTCGTGCTGAAGCATGATCTGAAAGGTCCGGGCGTGACCAAAGAGCAGGTGCTGGAAGCGACCGACTACGTGGTGCCATGTTTCGAGATTGTCGATTCGCGTATCCGCAACTGGAAGATCAAGATTCAGGACACAATTGCCGACAACGCGTCCAGCGGCGTGTTCCTGCTCGGCATGCCGACGTTCGCGCCGGGCAAGATCGATCTCGCCAACGTGAAAGTGAACCTGTATCGCAACGAAGAGCTGTGTGGCAGCGGCGTGGGTTCGGCCGTGCAAGGCCATCCGGCGACGGCGGTCGCCTGGCTTGCCAATACGTTGGGCCAGTTCGGCATTCCTTTTCTAAAAGGTGAAATCATTCTCTCCGGATCGGTGACGCCGCTCGTCGATGCTCGCATCGGTGACCGTTTCCGCCTGGATCTGGGCGGGGTCGGGCAGGCCACCGTCTCATTTGAAGCGTAGGAATCTTTCGATGGCAAAAAAAATCAGATGCGCGATGATTGGATCGGGCAACATCGGTACCGATCTGCTGTACAAGCTCAAGCGCAGCGAGTTGCTGGAACCGGTATGGATGGTTGGCATCGAGGCGGCCAGTGAAGGCCTCGCGCGTGCGCGCGATATGGGTCTGAAGACCACCGACAAGGGTGTGGATGGTCTGCTGCCATTCGTGAAAGAGGACGATATCCGGATCGCATTCGACGCGACCTCCGCATACGTGCACAAGGACAACTCCGACAAGCTCAACGCACTCGGCGTGATGATGATCGATCTCACACCGGCCGCGATCGGTCCTTACTGCGTGCCGCCGATCAATCTCAAAGATCACGCCGGCAAGCGCGAGATGAACGTCAACATGGTGACCTGCGGTGGGCAGGCGACGATCCCGATGGTTTATGCGGTGTCGCGTGTGCAGAAGGTGAAATACGCAGAAATCGTTGCGACGGTGTCGTCGCGCTCGGTCGGTCCCGGCACGCGCAAGAATATCGACGAGTTCACACGCACGACCGCGGGCGCGGTGGCGAAGATCGGCGGTGCCGATCAAGGCAAGGCCATCATCGTCATCAACCCGGCCGATCCGCCGCTGATCATGCGCGACACCATCCACTGCCTGACCCACGATGCGCCGAAGCAGGCGCTGATCGAAGAGTCAGTGCACGACATGCTCAAGGAAGTGCAGAAGTACGTGCCGGGCTATCGCCTCGTCAACGGCCCCGTGTTCGATGGCGATCGCGTGACAACCTATATGGAAGTCGAAGGCCTCGGCGACTATCTGCCGAAGTACGCGGGCAACCTCGACATCATGACTGCGGCGGCGACGCGCACGGCTGAAATGTTCGCCGAAGAAATGTTGTCAGGCCGGCTGACGCTGAAATCCGTCGCAGCTTAGTAGAGACTACTGAACATGAATCTCAAAGGCATCAAGGTCACAGTGCATGACATGTCGCTGCGCGACGGTATGCACCCGAAGCGCCATCAGATTTCGATTGCACAGATGAAGTCGATCGCCAAGGGCATGGACGAAGCCGGCGTGCCGCTGATCGAAATCACGCATGGCGACGGCTTGGGCGGCGCCTCCGTCAACTACGGTTTCCCGGCCGCGAGCGATGAGGAATACCTGCGCGCAGTGATTCCGCTGCTGAAGAAAAGCAAAGTGTCTGCACTGCTGCTGCCAGGTATCGGCACTGTCGATCATCTGAAGATGGCGGCGGACTGCGGCGTGACCACGATTCGCGTGGCCACGCATTGCACCGAGGCCGATGTCTCCGAACAGCACATCGCGCTCGGTCGCAAGATGGGTCTCGACACGGTTGGCTTCCTGATGATGGCGCACATGATCGAGCCGGCGCAGCTCGTCGAGCAGGCCAAGCTGATGGAGTCCTACGGCGCCAACTGTCTTTACTGCACCGATTCCGCCGGCTACATGCTCCCCGACGATGTCACTGCACGCATCAGCTTGCTGCGCGAAAAACTCAAGCCAGAGACCGAACTCGGCTTCCATGGTCATCACAACATGTCGATGGGCGTTGCCAACTCGATCGCGGCCGTCGCCGCTGGCGCACGACGCATTGACGGCGCGTGCGGCGGCCTCGGCGCCGGTGCCGGCAATACACCTACGGAAGTATTTGTCGCGGTCTGTAACCGTATGGGCATCGAGACAGGTGTCGACGTGTTCAAGATCTCAGATGTCGCCGAAGATCTGATCCAGCCGATCCTCGATTTTCCGATTCGTATCGACCGTAACGCGCTGACGCTCGGCTACGCCGGTGTGTACTCATCGTTCCTGTTGTTCGCGCAGCGTGCCGAAAAGCGCTATGGCATTTCCGCGCGTGAAATCCTGCTCGAGCTCGGTCGCCGTAAGATGGTCGGCGGACAAGAAGACATGATTGAGGATGCTGCGCTGACGATGGCGAAGGAGCGCGCTGCTGGCAAGAAGCCCATTATTGCGAAGGCCTGAGCATCACCTTTGTTATGGGACCGCGTCAGATTTTTTCACGCTCTTGAGTACGATCGGCTCGTCCTTTCTGAATAGCGACAGCCGGTCACGTCCTTGTCGCTTGGCTTCGTAAAGCGCCTCATCGGCGTTGTTGATCAACCGATAGCCCTGATCCGGTGTGGTGGGGACGATTGCTGCCACGCCGATACTGCATGTCACCGCTATCCGCTGCTCGTGATGAAACAGCTTGATTCCGCGCACCGCTTCGAGTGTGCGCTGAGCGATGGAAAGTGCACCGGTGCCGTCCGTATTGCTGAGCATGACGATGAATTCCTCGCCGCCGTAACGCGCGATAATGTCGCCGGTGCGTTGTATCTCCTCTTGCGCGACGCGGGCGATGTTCTGCAGGCACAGATCGCCGAACGCGTGTCCGTAGGAATCATTGATGCGTTTGAAGTGGTCAAGATCGATCAGCAGGATCGCGATTGACTGACGCTGGCCGCAGGCGCGCTTCCATTCCGTGTCGAAACGCACGTCGAAGAATAGGCGGTTGTGCAATTTGGTGAGCGCGTCGGTGATGCTCAGTTGCTCGAGCTCGCGGGCGCGTTCCTCTAGCAGCAACCGGTTGGTCAGTGCGTTCCAGTAATCGTTGTGTACAGCCCGTGAAGCGGTGCTGACGTAGATCACGTAGATACAGCTCAGCACCGAGATCAGCGCATGATCGACATTGAAATCCAGCATCAGCCCAACGGTCGCGGGGAATAGCACCGCGGCGGGAAACAGGTAGCGCAGAAGGGGGTTGATCGCTAGCGAGCCGGCCCCGGCTCCGGCGATGCCGCAAGCCGAAGCCAGCATTGCCAGCTCATTAACCTTCAGTTCCTTGACGTGGATACTGATTGCAGTGAGCACGCCCCAATGGAGACCATTGAACAGCAGGACGCCGATCAGACACCCACGTGCAACTTTGAAGCGGGCCCGCAACAGCAGGGGCAATCGATGGATGATTCCCGCGCGCACTATTGCGACAACGAGAAACAGGCCGACATTGATCAGCATGAATTGCAGATGCTGATGATGCAGGCCGCTGACTAAACTGATCGCGAGCCACAGCACTAGATAGAAGAAAGTTCCGCTCGCCGCGCGCTTGCCCAAATCGAGCAAGGCGAGCTCTTGTAAATGCGCAGAACAATTCATTCCGGACGCTGCATTCTCCCCGCTACGCGCCACTGAAACGCTGTTGTCGCCGTCGTGGCCAAACGCAATTCCAGGGTGCCCACTCATCGACGGATGATCTTCTTTCTTCGCGAAGCGAACCACCCAAGTCTAACGATCGTTTATCAACCTTGGAAGTCCGGGTCTGCGCCCCTTTGTGACAAACATCGCGTTTCCCCGTCGGGGTCCATAGATGGGCACGCAAAAACCTCGGGCCTGCGCATAAGGCGGGCGAACACCTATCTGTCGCCAAACAATACCTGGACAGGAATCCCAACCCATGTTTTCAGAAGGGCTCTGAGATAGTTTTCGTCCTTGAATTGTGGATTCGGAATAGTAAGCAACGACCACAGCAGTCTGACCATCAGCTCCGTGATTTCGCGGAGATGTTCCGAGCTGACCCCCTCGCGCTTGTCGACGAATAGAATTTGTGCCGCGTCCTCAGCCGCGCTTTTCAGCGACGCGGGGGAAAAGACGATATCTACGACTTGCTTGGGCGGGGTGACGCCAAAGAAAATTTCAACGAGCAGGCGGTCCTTGGGAATTTCTTGATACATGAATATCAACGATTCCACTGCACGTTCGGCGGGTGTTTTGTACTTCTGGAGGTGTCGGGAAACTCGGAAAATGATGCCATCGCCTACTGAGTTGATCGCGCTGTGACAAAGCATTTCGACGTTATCGAAGTAACGGTAAAAAGTCTGCCGCGTGATGCCGACCTCACGGGCAATATTGCTGACGTTGAGCGCACCGACCCCGTGTCGCTTCACGAGTTGTTCCGTAGCTCTATAAAGTCGCTGCCGTGCGTCGGAATCGGATTTTGGCAGCGTGCCGTTCCAAGCTTTATTTCTCATGCGGATAAGGAACGATGAAGGATCGTGGGACCAATGCGCAGCTCCCGTTCAGGTTTGTGTAGACAATTGAACTTTACCCTTTTGCGGAAATGGCTTCCATCCATGGCACGCCGTTCCCTTCCAAGACTGCCGCGAAGAAGACAGGGCGGGGCAGTCGATGGAATTGACTACCGACGGATTCTTGACAGGGGATCTGCAACTGGTATATTACGGGATAGTTAATAAAATTGTACTGATCGTACAAAAATTTTGATCGAAGCAAACGATGGTGCGGCATATATAAAAAGCCACGCAACACACGTAGTGGCATCGGCGAGGGGAGATTCTGTGTCTATTTGCGAACTAATCATCCGAGTTAAGTACCGTCCTGTTGGAACGGCGGTTCGCAATATCCCCAAGGACCTGAATTGCTCGGCAGATTGCTGGGATTGGTAGTAGTGGCGAATCCGCAATGGTATGCGGGTCTATAACAACGAAACGAGTTGGAGGAGAAGCTAATGTTTACACGCAAGATATTAACGGCAGTTACTTTGGGTATAGGTCTTGGCTGCGTCGCCTTGTCGGCGGTCGCCGCCAAGAGCAAAGATATTGATCCACCGGCCGGTGCTTGGACGGCGGGTGATTATCCGTCCACGTCAGGCGATTTCATCGGTATTTCAGGCGTTCCGGGCCAGAACGACAAAAAGAACGGCCCCCGCGAATACCGGGTTCATGTGCCCAAGGGCTACAACAAGCTCAATCCGACACCCGTGGTGGTTTGCCTTCCGGGTCTTGGCGAAACCGTGGACATGTTCTGCGTCAACGGCACCAAGACCGGCACGGTTACCAATAAGTCGGACAACGGAAACGGCCCTGGTATCTATGATCTATCCGATCCTAACGGCTACGTTCTGGTGATGGCCGAAGGTTTGAATCACAGCTGGAACGGAGGCGACTGCTGCGGCACCGCTTCTAGCCAAGGTGTTGACGATGTTGCGCTGATCAAGGCGATTTATGCGGTGGTCCAGCAGCACGTCAACGTCGATACCAAGCGCACCTATGCGGTGGGTTTCTCGAATGGGGCCTTCATGGCGGACCGGCTGGCCTGCGAGGTCTCGGATATTTTCGTCGCGGTGTTTGAAGGTTCAGGCGGCATCCGGACGACGCCAATGAGCGCTTGCAAGCCTGCAAAGAACGTTGCGGTTCTCGGCACGCACGGCATCGGCGGCAAGGACAAGTTTGTTCCCTACCAGGGCGATGCGGATAGCATGGTGCAGTTCGCAAGTGCCAACGGCTGTTCAAGTCATACGGTCCCCGCCACGCGCCCCCAGAGCGTTGGCGACGGCACCCACGACGGCGATGTGACTTGCGTCACCTACACCGGTTGTCCGTCTAACACCGAGGTCACTTTCTGCTCGATTCAGAACGGCGGCCATGCTTGGTACGGTAGTCCGAGCGCCGGTACGGGCTTTGGCACTCGGGCGGCGAATATTGCTTTGGGCCAAGGTGTTAACACCACCAACATCATCGACACCAATGAAGTGTGGCCGTTTTTCAGCAAGTACCATCGGTAACACTGAGCTGGAGTGGACATTAGACATAAGTATTAGTTGCCCACTCTTTACTCGAGCACTAGCAGCTAGTTGTTAATTTTTTTCTTATAAAAACCGGGGCGCCCTAAGGGCGCCCCCCTTTTTATATGAGTTATTCCGAGTTTTCTGGATCATACGTTTCGCCAATCGATGAAAACGAAACTTCACGATGGCGACGCGCGCTGTTTCGTAGCGAATGCGATAGCACGTATATGAGTGAAATTTACTACCGTCAGCTTCTTGACAGTCGGTTTTCATCTGGTACAGTAAGACAAATATTTTAGAGTTGTATGATCGAAATAAGCGATCGTGCAACGCATATAAAAAAGCCACGTAAGTGGCAGCGGTGGGGGAGATTCTGTTGTCTATTTGCGAATTAACCGTCCGAGTTAAGTACCGTCTTATTGAGACGGTGGCCCGCAATATCCCCAACGACCTGAATTGCTCGGCAGATTGCCGGGATTGGTAGTAGTGGTGATATCCGCAATGGTATGCGGTCGATAACTAATGAAACGAGTTGGAGGAGAAACTGATGTTTACACGTAAGACATTAACGGCAGTTACTTTGGGCATAGGTCTTGGCTGTGTCGCCTTGTCGGCGTTCGCCGCCAAGAGCAAAGATATTGATCCACCGGCCGGTGCTTGGACGGCGGGTGATTATCCGTCCACGTCAGGCGATTTCATCGGTATTTCAGGCGTTCCGGGCCAGAACGACAAAAAGAACGGCCCCCGCGAATACCGGGTTCATGTGCCCAAGGGCTACAACAAGCTCAATCCGACCCCCCTGATCGTCTGCCTTCCGGGCCTCGATGAAACCGTCGATATGTTCTGTGTCAACGGCACCAAGACCGGCACGGTCAGCGGCAAACTGGACAACGGAAACGGCGACGGCATCTATGATCTTTCCGACAAGAACGGCTACGTTCTGGTGATGGCCGAAGGCTTGCACCACAGTTGGAATGGCGGTAATTGCTGTGGCGCCGCTGTTCGCGGAAAGGGTGTTGACGACGTAGCGCTGATCCGGGCGATCTATGCGGTGGTCCAGCAGCACGTTAACGTCGATACCAAGCGCACTTATGCGGTGGGCTTCTCGAATGGTGCCTTCATGGCTGACCGGCTGGCCTGCGAAGCATCGGACATTTTCGTCGCGGTGTTTGAAGGTTCAGGCGGCATTCGTACAACGCCGATGAGCGCTTGCAAGCCTGCAAAGAACGTTGCGGTCCTCGGCTCGCACGGCATCGGCGGCAAGGACTACTACGTCCCCTATCAAGGCGACGCGGATAGCATGGCGCAGTTCGCAAGCGCCAACGGCTGTTCAAGTCATACGGTCCCTGCCACTCGTCCGCAGAGCGTTGGTGACGGTACCCACGACGGCGATGTGACTTGCATCACCTACACCGGTTGCCCGTCCAACACCGAAGTCACTTTCTGTTCGATTCAGAACGGTGGCCACTGCTGGTATGGCAGCCCGAGCTGTGGTACCGGCTACGGCACGCTCGCAGCAGGCATTTCCTTAGGCAAGGGTGTTAACACTTTCAACATCATCGACACTGATGAAGTGTGGCCGTTCCTTAGCAAATACCATCGCTAACGATGGTTAGGAGTGGACACGGCTTTTTGGGTTTTCAGCGTGTCCGCTCCGATATCAGCAGCTTAAGTATTTAATATTTTAAATTTTAATCGCTGGTTTCTCCTAAGGGCGCCGTAAGGCGCCCTCTTTTTTTGTGCGATGAATTATGGTTCTCGGCTGGGGTCTTTCACCCGCTGGCGAAGCGAAATCTCAGCCGGCCGGCGCGCGCCCCGCAAACAATATTTTTGCGATACCTTCTTCAGTGTTCATGACCAATGTGGATGTGACGACAAAACGCGTGCGGCTGATTTTCCACTCGCCGTTGACCTTGCGGTACTCATCCTCGTAGTAGCCGCCAAGCTGCGTTAAGTTGCGCGAGCGTGTATCGACCAGGAAGTAATGCAGTTCCCAAGTGCCTTTGGCATGGCTGGCATCGATCACCTCGATCTGCGGATTGACGCCATGGTGAGTCTCGACCATGTGATCGTGGCAGGCGAGGTCGGTGAAGACCTTTATGACGGCATCAGCGTTGTCGAACGTGCCGATCACCCCGTAATCAATGTGAATCGGACCATCCACGAAGCAGGAGCGCGCGCCTTTCGGGTCTTTGCAATCGCAGCAAAACAGATAGCGCGCTTTCAGTTGGCGAATCGCTTCGATGTCCTCCAGCGCCTGCACGCGCTGTTCGATAGTCTTGTTACCCACGATACTTCCTCCGAATCGGTTATGTTGAAATAAAAGTCATCACGCACATGAAAGCGGTTTGCCGCGTTTGCGGCTTACTATAAACGGGGTAAGCGTTGCGTTCGCCGGCCGCATAGCCTAGTTCACCTAAGGTACGCCCGTATTCACAGGAGGAGATATCGGATGGCGGAGTCCTCTGCAAAGCAGGACCTGCACGGTAAGGTCGTGTCGGGTGAAACCTGGGATGAGTTCTGCGACGCGCTTAAACGTGCGGGCCGGCAAATTCTCAGACCCGAAGCACCTGCCGATGCATTCAATCGTGCCGAAGGTTGGCGTTATCTGACGCGGCTGCTGCGTATCGGGCTGGAGATGCACCTCGAATACGCAGATCCGCAGTTTCCCGGCTTCTTCGCACCTTCGCATGAAACCGGCAAGATCGGCGCGGACAACCCCGACAATCTCTATTTGATGGCGCGGCTGGACGGTCGCAATGATTACATCGTCCGCGGTCAGCGCGGTACCGTGTCGTATCTGAGCTTCGGTACACAGAAGGGTGGCTACGAAAGCAACGGCCGCATGGAGCAGACCGGTTTTGGCGATGCCAAGGATTTCCACATCGCGGCAGACGGCAGTTTCGAAGTAATCCTGAGCCGGACACAACGCCCCGGCAATTGGGTGCGTCTGGAGCCGGAAAGCAACGCGCTGATCGTGCGGCAGACGTTTCTTGATCGGCGCATGGAAAAGCCTGCGCAGCTCGCAATTCAGCGCCTCGATACGAAAGCGAAGCCGGAACCGCTGGACCCGGCGCAGCTGCATCAGAGCCTGATGCGCACAGCGGCTTTTGTCGAAGGAACTTCGCGTGTGTTCGCGGACTGGGCGCAGAGCTATCTGCCAAAGGCTAATCAGTTGCCGCCAGCCGATCAGGCGTTGTGCCAAGCATCCGGTGGCGATCCAAATATCTACTACTACCACTCGTATTGGGAACTCGCCGACGATCAGGCGCTGGTGGTGCATCTCGATCGCATTCCGCAATGCCGTTTCTGGAACCTGCAAGTCAATAACTGGTGGATGGAGTCGCTGGATTACCGCTATCACCGCATCTGCATCAACAAGCATTCGGCGCAGACGGATGCCAACGGTGGCGTCACGCTCGTACTTGCGCATCGCGATCCGGGCGTGCCGAACTGGTTGGAAACGGCTGGACACCGTCAGGGAACGCTGTGCTTCCGCTGGGTCGAAGCGACCGAGCACGTTCATCCGACGACACGCGTAGTGCCGTTCACAGACATTTCCAGGGTGATCTCCCGATGAGCGCAGATCCCATTCGATTCGAACCCGCTGCACTTCTCGCCGAAGCCTCGGGAAAAACTGGTGGCCTCACCGATTTCGGCGATCCGAGTTTCCGTAAGGGCTTGGCGGTGTTCTGCCGCTCGCTGGAAGACGAGGCGAAACTGTCACCGTTAGGGCGGCAACTGCTGTACCAGAAGGTGATTGAATTGCTGACCAATCGGCTCGGCATCGAGAATTGGTATATGCGCCACCCCGAAATCGAAAACGAAACCTTGGCGCCGCCGCTGGTGATCGTCGGTCTGCCGCGCACCGGCACGACCCTGTTGCAACGCTTGCTGTCCTGCGACCCGCAGTTCTATTCGATGCCGTGGTGGGAGTCGCGTTATCCGGTGCCGTTCGCAGGTGAGGATTTGCGCGCACCCGAGCAGCGCATCGCGCAGGCTCGCGCCGAAGTGAAGGTGATGATCGAGGCGATGCCGAAACTGCTCTCGATCCATCCGATGGACGCCGATCAGGCTGATGAGGAAGCAATGCTCATGGAGCATTCCTTCATCGCAGCAATGAACACCTATGCCTGCATCCCCGGTTACATGGGCTGGCTGGCACGCGTGGATGAGCGTCCCGCATACGCCTACCTCAAGCGCATGCTGAAGTTTCTGCAGTGGCAGAAGCGCCAGCGCGGCATCGTTGCCGAGCGTTGGGTGCTGAAGACACCGCATCATCTGCTGCGTATGGAGTTGCTGCTGGAAGTATTCCCCGGTGTGCGAGTGATCCAGACGCATCGCGATCCGCTCGAAACCATACCGTCGATTGCAAGCTTTATACACACGCTGTGGTGCATCTACAGCAATGATGCCGCTCCGGCCGCTGCCGGCCACGAGTGGAGCGAGCTGATGGCGCGCGCGCTCAAGCACACGATGACAGTGCGCGGCCGGCAACCCGCTTCGTTTTTTGATGTCAATTTCGTCGACACCGTGAAGCGTCCATTTGAAGTCGTGCGCGATATTTACGCGTTCGCCGGCCTGCCGTTGACGGCCCAGGCAGAACGCGCGATGCAGGACTGGACCGCAGATAACCGGCGCGATACGCGCGCTGCGCACGACTACCGGCTGGAAACATTCGGACTCAGCGAGGCGCAGATCAAGCGCGATTTCGCGGAATATCGCGCGCGCTACATCGAGCCGTCACGCAAATTCAAAGAGCCAAAAGATCAATGATTGCCGGAGAAGAGAAACCATGCTATTGAAAGACAAGATCGTCATCATCTCGGGCATTGGCCCGGGTCTCGGCGTCAAGCTCGCGGTTGAAGCGGCGCGTGAAGGGGCGAAGGGCGTCGTCGTCGCCGCGCGCTCGGTTGAAAAGCTGGACGATGCTGAAAAGCGGATCCGTGAAGTCGCGCCCAAGTGCATTGTCGTTAAATGCGTCACTGACATTACTGATCGCGCCCAGTGCGAGCGTCTCGCTGAGGCCGCGAAGAAGAGCTTTGGCCGCATCGACGCGCTGGTGAACAGTGCGTTTTTCCATGGCGATATGGATTACGCATCCACTGCTGATCTCGATAAATGGCATGAGACCATCGATACCAATCTGCTCGGCACACTCAAGCTGACACAGGCAGTAATTCCGCAGATGAAGGCCCAGCGCAGCGGCGCCATCGTCATGATCAACACTATGGCGGTGCGCAAAGTCCCGCCGCTCGGCGAGGCCGGTTATGCCGCGTCGAAAGCGGCGCTGGCGACCTCCGTGAAATATCTGGCGAAGGAACTGGGTCCCGACAATATCCGCGTCAACACCGTGCATATGGGCTGGATGTGGGGCGCGCCAGTACAAGGCTACGTGCAGTGGCAGGCCAGCCAACTCAAGGTGTCGGAAGAGCAGCTCAAGGCGCAGATCGCGGCGGATATCCCGCTCGGTCGTATCCCAACCGACGACGAGTGCGCGCGCGCCGCGCTGTTCCTTGTATCGGATTACGCCAGTGCGGTCACCGGGGCGGCGCTTGACGCCAACGGTGGCGCCTACATGCCTTGAGGTGCATTCATGGAAAAAGTGATCTACCTGCTGTGGCGCGATGCGGCGACCGAAGCGGAAACATTCGCACAGCGTTTGCGCAGCGAGCTGACGGCGAAGTTGAAGGACGTCGGCGTTCGGGGAGCGCGGCTCAACTTGCAAGACGAAGCGGTGAAGCCCGCGGCTGGCTTGCGGCAGTTGTGCATGAAACCGCCGTTCGACGCGGTGCTGCAACTCTGGATCGACAGCGCAGTGACACATTTGCGCCAACCGATCGATGCAGTGGTCGCGGCTCATGCGGGCAGTATGGCTGCATATCTGGTTACTGAATCGCAGCCCCTGCGCAATCTCAAGTATCCGCCGCGTTCTGGTGCACGCACCGAGGGTTTCGCGCAGATGGCGGTACTGCGGCGTCCATCACGGCTCGATTACGTGGCATGGATAGATATCTGGCACAACTTTCACACGCGCATCGCCATCGAAACCCAGTCCACATTTGAATATGTTCAGAACGTGATCGTGCGACCGCTCACGCCTGACGCACCCGCGATCGATGCCATCGTCGAGGAATGCTTTCCGCAGGCTGCGATGACCGATTACAAGGTTTATTTCGAAGCGCCCGGAGACGACGAGAAGTTCAAGCGGAATCTGGCGCGCATGATGGACAGCGTCGGTCGATTCATCGACCCCGGCACGATCGATGTGCTGCCGACCAGCCAATATCAGCTGTTCCGGCTTTGGGACTGACGCATAACTAAATGGGTTAGAAGTGTCACGATTTTAGTGGCTTGAAGACGTATGAGATGTTGGTCACAGTTTCCCTCGGCACTCCGGCCTACGCTTTCCCCAATTCGTACCGCCATAAAACTCATTAGCGGATCCGTTTGAATCGGGGGAAGCCATGTATAAACCCAAGTCATTGTGGGCAGCGCTCGCGTTTGCTCTCACTGCCAGTTTTTCGGCCTACGTCGAACCCGCGCAAGGCGCCGCGACATATGTCTTGCGTGTGCGTGACCCAAGCATTGATGGATTGGGTTCATTCGTGTCCGGTTCTGCGCTGGTTCGGGGAACGGACGGCAATTACTACGGAATAGGGAGTGGGACGGACCACGACTTGATACTACGAATGACTCCGGCTGGCGATGTCGCCGTCTTGCATAGCTTCGATATGGCACAAGTAATCGATGACGGGGGCTACCTGATGTTCGTGAATACTGACGGCACATCCCCGTGGGGATTGGTGCTGGCCAGCGATGGCAATTTTTACGGTACGACAAACGAAGGCGGAGTCACTGGTAGCGGCACCATTTTCCGCATCAGCGCTGATGGCGCATTCAAGGTACTACACACCTTCGAGACGGAGGATACAACGTGCCACTGCCAGCCCAATAACGGCGGCGCGTTCCCGTCTCCTGGACCGCTCGCTCTGGGCAAGGATGGTGCTCTCTATGGAATTGCCTCAAGAGGCGGGGCTAATGGATCTGGAACGTTTTTCAAGATCGGTACGGACGGAAGCTTCGCGACGCTGTATTCATTCCCAAGCAGTAATAGCTATCCCATTGGCGTTATTCTTGGCAGCGACGGAAATTTCTACGGGAGCTTGTCCAGTGATATTTTCAAGCTGACACCCAATGGCAGTTACTCCAAACTGTATTCTTCCGATACCGACGCCCCATTCACCCTGATCGCAGGGCGCGACGGCAATCTCTATGGAACTACCTATGGCGGAGCAGCATATGGCAATGGCGCGATTTTCAAGTTGACCACCACAGGGAGTCTGACTCTGCTCCATTCGTTCGCCGTCACGCCGAACATATGGGAATGGCAGGGCGTCCTGCATGGATGGGCGACACGCCCGATGTACGTCAATGCCGAAGGAAGTAATATTCTTTCGCTGATGCAAACGGCGGACGGCGGTCTATACGGCATCAATCACTTTGGTCCCTACGGCCACGGCACGATGTTCAAATTCGCGCCGGATGGTACTTTCACCACTGTTTATGCCTTCAATACCTTCGTCGACGGTGAGACTGGCATATATCCGTCAATGTATCCCCAGTATCCTGTAATTCCTGTGGACGATGGCAACGGAAACCTCATCGGCATCACAATCGATGGGCCTTCCGGTCAGGAGGCTATCTACAAAATGGTCCCGAGCGCGCCGCTCACCGTAACCGCCTCTTTCAGCGTCCCAACGGTAAAACTCGGACGGTCGACGACGCTGTCGTGGTCGGCCGCTCACGCGGCATCGTGCACGCTGGCTGGCGATGTCACCGGATTGCAGGGACCCGTGGCCACTTCGGGAACCAAGCGCATAACTCTGTACAGCAAACAACTGAGAACAAATCCGGCGGCGTTCTATGCCATCGTCCAGTGCACGGGTAGCGATGGCGCACAGGCGAATGCGACTGCGACGCTGACCATCAATTAGGGCCTAATTTATTCCGCGTAGCCTTTGCCCGCTCATCTGAAATGACCACCGCCCGCTCCAAAGCGGGCGGTGGTCATTGTCCGCAGGGCAACACATTCGCAAACGTTGTTATCCTCGATGCAGGACCGAGACGGCCTCGCTCAGTGTGCGGACGCGTTGTGGACGGAAATGAGTGTGAACTACGCCGCCGGCGAGGCAACGCCGTACTGGAACGAAAATCACGGCGCCATCAGTGTCTGCATACGCACCTATTCCCTGATTGAGTGCGAACGTTACGACACACTTAAGTTCGTGTGACGACAATGGCATTTGATACATGAGCGCTATTCCCCGAGACCCCTTCTTCAGCTAACACGCAAACGCTGGAACAATCACGACATCCGCTTTTGAAGAGCTCAGAGCGAAGGGCCTGCGAGCAGTTTCATGAAACCCGGATCAGGCAGCGTCCGCTTGTTGCGCCTCCACACATTCCTTGCATCGCAATGGCTGATCCTCGTAAAGTACACCCCGTTACAGGTGTCCCGACGGCTTTGCCCAAGGGATTAAACGGGAAGCCGGTGCGCATCCATCGCGGATGACAATGCCGGCGCTGCCCCCGCAACGGTAAGCGAGTCGAAGAACGGCATCACGCCACTGTGTCTAGAGCACGGGAAGGCGCTGTTCTGGAAGCACCCTCGCGAGCCCGGAGACCGGCCTGGAACATGACTGGTGGCTCGCGGAGGGCGAGGCCGGACCATGTGCCGGGCGATTCGCGTTCCCTGCCTGTTCCGAAATTCCTCTGCTGTGCCGTCCCCTATAGCCTGATTTTTATCGCGCGGGGTGCACTGCGCCTTGCACAACGCTATCACCTCATCCATCTCTGAACCCATGCAAGGAGCGGAATCATGAAGATCTCATTTATCCAGCGGATCGCGTTGTTAGCCGCGCTCGCCGCAGCGATGTTCGCGACACGCGAGTGCCACGTCGGCGCGTTGCCAGACGCGTCGTGGGCCGTGTTTTTCCTCGGCGGCTTTTATTTCTCCACGTCGCGGGCGTTTCTGCTCTTGATGGCGGAAGCCATCGCGATCGACTATGTCGCCACACAGCACTTGGGTATCAGTAGCTACTGCATTTCGCCGGCCTACGTGTTCCTGCTGCCGGCCCATGGCGCACTGTGGTTCGGCGGCCGCTGGCTGCGCGGTCATCGGAGTGGGCTGGGTATCCGCAGCGTCAGCATGCTGGCGGCAAGCCTGTTCGTCGCGGTCAGTACATGCTTCCTGGTTTCCAACGGCAGTTTCTACTGGCTCAGTGGACGCGCCGCCACGCCGACGTTCGCCGGCTGGGCTGCGAACTTTGGACATTGGTATTTCGCGTTCCTGTCCGCCCCGTTCGCATATGTCGGCATGGCGGCGGTGTTGCATGTGCTCGCGGTATCGCTGATCCCCGCGCGTGCCGCATCGATGGTGGATCGACTCGCGTCACGCTGAGCGCCTCTGTGTCCGACGCCGAACACCAGGAGCAGCATCGCGAGCGCATGCAGCGCCGGAAGGCGGTGGTCGATGCGCGCATCGCCGCCGCCGTCCAGGATCGCGGCGTGCCACTGGTGTTGACCGGCGCCGGCAAGGGTAAAAGCTCATCTGCGTTTGGAATGGTGGCACGCGCACTGGGGCATGGCATGCGCGTTGGCGTCGTGCAGTTCATCAAAGGCTCGTTTCCCACCGGCGAAGAAGCGTTCTTCCGGCGTTTTCAGGAAGTCAGCTACCACGTCATGGGCGAAGGGTTTACCTGGGAAACACAGGATCGCGAGCGCGATATTCGCGCGGCGGGCGCTGCCTGGGACGTCGCGCTCGGCATGCTGCGTGATTCGGCGTTCGAACTGGTTGCTCTGGACGAACTCAACATCGCGCTCAAGTATGGTTATGTGCCGCTCGCCCATGTGCTCATCGCTTTACGCGCGCGGCCGCCGTGGCAGCACGTCGTCATCACCGGTCGCGCTGCGCCGGCTGAGCTGATCGATGCTGCGGACACGGTGACTGAGATGAAAGTGGTCAAGCACGCATTCCAGTCCGGCATACGTGCGCAAAAAGGCATCGAGTTGTGAGCGGTTCGCCGCACCGTTGTGCGGCGCTGCTGGTATCGGCGCCCGCATCCGGACAGGGCAAGACTACTGTCACCGCCGCACTGGCGCGGCGCGCGCGTCGGCGCGGACTGCAGGTGCGGGTGTTCAAAACCGGGCCGGATTTCATTGACCCGATGATCCTCGAACGCGCTTGCGGTCAGCCAGTGCATCAGCTGGATTTGTGGATGGGCGGCGCGGAGCACTGTCGCGGGCTTCTTTACGATGCCGCGGCGCAGGCCGATCTGATTCTGATCGAAGGCGTGATGGGTTTGTACGATGGCGAGCCGTCCAGCGCCGATCTCGCGCAGCGCTTCGGTATCCTGGTGCTGGCAGTCATTGACGGTTCGGCAATGGCGCAAACCTTCGGCGCTGTCGCGTTTGGGCTGAGCCGGTACCGCGAGCAGTTGCCGTTTTACGGGGTGCTTGCCAATCGCGTTGGCAACGCCGGTCACGCGCGCATGCTGGCGGCGAGCCTGCCGTCCGAACTGTGCTTCGCCGGGACACTGCTGGGCGACCCGGTGTTCACTATTCCGGAGCGTCATCTAGGCCTGTTGCAGGCGAATGAGATCGCGAACCTCGACGCGCGACTCGATGCGGCAGCAGATGCGCTCGGCGATGCCGCAGACCTTGCAGATCTCACGCCGGTCGAATTTTCCGCGCCGGGCGATCGTACGCATTTGCCGCGTCTGCTCGACGGCGTACGCATCGCTGTCGCCCGTGACGCCGCGTTCTCGTTCATCTATCACGCCAATCTGGAGCTGCTCGAAGCGATGGGTGCGAACTTGCATTTCTTTTCGCCGCTCGCGGATTTGGAATTGCCGACCGTCGACGCTGTGTATCTGCCCGGCGGCTATCCGGAACTGTACGCGCGGCGTCTCGCTGAAAACGCTGCTATGCGGCGTGCTCTGCAGGCCCATGCCGCCGCCGGCCGGCCGCTGTTTGCGGAGTGTGGTGGCATGATGACCTTGCTCGATGCCTTAACCGATCGCGACGGTCATCGTTACGCGATGGCCGGTTTGCTGCCAGGAGAAACTGCAATGCAGCCAAAATTGCAGGCACTTGCCTTGCAAGCCGTCGATCTTGGTGACGGCGAACTGCGCGGTCATAGCTTTCACTATTCACGTCTGACCACGCCGCTGATGCCGATGCGGCGTGGGCGCGATCCAAACGGTGTGGAAGGCGAGGCTGTCTATCGAGATGGCCGGCTCACCGCGTCCTACATTCACTTCTACATGCCATCCAACCCGCGCGCTGCCGCGCGACTGTTTATGCCATGAACACGGCCATCCGTCGTGGCCCTCAACGCATCGTCTGTCTCACCGAAGAGACGACGGAGACGCTTTACCTGCTCGGCGAGCAAGACCGCATCGTCGGTATCTCCGGCTTCACCGTGCGGCCGGCGCGGGCGCGACGCGAGAAGCCGAAGGTCGCGGCGTTCACAACCGCTAAGATCGATCGCATCGTCGAGCTGAAGCCAGATCTGGTTCTGGGGTTTTCGGATCTGCAGGCGACGATCGCGGCGGACCTGGTCCGTGCCGGTATCGAAGTACATATTTTCAACCAACGTAGCGTCGCGCAGATTCTCGATTTCATCCGCATGCTCGGCGGCATGGTTGGTGCGCATACCAGAGCCACAGCGCTGATCGACGAACTCGAGCGTGGGCTTGATGCCGCACGCGCGTCGGCGCAGCGGTTGCCGCGCCGGCCCTGCGTCTACTTCGAGGAATGGGACGAGCCGATGATTTCCGGCATCCGCTGGGTGTCGGAACTGATCGGTATCGCCGGCGGCGAGGATTGCTTCGCCGATCTTGCGTCCGAACATTCCGCGAAGCGCCGCATCATCGCCGACCCCTTGGAAGTCGTGCGGCGTGCGCCTGACCTCATCATCGGTTCCTGGTGTGGTAAGAAATTCAATCCTGAAAAACTGCGGGCGCGTGTTGGCTGGGACGCAATTCCCGCAGTGCGTGACGGACATCTGTATGAGATCAAATCCTGCGATATTCTCCAGCCTGGCCCGGCTGCACTGACTGACGGATTACGAAGATTGCAGGTGCTGATCGCGACCGTCGCGCAGATGGAGACGGCATGACCGGCCGCACGCTGATGGTTCAGGGCACCACGTCGGACGCCGGCAAGAGCGCACTTGTTACGGGACTTTGTCGCGCGCTGAAGCGTCGTGGCACACTCGTCGCGCCGTTCAAGCCACAGAACATGGCGCTCAACAGCGCTGTCGCTATCGATGGCGGCGAAATTGGTCGCGCGCAGGCGCTGCAGGCGCAGGCCTGCGGACTGGCGCCGACCAGTGATATGAATCCGGTGCTGCTGAAGCCGAACAGCGATGTCGGCGCCCAGGTCGTTATCAACGGCCGTGCAATTGGCAACATGGATGCACTTGCCTATCACGACTACAAGCGCATCGCACGGCAGGCTGTGCTCGACGCACACGAGCGCCTCAGCGCCGACTACGACGCCGTGATCGTCGAAGGCGCGGGTTCGCCGGCGGAGATCAATCTGCGCGACAACGACATCGCGAACATGGGTTTCGCCGAGGCTGTCGATTGTCCGGTACTGCTCATTGCGGATATCGATCGCGGTGGAGTATTTGCGCATCTGGTTGGTACGCTAGCGCTGTTGAGCGCAAGCGAGCAGGCGCGTGTTGCCGGCTTCGTCATCAATCGCTTTCGCGGTGATCTCGCGCTGCTCGAATCGGGACTGCGCTGGCTGGAACGTTACACCGGCAAGCCGGTGCTTGGCGTGCTGCCGTATCTGCACGGGCTTAGGCTCGATGCCGAAGATGCGATCGATCGCGATGCCGACGCGGTCGCAGCGAATGGCGCACTGCGCGTGATCGTGCCAGTGCTGCCACGCATCAGTAATCACACCGACTTCGATCCATTGCGCAGACATCCGCAGGTGGATTTCCGCTACGTCGGTCCCGGCGAATCGCCGCCGCCGGCCGACTTGGTGATTCTGCCCGGGTCGAAGAACGTGCGCGCCGATTGCGCATGGCTGCGCGCACAGGGCTGGGACGACCATCTGCAGCGTCATCTGCGTTATGGTGGAAAAGTGATCGGACTCTGCGGCGGCTTTCAGATGCTTGGATGCAGCATCACCGATCCACTCGGACTCGAAGGCGCGCCGGGGGAAACCCGTGGCTTCGGCTGGCTCGATGTAGACACCGTGCTTGAAGCGGAGAAGCAATTACGCAACGTTGCCGGCACGCTGGTTTTCGACGAGGCTCCGGTCCACGGTTACGAAATTCATTGCGGCATCAGCCGCGGCGAGGCGCTGCGGCGACCGGCGGTGAAGCTCGCGCATGGCGACGACGGCGCGGTATCGGATGACGGCCGTATTCTCGGCACCTACCTACACGGTCTATTTGAAGCGCCGCAGGCCTGCGCGGCGCTCCTGCGCTGGGCAGGGGTCGCGCGACCGCAGGCGATTGACCAAGCGATGCTGCGCGAACGGGCAATCGATCGCATCGCCGATGCTGTTGAGGAGCATCTCGACATGCGACGCATCGTCGCTCTCCTCTCTGATCGAGCGCTTTGCCAATGAAAGAGCTGATTCTCGGCGGCGTGCGTTCCGGCAAGAGCCGGCTGGCCGAGCAGCATGCGCGCGACAGTAAACTCGATGTGGTCTATATCGCGACCGCCCGCGCTGATGGCGATGATGAACTGCGCGAGCGCATCCGTGCGCATCGCGAACGGCGGTCGTCGGCATGGACCCTTTTCGAGGAACCGTGCTCGCTCGCCGCGACGCTGCTGGCACAGGCATCGTCGCAACGGTGCGTGCTCGTCGAATGCTTGACCTTGTGGCTCACCAATCTCCTGTGCGACGACGATTCAACGCTGTTCGCGCGCGAGCGCGATGCTTTGATCGACGTGCTGCCGCATTTGCCAGGACACATCATCTTCGTCAGCAACGAAACCGGGCTTGGCGTGGTGCCGCTCGGAGCACTCACGCGTCGCTTCGTCGATGAGGCGGGGGCGCTACATCAGCAACTCGCGTGCACGTGCGATCGCGTCATTTTCACCGTGGCCGGTCTGTCTCACATACTGAAAGGAACATCGCCGTGAATGAAGAATCCGCATGGTTTACCGCACCCGCGCCGCGATACGACGCCAGCGCCGAACGCTCAGCGCGCGAACGTCAGGACATGCTCACCAAGCCGCCCGGATCTTTGGGCCAGCTTGAAACGGTAGCAATCCGACTTGCCGCCTTGCAGGGACGCGCGCAGCCATGTGTGGATCGCGTATACATCAGCGTGTTTGCTGCGGATCATGGGGTCGCCCGCGAAGGTGTTTCCGCGTTTCCGCAGGCAGTGACGGCAGAGATGGTGAAAAACTTTGCGCGCGGCGGTGCGGCGATCTGCGTGCTGGCGTCGGCGTTGGATGCGTCGCTGGAGATCGTTGATCTGGGCACGGTTGCCGAAATCGGTGCGCGCGCTAACGTGCGCAGGCAACGGCTCGGCGCGGGCACCGCCAACATGACGATCGAGCCGGCAATGAGCGAAGCACAACTCGTTGCTGCATTACAGCTGGGCCGCGACAGCGTCGAGAGGGCGCTGACATGCGGCGCACAGCTGTTTATCGGTGGCGAGATGGGCATCGGTAACACAACCGCCGCCGCCGCGCTGGCCTGTGCGCTAATGGGTGCGTCGCCGGCGACATTGGCTGGACGCGGCACCGGTCTGGATGATGAGGGTGTCGCCCGCAAGGTGCGAGCTATCGAACGCGCATTAACGTTGCACGAGGCGCGGCTGGCTGATCCAGCGCAGGCGCTGCGCTGTGTCGGCGGCTTTGAGATCGCGGCGCTCGCGGGTGCTTACATCGCCTGCGCGCACAACGGCCTGCCGGTGCTCGTCGATGGTTTTATCGCTAGCGCCGCTGCGCTTGCCGCGAGCCGTCTGTGCGCAGGTGCCGGCGAATGGTTCCTGTTCGCCCATCGTTCCGCCGAGGCGGGCCATGCACGCGTGCTCGAAGCGCTGAATGCGCAGCCCTTGCTCGACCTTGGCCTGCGGCTCGGCGAGGGTAGCGGCGCGGCGGTGGCGGTGCCACTGTTGCGTCTGGCCTGCGCGCTGCACAACCGCATGGCGACGTTTGCCGAAGCCGGAGTTTCCGGAAAGCTCTAATCGTGCGCGTCGATCTGCTGCGCCATGGCGCGACGGAAATGGAAGGCCACTATTGCGGCAGCATGGATGTCGCGTTAAGCGAGCGTGGCTGGTCGCAATCATGGGCAGCGGTCGACGGCTATAGCTGGGATCGCATCATCAGCTCGCCGTCACGCCGTTGCGCGGCATTTGCAAACGCGCTGGCGACGCATCTGGCCGTGGCTTATACGCAGGACGAACGGCTGCGCGAAATGCACTTCGGTATTTGGGAGGGACGCAGCGCGTCGGAGCTAATGGAAACCGATGCGGACGCCTTGCGCCGCTTCTGGGAAGATCCGGCGCTTCATCCACCACCGCAGTCCGAATCGCTGGCCGATTTGCGCACCCGAGCGATGTCCTTCATGCGTGAGCTTGCTTCTGGCCGCGACTCAGAGAGAAATCGCGAGCGTGTACTAGTAGTAACCCATGGCGGTCCGATCCGTGTCGTTCTAGCGGAGCTTTCTGGAGTGCCACTGTCGCGATCGATTGATATCGAAGTGCTGCACGCGGCACGCTTTGCCGTTGATATATCTGCCTTGGCCGAATGCTCATAGATGTTCCCGCGCCCGTTCCTGATCGCTCTGCAATTCCTGACGCGTGTGCCGGTGCGTCTCGATCATCCGCCCAATGCGCAAGAGCTTGGACGCTCGCTGCTCTGGTATCCGGTGGTTGGTCTACTGCTGGGTACGTTGTTGTGGACGGCCGCGAGTGCGCTGGCTCATGCGCCGCCGCCACTACGCGCGGCGCTGCTGCTCACGCTATGGGTACTCACAACCGGCGCACTGCATCTCGACGGCCTTGCCGACACGGCGGACGCATGGGCCGGAGGACGAGGTGATCGCGAGCGCGCCTTGGCGATCATGAAGGATCCTCATGTGGGACCGGTTGCGGTGGTGATCGTAGCGCTCGTGCTGCTGCTGAAATTCGCATCCATCGAAGCGCTGTCGAACGGCCGCGGTCTTGACGTGCTGGTATTGGCACCGTTGTTGGCACGCACCGCGATGCCGTTGCTGTTCGCGACAACGCCCTATGTTCGGGCCAGTGGCATCGGCTCCGCTCTCGCCACCAACCTGCCGCGTCAGAGCGCGCACATCGTCGGGGTGCTGGTGTGCGGTGCTGTTGTATTCAGCTGCGGTTGGGAAGGGGCGTGGGCCGCTGTGGTTGCACTCGGCATGTTCATGTTGCTGCGTTCACTGCTGATGCGGCGGCTCTGCGGCATGACCGGGGACTGCGGCGGCGCCATGATCGAGTTGATCGAGACCGCTCTGTTGATTGCGCTCGCGTCGACCGCGGGCGAATTTCCGCTGATCGCCGCAGCCGCTATCTGAATTTATGATCCGGCGCCGCGAAGGTGATGCCGATGACGTCCTTGCCGAGATAAGTGCCGGCAACGATGCCCATCTGGAATGTAACGAGTTCGACGCTCGCCGCTGCGGCCGCCTCCCGCAGCTCAGCGAAGCCGGGGATTTTTTCGATACGGCTGAAATCGCCGGCATAGCCGACCCCGAAAACCGGTGTCAGTAATCCCGCCTTGATCCGTTCGACGCCGAACCGGAACAGGCGTGTATTGGCGTGCTCGAATTTTCTCAGCCCGGCGACTGCACCGAGGGTGTTGCGGACAATGCGGAGAACCGGCTTCACATCGAGCAGCCGTGCGAAAAGAAATCGCAAGGGGCCGGTCGGGGGTTCGCCGCGCCTTTTGGCTGCTTGGAATACGTGTACGAGATCGTTGGGGACAATGTAGCCGTAAACGTGCGGAATCAGCTCGTTCAGGCGGGTTTCGATCTGGGCGGGCGTGGCATCCGCGCGGATCATGCGCGCCGCTTCGATGGCGCTGATCGCTTGCGCGCCAAAGAGGACTTGCGAATCGATCACGCGCATCACAAACGATCCGGATAGCCCCGCCGCCATCCGCCTAGTCTTGTATTCCGAAATAATGCCTAGAGACGCATGCAGCGCATTGTCATAAATCTTGCTGCGCGAGCTTGCCGTGGTCAGGAAGAATACAAAGTCGTACTCGAGAACGAGGTGATCGAGAAAGGCAGCCCTGATCTCGTCCACAGATGTCGGCAGGCTGTCTCCGCTGCCGGATTTGACCGGGAAATTCCGGTAAAAGGCCGCGGTGGCTTCCGGGTCATTGTTATCGATGATCTTGAGATCGCCGATCTGGACCGCGACCGGCATGACCTCGATGCGGTAATCGCGAATGATTGAAGCGGGAAGATCACATGCCGCGTCGATTACCAAACCTATGCGCATAGAACTCCTGTCCGGTTTTGTATTCCATACTCTAAACGCATCGTGAACGCGGTGGCGAGGGCGCCGGCCGCACTATTCGAAGCGATGCTCGCGCGCTGCGAAAGCAATTGCGATGCAGCCTTCGCCGAGATAAATTCCTGTTACGACACCCATTGCGACGACGATGAACTCGATACCGGCGGCCTGGGCAGCTGCACGCAGTTCGTCGAAGGCCGGGAATTTTTCCAGATCGCTAATGTCACCGCCGTAACCGACACCGATTGCGGGTGTCAGCAGTCCCTCGCGGACACGTTCGGCCGCGAATCTGAAGAGTCTTGATCTGGCATCCTCGAAATTATGCAGGTTCGCGACCGCTGTGGCGCGGTTGCGGTTGGCGACCAGCAACGGCTTGATATTGAACATTCTGGCGAGCAAAAAACGGTGCCAGGCGACCGCTTGCTCGCCGCGTCTTTTCGACGATTCGCGAAGATGATGCAAATCGTTTGGTACCACATAGCCATAAACCTGCGGGACGATCTCATTGAGACGAGTTTCGATTTCGCCCGGGGTCGCGCCCGCGCGGATCATGCGCGCCGCTTCCACGACGCTAACCGAAATGGCTCCGAATATGACCTGTGAATCGATGACGCGCAGCACGAAGGGGCCGGTAATACCCGCCGCCGCACGTATAGCCTTCTGCTGGGACAGAATGTCGAACGACGCTTTCAGCGCGTTTTCGTAGATTTCACTGCGCGAGCTTGCCGTCGTGATCAGGAATACAAAATCGTATTCGAGGACTAGTCGATCCAGAAAAATCTGTTTGATCTGTTCGACCGAAACGGCTGTGGTGTCACCGATAGCGCGATGTGCCAGATGATCGCGGTAAAACGCCGCAATGACTTCCGGATCTTTTCTGTCAAAAAAAGTTTGTCCGCCGATGTGAACGGTGATCGGCAGTAATTCGATTTTGTGCTCGCGGATGTACGAAATCGGCAAGTCGCACGCTGAGTCGACGACCAGGCCGATGCGCATTTTTGTAAACCCTCGGTTTTTCTCCCTTGTGGTTAGTGTAGCTAGAAACCACAGAGAAATATCCGCTGGGCAAAATCTTTTTGTAATTTACCCGTGGTTTTTTTCGCCTGCCTTACTCGAAGCGGGAGAAATCGGGTTTGCGCTTTTGCATAAATGCGGTCATCGCTTCAATCGCTTCCGGACTGCGCAGCAGCGCACCGAATTGTTCGAGTTCGTATCGGAGTGTTTCTGCCAACGCCATACGCGAACCGTATTTCAGCATGCGGCGGGTGGTACGAACCGCATTCGGCGGCATTGCTGCCAGTTGCAGGCATTTCTCGCGCGCGTGCGGCAGTACTTCATTCGCGGGTAATACCGCATTGACGATCCCGTATTCGCGCGCGGTCTGTGCCGTGAACCGCTCGCCGAGCAGCAGCAGTTCGGATGCGCGCGCGCGTCCCATCGTCATCGGTATGAGGTAACTGGACATCGCTTCTGGACACAGGCCCAGCTTCGCGAACGGCGTCTGGAATGGCGCGGCTTCGGCGGCGTAGACGAGATCGCAGTGCAGCAGCAGGGTCACGCCGATGCCGACGGCCAGACCATTGACCGCCGCCACCAAGGGTTTGTCGAGATCGACGAGCGCCTGCAGGAATTGGGACACCGCGCTGTTTTCGTCAGTCGTAGGCGCCTGCAGGAAGTCGCTGAGATCGTTTCCGGCGGTGAAGCAGTCGCCGGTGCCAGTGATAAGGATCGCGCGTACGCCGGGATCCTTGTTGGCCTGGCGGAATGCGCCCAGCAGCGCGGTGTACATCGCTGTGGTTACCGCGTTCTTCTTTTCCGGGCGATTCAGACGCAAGGTCAGAATACGGTCGGCGAGTTCGCTGTGGATGTGCTCGGTCATCGGATGGCTCCGGAGGATTTAAGACGGATTTCGGGCTTCGTGTCTCGCAGCGTGCGTGCGTCTCTGGGCCGGCGCGCGGTTTCGGTCGCCAGCACCGGCGCTCAGCGCGCAGTGACGGTACGCACGCCGCTGGCGCCGCCAAGCAGCAGCACATCTGCACCCCGTCGCGCGAACAGCCCGACGGTGACAACTCCGGCGATCAACCCGATCTCTGCTTCCAGCTTGGGTGGATCGACGATCGACAATCCGGATACGTCCAAAATTACATTGCCGTTATCGGTCGTGAAGTTTTCGCGCAGTGCCGGCCGGCCGCCGAGCCGGACCAGCTCGCGCGCGACATAGCTGCGCGCCATCGGGATCACTTCGACCGGCAGCGGAAACTTGCCGAGCACGCTCACCAGTTTGGATTCATCGGCGATGCACACGAATTTGCGGCTCGCCGCCGCGATAATTTTTTCGCGCGTCAGCGCGCCGCCGCCGCCCTTGATGAGGTGCAAATGGTTATCAGCCTCGTCGGCGCCGTCCACATAAATCGATAGCGTGCCGGCGTCGTTGAGGTCGATGACTGGGATGCGCGCCGCTTTCAATTTTTCAGTACTGGCCTCAGATGATGACACCGCGCCGGGTATCTCGAGCTTACGCTCGGCGAGCAGCGCAATGAAGTGGTTAACGGTGGAGCCAGTCCCGACGCCGAGTAGCTCGCCAGACTGGACGTATTTCAGCGCGGCTTCGGCGGCAGCGCGTTTGGCTTGATCCTGGTTCATCCGAATAGTTTCGGGGTTCCGGCGGATCGGCGCCAGTCGCCGCGCCGGGTTTAGGGTCTGTCGTCAATTCTTTGGTCGCCGCGACGGGGCCTGTGGGCGCGCAGCGCGAGGAACGGTGAAGTACGCGAGGAGGCCGTGACGTGGCGCTGCGCGCCCACAGGCCCCGTCCCTTCGGGTTGCGCCCAAAAGAGCGACGGCCGGCGTTGCAGGCCTTGAACATGGAACCACCATGCCCTGCGGCCTGCGCCTTGGCCGACGCCCTTTTGGGCAGCAACGCAGCGATCAAAGAATTGACGACAGGCCCTAAGGTCTCCGGCCGAAGATCGCAGTGCCGACACGAACCAGTGTCGCGCCCTCCTCGACGGCGATCTCGAAATCGTCGGACATGCCCATCGATAAGGTATCGAATCGGTGCGCGTCGACGGCGCCGATGTGGCGGATGTGCATCAGCAGTCCGCGCATCGCGCGAAATGCCGCGCGAGGTGCATCCGGATCGTTGGAAGGTACTGGCAGTGTCATCAAACCGCGAAGTACGAGCCGCGGCAGCTGCGCGATCTCCGTGCACAGCGACGCAGCCACTTCAGGCGCGCGCCCGGCCCGATCCGGCTGCGCGGCCAGGTTAACCTGCACACAGACATTCAGTGGCGGCAACTCCGGCGGACGCTGCGCGGCCAGACGTTCGGCGATATCGAGACGATCCACGCTATGCACCCAGTCGAAGTGCGTCGCGATCGCCCGTGTTTTGTTAGTCTGAATCCCGCCGATGAAATGCCAAGCCAGACCGCCGTGGCCAAGGGCCTGGAGCGCCGCGATCTTCGGTATGGCTTCCTGGACGTAGCTTTCGCCGAAGTCGCGCTGGCTGGCCGCCGCGGCTTCCAGCAAGCGGTCCGGTTCAAAACCCTTGCTGACCGCGATCAGCTGGACGGTCGCTGGCATGCGCCCCGCACGGTGGCAGGCGCCGTCTATTTTTCGCCGTATATCGGCCAGACGCTGCGGAATCTCTGACATTGTGCTTGCCGTGCTCTCAGTTTGTCGATAATTTCGGGGAGGCGGCCCTCATATCGACCCGCCCATTGCATCAGTTTAGGGGAGAGCGTCGTGGATATCGCACAGCTACTGACTTTCAGCGTAAAGCAGGGCGCGTCTGACTTGCACTTGTCCTCGGGTGTCGAGCCGATGATTCGTGTTGACGGCGACGTCAAGCGCATCAATCTGCCCCCGCTTGAACACAAGCAGGTGCACGATATGGTCTACGACATCATGAACGATAAGCAGCGCAAGGCTTACGACGAGTTCCTGGAAACCGATTTTTCGTTTGAAATCCCCGGCCTGGCGCGTTTTCGCGTCAACGCCTTTACGCAGGCGCGCGGCGCCGGCGCGGTGTTCCGCACCATTCCGAGCAAGATTCAATCACTGGAAGATCTGAAATGTCCTGGGATCTTCAAGGACATTGCCGAGACGCCACGCGGGCTGGTGTTGGTGACCGGGCCGACCGGCTCCGGCAAGTCGACGACGCTGGCCGCGATTATCAATCACATCAACGAGAACGACTTCGGCCATATCCTCACCATTGAGGATCCGATTGAATTCGTGCACATGTCGAAGAAATGTCTTATCAATCAACGCGAAGTGCACCGCGATACGCTGGGGTTCTCGGAAGCGCTGCGCTCGGCGTTGCGCGAAGACCCAGACGTCATTCTCGTCGGCGAAATGCGCGATCTTGAGACCATTCGCCTGGCCCTGACCGCTGCGGAAACCGGACACTTGGTGTTCGGAACGCTGCATACGACGTCCGCTGCGAAAACCATCGACCGCGTAGTCGACGTGTTTCCAGCTGCGGAAAAGGACATGGTGCGCGCCATGCTTTCGACCGGTCTGCGCGCGGTTATCGCGCAGACCCTCATGAAAAAACGCGGCGGCGGTCGTATCGCGGCGCACGAAATCCTCATCGGCACGCCGGCGGTGCGCGCGCTCATCAAGGAGAATAAGATCGCACAGATGTACTCGGCGATTCAGACGAGCGCTAAGGATGGTATGCAGACGCTAGACCAGTGCCTGAAGGAGCTGGTCAAGAAGGGCTTGGTCGATGCCATCGAAGCGCGCGGGCGCGCCGAGAACAAGGCCGACTTCGTCTAGTCGCCACTCAACAAAACGGGAGGGGCGACCATGGAACGCGATCAGGCAATCAAACTTATCGGTCAGTTGCTGACGCTGATGCGCCAGAAAGGCGCTTCAGACCTTTTTATCACCGCCGGTTACCCGCCAGCGATCAAACTCGACGGCCTGATCACGCCGGTATCGAAAGATCCGCTGACGATGGAAAGCGCCGCCGTGCTGATCCGTTCGCTGATGAACGATCGGCAGATGAAGGATTTCGAGGCGACCAACGAGTGCAATTTCGCGATCAGCCCGCCCGCGATCGGCCGCTTCCGCGTCAGTGCTTTCGTACAGCAGGGTCGCGTCGGCGGCGTGCTGCGTACCATCAATACCGAAATCCCGACGTTCGAGCAGCTGCAATTGCCCGAGCAGCTCAAACAGATCGTCATGTCCAAGCGCGGGCTGGTGCTGTTCGTCGGCGCCACCGGTTCCGGCAAAAGCACGTCGCTGGCGGCGATGCTCGGTTATCGCAACGCGAACTCGCGCGGACACATCATTACCATCGAGGATCCGATCGAATATATACATCCGCACGTGGGCTGCATGGTGACGCAGCGCGAAGTCGGTGTGGATACGTTCTCCTGGGAAAACGCGCTGAAGAACACCTTGCGACAAGCGCCGGATGTGATTCTCATCGGCGAAATCCGCACGCGCGAAACCATGGAACACGCGGTCAATTTCGCTGAAACCGGTCACCTTGTGCTATCCACGCTGCACGCGAACAGCGCTAACCAGGCGCTGGACCGCGTCATTAACTTTTTCCCTGAGGAAAAGCGCGAACAGGTGCTGATGGATTTATCACTGAACCTGCGCTCGATCGTGTCGCAGCGCCTGGTGCGCCGCGAAGGCGGCGGCCGCGTTGCGGCGATGGAGATCATGATCAACTCACCGTTGGTCTCCGACATGATCTTCAAGGGCGAAGTTGCCGGCATCAAGGAGATCATGGCGCGCTCAAATGAGCAGGGCATGGTGACATTCGATCAATTCCTGTTCGAGCTGTTCGAGCAGGGTGCGGTCGGCTACGACGAGGCGATCCGCAACGCCGATTCGCAGAACGAGCTACGTTTGCGCATTAAGCTGGAGTCCAAGCGTGCCGCTAAGAGCCTCATGGATGATGAAGGCGTCAAGCGCATGCAGATGAAGGAAGAAGATCGCGGCCTGTTCATCCGGTGACGGATCATATTCGATAACAAGCGGATCAAAAATGCTCAAAATCCTGCCGTATCTGAAGGTTACCGTCGAAAAGGGTGCCTCCGACATTTATTTCACCGCTGGCGCCCCGGCAATGCTGCGCATCGAGGGTGAGATGGTCGCCGTCGGCAAGAGTTTGCTGACGACCGAGTTCGTGCGCGAACTGGCGCTGTCGATCCTCACGCCGGAGCAGCAGGATGTGCTCAAGCATCAGTTGGAGATTGATCTGGCGACGCAGGCCGGCGGCCTTGGCCGTTTCCGCGTCAACATCTTCAACCAGCGTGGCGCGCTGAGCATGGTGATGCGCTACGTGCGATCCGATATTCCGAAGATGGACGATCTCGGCCTGCCGGAAGTGCTGAAAGACCTCGCCATGCTCAAGCGCGGCCTGATCCTGATGGTGGGCGCGACGGGTTGCGGTAAGTCGACGACGCTCGCGGCGATGATTAACCATCGCAACGAAATCTCCGCCGGCCACATCCTGACGATCGAGGACCCGATCGAATTCATCCATCCGAACAAGCGTTCGATCATCAATCAGCGCGAAGTCGGGCAGGACACGCTCAGCTACGATCGCGCACTGGTCAGCTCGCTGCGCGAAGCGCCGGATGTCATCGTTATCGGCGAAATCCGTAAGCGCGAAACCATGGACGCGAGCATCCAGCTGGCCAATACGGGCCACTTGGTCATCTCGACGCTGCATGCCAACAATGCCTATCAGGCCCTGCAGCGCATCGTGAACCTCTATCCGGACGAAATGCGCGATCAGCTGTATATGGATCTGGCGCTGACCCTGCGCTCAATCATTTCGCAGCGCCTGGTCAAAGCCAAAGACGGACGGCGCCGCGCCGCGGTCGAAGTCATGCTGAACACGCCGTTCGTGCAGGAACTGATCCTGACGCGTCGCATCGGCGAAATCCGCGACGCGATGGCGCAAAGCACTGAGCGTGGCGTGCAATCCTTCGACGAAGCGCTGTTCCGCATGTACAAGGCTGAGATCATCGATCTCGAAGAAACGCTGGCCAACGCGGATTCCCGCGCCAACCTCGAAGCCAAGATTAACTTTGGAGGGTGAAACCACGCGCTTCGCGAGCATGCTCGCGGCGTGGTTTCACGCCCGGCCACGCTGGCCGGGCCGGGGGTTGGAGAACCACCGAACTCGCGCCAGGGATGGCAGGCATAATCTTCCTAACGAAGCACTGCTCGCGGCTAATTTCGTCGTAATCCTGACCTAAGCTTGCACCGCTAGCCCGCGAAGACTAAAATCCGCGCTCTTTTGAAGTAGTTTGGCCATCGTTGCAGGCCGGCTACCGAACTATAACTACCGATAGAGCAGGATCATGAAGACCTTTTTCGCCAACGGCGAGACCGTTAAGCGCGACTGGATCGTCGTCGATGCGACTGGCGCCACGCTGGGCCGTCTCGCGTCCGAAGTCGCCCGCCGCTTGCGCGGCAAGCACAAACCCGAATTCACGCCGCATGTGGACACTGGCGATTACGTGATCGTAATCAACGCAGCCAAGATCCACACCACCGGCAATAAGCTCCAGGGCAAGATCTACTGGCGCCACACGGAATATCCGGGTGGCATCAAGTCGACGACGCTCGGCAAGATGCTTGATGAGCATCCGGAGCGCGTTATCGAGAAGGCAATCAAGGGCATGTTGCCCAAAGGCCCGCTGGGTTACGCACAGTTCCGCAAACTCAAGGTCTACGCCGGTGCCGAGCATCCGCACACTGCGCAGCAGCCCAAAGTCCTGACGATCCAAGGTTAACGAATGCCCACGCTCAAGCAACCCGCCGACCAGAAGTACGGCACCGGCCGCCGCAAGACTGCCGCCGCGCGCGTTTTCCTGCGCCCCGGCAAAGGCGAAATCTCGATCAACGGCAAGACCGTCGAAGCCTATTTCGGCCGTGAAACCTCGCGCATGCTGGTGCGCCAGCCGCTCGAGATCGTCGAGTCGATTGATCGTTTCAATATCAAGATTACCGTAGCCGGTGGTGGTCCCAGCGGCCAAGCCGGTGCAATCCGTCACGGCATTACCCGTGCGCTGATCCAGTATGACGAAGCCATGCGCATACCGCTGCGTGCGGCTGGCCTGGTTACTCGCGACGCACGTGAAGTCGAGCGTAAAAAGGTCGGTTTGCACAAAGCTCGTCGCGCTCCGCAGTACAGCAAGCGCTGATTCACGGCAAAAGCGCGCGGAACTTTCGAGTACCGCGCGCTTTTTGCTTTTGGTGCTTTCATGCTTCAGGCTTGAACTTTGTCGCCGATGCGTTAGTCTGTGTGCCGCTCCCTGACGGGAATCGTTATTGGGGGATCGTCTAATGGCAGGACAACAGATTCTGACTCTGTTTATCTAGGTTCGAGTCCTAGTCCCCCAGCCAATTTTTTCAAATAGTTAGGCCGCTTTTAGCGGCCTTTATTTTTCTCATATTCCGGGCGATTTCTCATATTGGCTAGAGAAACTGGCTTTACCCGGATCTCCCCCACACCAGCTAGATAGCCCTCGGTGGTGGTGATGCTGCCATGCGCACCCATGCCCTGCGCAGCTTCCGTGCCCTCCGTCTTGGCTTTGAGATTCAATGCAGTGCGACGAATGTCATGCCAAGTTAGGCCGGCCACGCCGCAGTGTTCAAAATAGCGGTGATACTTGCTCTGGAAGCTGTTAACCGTATATGGCTGGCCCGCACGATCACCTTTGGTCACGGCAAACAGGTAGATGGAGCCGATGCGTTGCCGGCGCGCCAGAACTCGATCAACAGCAGTGCGCAGTTCCGGCGTCCACTCGAAAAGCTGCTCGGCTTCGGTGCTGTTGTCAGTCTTGCGTGGAACTACACGGATGCCATCGCGTTCAAGTTGCGGCTTGGTGAGATTGAGCATGTCGGATTCACGCATGCCAGTGAGCAAGGTCAATTCCACCATGTCGGCGTCCACGCAGTCACGGGCAGTACCATCCTCATGGTGGAGAAGCGCATAGATTTCATGCGGCCTAGCGATCCGTTTTCGCTTCTTCTCGTGGTTTCGCTGGATGCCGGCTGCCGGATTTGGAAGGTTGATCCAGCCCCTGCGGCGGGCGATTTCCCAGGCTGCTGAAAAGAATGCAATTTCACGATTGGCAGCGACCTTTGCCGCGCGCGTTTCTAGGTATTGCGCAATGTGGCGCGGTTCGACATCGCAGGGTATGAATCCAGCGAAAGCAGTCGCTAAATTGGTTCTGGCTCTGCCGAATTCACGGATGGTTCCTGGTTTCAGATCCTTGACCATGACGGCCAAGGAGTTCTCAAGGAGCTGCGCTACGGTTGCCGCGCCGTCGCTTAATCCTTCCAGATCGCGCCATCGCATCAGGGCCTGTACGTAGTCGCTGCCGAGCGGAGTCCAGTTGCCAACGTAATAATACCGGCCACTTTTCATACGCATCCTCGGAGGAAGATGTTTGTTGGTGGTTTTGTGACGACCCATCAGTGCAGAGCTGTCAGATTCAGTTCTCGGGTTCGCCGACTGCCAGATAGCATTTGTCGCTCGACTTCAGCGACCAATACCTTAGGCCGACCACTGGCGCCTACTTCAAATTTAAAGCCGTGTTTTGTTAGCCATCGAATCTGCGCGGCAGACGCCTGTAGGTCGGTGAGGTCGCGGAGCTGGTCGTGTGTCATGAACATGGCCGTCTACCCACCCCGAATTCGACGGATGACACGCCTGCTGCATTTGTCGTTCTGAGATCGTAGCAATGCCGTGTTTGTTGCCGGCGCGGCACGATTGCCAAGTCCGTTGGTTGATCCAGACGGCCGAGGTGAAAGCCGCCGGTTTTATCGCCGGTCAATGCAACGCTAGCAACATGGGGCGCGGCACTTAAATCCAGACGCAAGTGGTGTTTTTTCAGGATCAGCATAGTCAGCAAGAACTGATGATTATGCTTCTATTATAGTCACCGCGTATCTTTGTCTATCTATCCATCAAAAATGATTCCAACTTCGGTGAGAAAGGCCAATGTATTCTGATATTAATCTATTGTTTAATTAGAAGAAATTGACTCTGCTAGAGCTTGAAGCATTTTGTGTTGGGCGCCGGTCGCCAGCTTGGGATCGTTAGGGTTTGCTTCCCGGATCGCTTTAATAATCTCGATCTCGTTGTTTGTCAGTTGAGGCTGATTCGTGATTCGCTCTAGCAGGGCAAGAAGTTCCGGTCGGTATTCAGTCAGGATGAGCCGCAGGAAGTACAACGGATCAACATTCAGAGTCTTTGCCAGAACTTCTACTTTATCCATCGGAACCCTGACATGTCCGTACTTCAACATGCTGACCATGTGTGGCTGCTTAAAGCCGCAGATCCGTGCGATCTCGGCTTGTGTATGGCCGCAGACCTCGATTTGGCGCTGAAGGTAAGTGGCGACGCTGACGGCCTTCATTTTTGGCATGTGAGTTGTAGTGGATCGAACATCGACCGGACACGATGGTGGGTTCTCGGTTTCAGTATAGCAAGGAAAATCAGTATTAGCTGATTACATGTGGTGTTGGAACAGGGCAATCATGTCCAATTCTGGCATCAGTAAGTGATGACTATAATTAGCGGCGCGAGCAATCAATTCCACAACACCGAGGAGGCAGCAAATGCAAAAAGAACAACATCAATCACGAAAAGAGTTAGAAAAATTCCGGGATGCAGGTGTTCCTCGGATCACACGTCTGCCGAACTACAGCGACTACCGAGTCGAGGTTGTCGTTGACTGGATCGAATTCAGGATCACTGCAGCCGCGTCGACGAACTTCAATACTGTGCGTAAAGTCGATGGAATCTCGTATGCCGAAGCCTTGAATGAAGGTCCCGGCAGGTCGGCGACAGAGTTTCTTGTCAAGTGCCAAGACCCCGAGAGCTGGGATCATGTGCAAAAACTCCTGGATCGGATTAGTCGGAAACGCTCCCTTGCCAGCATCCCGCAGGTTACCGGGATAGAGATCGCTGCCGATTTCTACCATCCGGATCGTGATAAGCGCCTTAAAATGCTCGCTCACCTTTATCACGGCTGCCGACCGGCTCAGCTACAGAATCACCGGTTTGGCACGAGAATCGAATTCGATGAACCTGACCGAAAATCGAGGGGCTCGGTGTTCGGGGTGGGTGCTTGGCAACGAGATGTGATTAAGGGCTTTCGCCAAGACGGACTTGCTTGGACCCTCTATATCGGCAACCAGGGCAATCGGAAAAAATGCATAAACGCTGACTCAATATCGCAGCGATTTTATGACAAGGTCAAAGATCGCCAGGCGCCGTTGCCGCTGGAGCAGTGCCGGGCACGCTACGAGTTAACGCTGCAAGGCCAAGACCTCCCGTTCAGTACCCTTAACGAGGTCCGGGAATTCAAGTTCCAGTCGTGCCAGAAGGTGTCGCAGTGGTTCAAATTCCGAAGGCTGGACGATGACCGACTCACGGCTCTCAATCCCCTTGCGCGGGTTGGAACTGAGCAGTTGGCGCAAATCGGCGCCAGGCGTCCACGTCGCCGTCCCGGCGGCGGAGCCCGACTATATCCAGCGGCGTCCCGCGCCAATGCCGAACTGAACGATCTGTTGTACGAGCGATTGAAGAGCCTGACGAATAGGATGAAGTAGCCGCGGAAGCGAAGGGCGTAACCGTCGACTGAAACAGGTTTCAGCAGAAATTCCGGAGATTTTCTCCTACGAAATCGATATTTCATGCGGGTTTGCGCCCCTCGCTCTATTAACTACATATACAAGCTTCTTATACAGTCTTTAATCACAGGAAGAAGAACAGCCACCTTTAATCAGTTTTCAATCAATCAGAAATCGATTACATGCTGCTTTTCAATTTTTTCCCCGCGCCATGCCACACCCACCCTGATCCCAAGTCGATCTTTGTCGTTGATGAAGCTGACGGGAAAATCAACAGAAGTTGAACACTTAAATTGTCCGCCATGAGCTGGTTCTGAATTTCTGGTTTACTCGGTACCTCGCTCACATTACTACGTTAACGATGTACCGTTTCCCAAGCCCGCAGCTCGCGTATAACAGCGCCATCGACGCTAGTTGGTACCACGGGTGCGGGACAAATGCTGGTAGCGTGTTGAGCGCAGCCAGAAGCTCCCTTCAAGGGATACTTGAAAGCTATCCCGGTCGTTCATCGACGAGTGATACGCTGGCTGGGAGTCGTTCATGTCCGGACGCCAATCGGATTTACCGGCCATCAGACGTGCGTTACGACTGAACCGTTCTACTTGCGGCGAGCCTTCTTTTTCGGTACATGCCCATCACCTGGATTGATTCGGCGTCCTTTCATCACCGCAACGGTTCTTCGGACTAATTCGCCAGCCCCCAGATTCATCGCCTGCTCAAATGCAATCAGAGCAGTAATCGTCGGTTGCCTCGCGGCAGATTCCAGCATGGAAATGTAGCTCGGCTTGAAGTCGGCGATTTCTGCCAACGCTTCTTGAGTCAGCTTCGCGTCGAGCCGCGCCTGCTTCAGCGCCATGCCGAAAGCTGTTCCGATCCGGTTCCTTTGAGTTGCCATGCTAGCCAGCATCTGAACTGGCGAGCGTCTGCAACATCCACTATAGTGAAGTCACTGTAGTTACGGTGTCGCTCGGAATGGCAAAATGTCCGCGCTGTGAGGGGGCTGATTTCAAGAAAGCATCGCTGGTTTACGCCGAAGGTACCGGAGTGGGGCTCGGAGGAATGATCGGCGGTGCAGGAGCAAACATTGGGATCGGCGTCAATGTTTCTGCGGCTGCGTTGAGAGCTGGCCCGCCGAAGCGACAAGGTATTCTGTCGATGCTGTTCTGGTTGGCCGTGATTTATGCGAACGGCCTTGTGTTTATTCCCAGAACCAGCATCTGGTTTGACATATTCGCCTGGGGGTGGCTCGTGATTTCCGTACTTGCCCTCATGTCAGCCCGTTCGGAATACAAAAAAGCTCATCAGCAGGCGATGGCCGATTACGATGCGATGTTCATGTGCTTGAGATGCGGAACGTTTTCGCGTCAATTTGAATGAAAAGCACTCGGTTGCTTGGTCACCGCAGCCCTTTGACCTGAATGGGCGCTGGCTGAGAACGGATCGCTGGAACGTCAGCCTATCGCTGGAGTGGCCGAAACCTCGGACGGCTGGAACGCATCACCGCGTCGCTCAGGAGGCGCTTGCGACCTCCGTGACACCGAATCCAAGGCAACGTAGGAATATCCCTACACGGATCGCTTCACTCGCCGATGGCTGAATTTTTCGCCGCAGCCCCAGCCGCCATTGGCGACGAACACGCGGTCCGAAACCTGGTAGATGATCCGCACCACTTTTCGGGTGTGGCGAAGTTCGGCAGCATTCGCCGTATTAGATATATCAGCTACAACATTCGACAGGGGATTCACGTGGAAGAGTGCGGCGTCGGGGCGGTTGGTTTGGTGCGGATGGTTTTGGGAACGATCACGGGAGGCAAACGTCGCAACACGGTTTCCAGTAAGCCGTCATCCAGCATTTTTCTGCTGTTTCTGGCCATCGTGTTATCACCATGCATTCACGCACAAAGTGTTCCTGCATGCGTAGGTGGGGCGACCGTTCAAAATATCAACGTCAGTGCGTTCAACGGCAACAACAACTATTACGCCCCGTACGGGCTTTTATTGTCGTCACCGCAATACCCTTTGGCCGGTACGTCAACAAGTATTACGCAGTACAACCCCGGTTACGAAGGGTATCCGGCGACATATCCAAATTCTCTGACTGTCACCTTCGTCAACCCGTCCAACAGCGCCAATCCCGCCGCTGCCACCAATGTCTCGGTAACTCTTACGATCACGTCGCCAGACTCAGACGATAGCGGAGCATTCACATACACGGTTTCGGCTTTCGATTTCAGCGGAAAGACAGTCTGGACCAATACCTACCAGGGGCACACGGCCCAACAAGCGGGCACTGTGTCGGCAACCCTATCACTCTCTTTTTCGTATCCACAGTTTATTCATGGATTCACGATCAGCCCAGGAGCGCTCACCCCCAGTGATAACGACGGTGATGACAGTGCAGGTGAGTGGGCGATGGTCGCGATCAAGGCGCTTAGCTACCAGATTCCGTCGTGTGAGTTCATAAGCCTTGCGCAACTGCTCAGTTCTTCGGCGGCAGATCAAGGATGGCCGAGCATCGCTGCCGGTGAGCCGGTGAATCCCAGCAACGGAAACGAACACTATGAAGAAGTCGACGTTATTCCTGCGATGGGCGGAAACGGTCCGTCGTTTACTCGTTATTACAACAGCTTGGACACAATCGGCAGTGGCGATATGGGGCCCGGGTGGCGGCACAGCTATAGCCGCAACATCAGCGTCGAAACGCTGCTGATCTATCAAGCACAGCCGACAGCACCGCAATCCAATCTTTACTCGGACGCCACGTCGGCTTGCCAGCAAGGCTGGAATGACGTCCGCAACAATGTCCCCGGCTTGCAGACAACTACCGCAACATACAATTCCGCAACGGGGGCTTGCACGCTTTCAAACGGGCTCGTTTTACCAGTTAACGGCACCAACTCGCCGACCTCGAAAACCATCGTGGGCTTGCGAGCGATCCGTGATGACGGACATGTCCTCAATTATGCGGTCAATGGCTCGACCGTTACGCCCGAAGCCGGAGTCGTCGAGCGCTTAAACGTCACATCCGGCGGCTTTACGCTAGTCGATGGCAATGAAAACACAGAGACCTACGATTCAACTGGCAAGCTACTCAGCATTTCCGATCGTGCCAGCAATACTCAGACCCTGAGTTACAACTATCAGTCACCAGACTCCGGTTATGACTCCACCGTAACGATAGCCGATAACTTCGGCCGATCCCTTGTTTATGCCCTCCATTATTTCAACATCGGTCAAAGGCTTTTTTCTGTTGGCTACGGAACCACCTTTCATTACGACAACAATACCGGCTTTCTTACGGGCGTAACCATTCCGCTTTCCAATCAATACGATATTTATACAACTCATCAATATACGTATACCGATGCCAACTGGCCTACTGGTCTATCGAGCATCATTGACGGAAATCCTGGAAACCAGAGTACATACGCGGCGTGGACGTACGACACCCAAGGCCGGGCCACTTCTTCGCAGCTGGCTGGCGGAGTGCAGGCAATCGGCTTTACCTATAATGCCAATGGCAGCACAACGACAGTCGATGCTTTCCAGGCTCAGCGCACGTTCACGTACCAGCAAGCGGGTAATCACATGCTCAGCAGCGGCGTGTCGGGTGCTCCCTGCGTACCTTGTGGTTATAGCAAATCGATCACTTATGACGGTGCGGGATTCGTGCAGAGCCGTACCGACTACAACAACAATGTTATCCGGTACATCAATGACGACAGCAACGATCGCTGGCGTGGACTGGAAACCAGCCGTACCGAGGCATACGGAACCGCGCAAGCCCGCACGATCACCACCAATTACGATGCCAATTTCCGCTTGCCGCACGAGATTGACGAATACGTTGGGAACACCGCGAGTGGCACGCCTGTGCGGAAAACCGTGTTTACGTATGATCCTGCGACAGGAGGATTAACCCAGAAAACCGTCACCGATACAGCAACGAATCGCCAACGCACCTGGAAATACAAGGTCAACGGCTACGGTCAAACAACCCAGGTCGACGGGCCGCGCAGCGATGTGGCCGACGTCACCAACATCAGCTACTGGCCGGTGGATACGAGCAACCCTACGGCGTCAGGTCAGATTTACCAGATCACGGATGCGTTGGGACATATCACCACATTCCAGACTTACGATTGGCTCGGAAGGCCCTTGAACATCCTTGACCCGAACAACATCTCCATCGGGTTAAGTTATTGGGGCGGTCCCGCAGAACGACTCTCCGGAACGATCGTGGCCGGCAACCAATCCACCAGCTATGACTTCAATCCCGAGGGCCAGTTGCAGACGGCAACGATGCCCAACGGCGCCTACCTTAACTGCACCTATAACGCCGCTCACCAGCTCACCGACGTTTACGACCAACTCAACGACCACATTCGCTACACCCCGGACGCGATGGGCAACGATACCGAAACCGACGTCTATGATGCGGGTGGCGCTCAGGTGCGCTGGCACCAGAAGCATTACAACACGCTCAATCAGAAAGATCAGGACAAAGGGTACTATCCGGGTGAGCTGGCCCAGTATTACTACGACAACAATAACAATCAGAAGCAGATTACCGATCCGCTGGGCCATATCACGATATTCGGCTATGACGGGCTCAACCGGCGCTATCAGATCACCGATCCCAATACGAACAACACGACTTATGCGTTAAACGCGCTGGACCAGATCACCTCCGTCACCGATCCCCGCACATTGGCGACGAATTACACCATCGACGCCTTGAATAATGTCAGCAAGATCGTCAGTCCTGACAGCGGGACGACCATGCAAACGCAGTTCGATGATGCCGGCAATGTCATTTCTCGGACGGACGCCAATAACCACACGACGACCTATAAGTACGATGTGCTGAACCGGCTCATCTTGCTTACGCGTAGTGACAGCTCGACGGTCACCTATAACTACGACCAGGCCAATGACAACAAACACTACTATGGCATCGGCCGGCTGACGAGCTTCACCGATACGGGAAGCCCATCAGGCCCATTAACTACCGTCAACCTCAGCTACGATATCTATGGGGACATCGCAGAACGCGATGTCACGGTTGGCGGCAATCCAACGCTGACGACCCAGTGGTCTTACGATCCCTATGGGACCGGGGAACTTCAGTCCATCACACTGCCAACCGGCAACGTCATTGGCTACAACTGGAACGGTCCGCAGTTATCCAACATTACACTGACGACGAAGGCCGGAGCCAAAACCACGCTGGTTTCCGGAATCGGCTACGAGCCCTTCGGCGGTCCGAGCAGCTGGACCTTCGCCAACGGCGAAGCCGACACGCGCTTCTATGATATGGATGGCCGTATTTCGTCCGATCCGGTCGAATCGATCGGCTACGATGCCGCCGGCCGCGTCAACGGCTGGACGCTCGGCGGCTTCTACAACGGCAACACCACGTTCGGGTATCAGGACCCGATGGATTTCGTTGGCAGCCAGACCGATACGACGAATAACATCGCGTTGTCGTATACGAACGACGCCAACGGCAATCGCAGCAAGCAGACCGCGGCCGGAAAGCAGACGATCTATACGATCGATCCGAGCAGCAACCGCATCACCAAGAGCCGCAAGGGCATTGCCAGCCCCATCACCTACACACCGGATGCCGATGGCAGCATCACCGGTTACGGCGGTACCGCACTGACGTACGACACTAGTGAACGGCTGATCGGCTATGGCAGCACCGCCAGCTACGCCTATGACGGGCTTGGCACGCGGGTGGCGAAGACGGTCGGCTCAGCGGCGAGCACGCTGTTCAATTACGACGACCAGAAGCATCTGCTCGGCGAATACACCGCCGGCACCACCAACAAGCTCGTCGAAGAGACGGTCTACATGGGTGACGTCCCGGTCGCCGTCGTCAAGCCGCTGGCCACGTACTACGTCCATGCCGACTACCGCAATGCGCCGCGGCAGATCGACAATCGCACCAAAGCGGTAGCCTGGGCTTGGTATCCGCAGCCTTACGGGGACAGCCTTCCCAACAACAATCCGGCCGGGCTCGGCGCGTTTGTCTACAACTTAAGATATCCAGGCCAGTATTACGACACCGAATCGGGTTTCATGCACAATGGTGCGCGTTATTATGATCCGGCTACCGGGCGCTACCTCCAATCTGATCCCTTGGGGATGGTAGCCGGCGTCAACACGTTTAGCTATGTCCTGAACCGGCCGCTCGACCTCGTCGATCCGCTTGGGCTGTGCTCGAATGGCAGCGATAACAATTCCATGTCAGGTTTGATGATGGCGATCATTGCCATTCAAGGAATGGCGGAATCGATTGCCGAAGGCGGCATGACTGGAGGAGCGGGAGAGGAGGAAGCTGTAGCGGAAGAGTTTGCCAACGAGGCAGAAACTATTCCTCTATATCGAGTGGTGGGGCCAGATGAACTTGTGAGTATTGAACAAAACGGAAGTTATACCCCTTCTCCTGGCGGGCTGGAATCAAAATACTTTTATCCAACCGCCGAACAGGCGGCTGCATTCGCTGCGAATCCGCTAAATTCTCAGTTCGGTCCATATACTTTGACTTCGACTGGGGTTCCGATATCTCTTATTAATCCGGAGAACGTCGTGAATGTCGCTGGTGAAGGTCGGGTAATTACTATACCGAATGAACAGTTACCAAGCGTACCGCCGCCCAGTATCTCCAACTCCATTCCTCTACCAGTCGGTGGTCACAATTAACACTATGAAAAGCCTCATACCGCATTTCATGATCGACATAACGCTCTACCCCACTGAGCAAGGTGGCCGCCGTGATCCGATCGCACGTGAAGGTTTCGGTTGTCCCTGTAAGCTTCATAAGACGAGCGACACGATTGTAGATTGCCGTCTAATTTTGGACGGACAACAAGTGGCGCCAGGAGAAACTAAACGTATAGGTATCCGATTTTCGTCTGATGAGGTTGCTGCGCTTTTTCACTCTGCAGAAAAGTTTTATTTTTGGGACGGACGCATAATTGGTGAAGCAATGACGCAGTAGGAAACCACCCCGCCTATCGCGAGCACACCGACACAGGGCCGATGGCGTTTTCGCTTCATGTCGCGGAAATTACCGCGCGGCACACTGAAACCATCGCGCCCGATATCGCCTGAGCGTATCGCCGTCGGTGCTGAAACCACTTTTCTCCGCCGGCTTCGCGCGAAGCCGCGCGCAGGAAATCGCTAGCGAAAATCCATAACAATGAGCGGAGATAGAATGGTCGTTATCTGAACTGCCCGAGACCATCATAAAGTGACCATGAAACTAAATTCTGTCTGCTTTGCTATTTTCTGTTGGGCCATACCCTTAATTTCGACGGCGGCTTCGACCGCCCCTGTGAACTGCACCTCCGGGCCGGTGCGTAAGACTTACGGGGGCAGTCCGTGGCTCGTATACGGCTGTGACGACCGTATGACACTCGTTATCGTGTCAGCACCAGGAAGTCCCGCTACACCATTCATATTTTCCTTCGCCCAGACAAATGGGAAATATAACCTTCGGGGAGAAGGAACGGGCCGCAAAAAACTGACAGACGCCGCCTTTGCGGATCTGCACGCGATGTCGCTGGACAGCATTAAATTATTGCTTGATCAAACTCGTCCGACTGGAAGCCGTTAATTTTTTGATCTGCCCGCAGCGCAAGGAAGTAGCAAGAATGAGAGGGGCTTGGGGCGCCACATTACGACGCGGCCACCGGATGTTATTTGCCGGTGGGGAGCGCAGCGGACATCAACACACGCAGCTATGTCAGCGGCAACCCGCTAAGCGTTTGAGCTTCCGAGGAGAAGGTATGGTCAGGCTATTGAGACTCGCTGGGGCACTGATGCTCACAATGATGGCCGTTGTCGCTCCCGCTCATTCGGACGACGGAGGCAATGACAGAATCGTTCACGGCGACCTACAAATCGGATTCGGCGATCCGTCCCACTTCATCCTGATTAAGCCGAAGACTCCGATCTCGCAAAAAAAGTGGCCTCTATTCATTTTCATGCACGGTCAGGGATGGTCCCCTGAGAACGTGCTGAGGACCAATTACGAACTCCTCACGCAACAGGACTTTAACATCGTGCTCCCGCAGGCTCCGACTCGCCAAGGTGACGGCTTCTCGTGGTACGACCGTCAAGACCGAAATCAGTTCGTTGCGGATCTAGGACAGGATGAAAAGTTCATCCAACGCATGATCGATAGGCTGATTGAAACCGACAACGTCGATTCCTCAAAAATTGTCCTGTCCGGATTTTCGCAGGGAGGAAGGGTTGCCTTTTTTGTCGGATTCCGAAATCCAACGCTGTTCTCGGAAATCGCGCCCATCGCCGGTGGTTACGATTCCGACCTTCTTGACGGGCGCCTCGATGACCTGGGCATGCTCAGGATAAACATTTTCCATGGAACGATGGATGACAGAAATTCATTTGAAGATATGAGGAAAACGTACATCAAGTTAAAACAAGCCGGCGCAAACGTCACATTGACTACGTACCCGTTAGGCCACACGTATACAACAGAGATCCTCAATCGCGTACTTCGCAGCGTTGATTAGCGTCTACACAGAAGATGCGGGTATACATTCGCTTGATGCCACGCCCTGGAAAAGCAATGTATCAAAAGTCCATAGTGGCCCTTTGTTCTGGTCTATTTGTACCTGGGTGCGCCAGTCTCATTGGCACATTTGGCGGGCCAGAGCCTAATGGCCTTTTCGGAAGAGAACCGTACGTTGGAACCAAGGTAGACGCTGCCGGGGCCGTTACACTGCCAGCCTGCGCACTAGGCGCGAAATTGAAAAACTGTCCATCCTCTCGCGGCGTTATTCTGCTGTGGCTATTTCTCGTGATTGATCTTCCTCCGAGTGTTATCGCTGACACGGTCTTGTTGCCATACACTCTGTCGAGAGAAAACTCTTCGGCGCCCGGCAATGCGCAGAATAAGGTCGATACAATTGATGATCAGCGGTCTGGGTCCAAATAAACTCGACATGACGCATTGAGATAGCTTGATGAGGTAACACGTCAATGCCGGAGCTGCTATTAAAGGCGCTGCTTTTGGCGGCCATACAACTTGTGATCGCTGCCGCATTAGTATGGACGGGCGCTCATACTGGTAGCGTAAGATTTTGGGTCGTATTAAAAATCAGCTTTTTCGCCTCTCTCCTTTACCTTTTCAGGGGCAGTAGTTACCTGACTGGATCGAACTTCTGGTTTGAGGGTGAATGGGTCGACACACCAACGCCGTCGGTTATCTGGAAGCTTCTCGCGGTAATGCTTGGCATTATTGCTTTGGTGTGCTTCTTTGCAATTGGAAATGAAACGTGAGGGGTCAGGGCGCACATGGGTTCTCCTGCAATCCGATAAATCCAACATTCTTCATTTGATGCAGCGCGAAAAAGCGAGCGTTTGGCGTGTTGCACGTTGGTAGGAGGACTCGTGCTGTTCCGGTGATAGACATAGTGAATCTGATGCCGAGCTTAAAAATCATCGCCACGGAGCCACGCCTTATCCTTTGCTCGTGGCCGCGACCTGGCGTGCAACCATCTCATCGAAGAATCTGAGAACTTCTGACTGGTACTCGCCGTACACGCGGCGGAATAGGTCCAGCGGGTCCAGATCCAACGCCCGAGCCAACGGTTGGATCTTGTTGAGCGGTACGGCCGTGCGGCCGGTCTTCAGCATTGAAATCATGTTCGGCCGCTTGAACCCGCACATATCGGAAATCTCGTTCTGGCTGCGGTTGCAATTGTCGATTCGCTCTCTCAGAAATTCGGCGACTGTAGGCGTCGGTGGTAGCGGTGTACGCGCTTGCTCCTCGTGGGTTAGTTCCGCAGTGGTGGAGTGATCCGACGATCCAGATCGTGGCCGAGCAGCCCGAAGAGCGACCTTGATGGCGTCGATTTCGGCTTCATCGAATTTTCTGTCACTTACGTCGTGTTCGACATCAAGTAACCTCTGAATTTCCGCGAAGACCAGATCCTGATCCACGAACCCTTTGGCATCAAATGGCCACTGTCCCCGCTCAAGACGGAGCAGCCAGGCTCTGTCGTCGTTTTGTTTTACGAAGGCCGTAGCAACCGTAACGGTCTGGCCGGCAAGTTCCGGCATTGCGATTGTGCCTTGCTGGATTTGGTAATCACGGGCATTTGAAATGACGCTCCATCCACGCACAGGATGCCGGTACAACGAATACCGTCGCAACTTCTGCACGGAGGTGTCGGACGTGGGTTTACTGGAATTACGATTGTCGTTGGACGCATTGTTGCTCATTTATCACTCCCGGTTCTGATCGAAAAGTCTCGCTCACGAGTTATTATTGCGTCGGAAGCGACTGACTTTTGTCGGAAGTCGCACTGAATATGCAGTTATCCTGAAAACAGCGGACCCAACAGCGGAAAATAGTTACTCCCAATGTCCCTTGAATGTCTCCGAATTTCGCTTGATTGAATCGGAAAATCGAGAGCAGGGGCAATCTGTGACATTCGGTGAAATATAGGCGCCATAAGATTTTCAGCGGTTCACTGCGATTCGTAGGCGGTGATTGGTCTGAGTACCAAGTTCCGCAGCTATCTGTAAGGATTAGAATAGCGGCAGTATGGTAATTAATTCTGCAAAACTACTCGGTTGCGTTGGGCAACGATGCCATCAGAAATCTCGACAATTGTGGCTCAAGGACGCAGTGACTGAATTCGTCATCGCGTGCAGCGTTCCGGGATCAGGTCAATGCGACACGTCGCACTGAGACAATCACCTGACTTGGATTTTTGCGACCAGTGGCGTCGAGGTGACTTTTTTGAATGTCAGTGGGGTGGTGCAAAATAGCTGCGCCGAAAGTAGTGTTCAGGTCGGCTGATGTTAACCACTGGGACCGGAGTTGAACGATGAAATCGAAAGCTGGCGCGTCTCTGTCGGCGCGGATGTGCTAAATAACTCGCGCCGATTCTCAATTGTGGTAATTGATGCTGCATCCTGCGGCCAAATTTGTAGGGCTTATGAATGTGTTACGCCTAGTCATCGTGGCTGCTCTTATGCTCGTGATGTCTGACTCCAATGCAAAGGTGTGCTCTCAAGCCGACGGGAGGAGTGCGGAAGATGCCGTTGATCATTTGAATACCTGGTCAGATATACACGCGGCCTTTGTTCGTTATACGCCTCAGTGCGACGATGGAGCCGTTGCTGAAGGTTTCAGTGATCGGATTGTTCATTTGCTTGCTGTAAACTGGGCCGCGCTACCTGTATTGCACCGTTTAGTTAAGAATGACATCAGCTTCCGCCGCTTTATTTTCCGTCATATCGACCCATCTACAGACACTGATGAGCTGCGCGCGATCGCTAAGCAATCAACTTCGCAATGTACTGACAGCGTTCAAAAATTGTGCGCGCAACTTAACGAAGCTGCGTTAGCTGCGATCAAAGAGGCAGAACAGTATGAGGCCGCGAAGCCTTAATAATTAGATCAAGTGGACAATTCTTCACACTTGGTCTTGCGCTGCCGCTGCAATCATCGGCGCAGTTTCATGCTCACGTTCATTTCAAAATTAGACGGCGCTGCGTCTATAATATGGCCGTCCTGCCGAGGACAAAATTGGGAGAAATGCCATGTCATCCAACAATTTCTGCTTTCGAGTCGACTAGCAAACGCCGAAAGGGTTTCCCGTCCGAACAGCGCGTAAAGAAGGGATATCGCGTCGTGCATGGATCTAAGGAGTTGATTCGAGAAACTCGGTCGCAACGATCCCTGTCCCTGTGGTTCCGCGAGGTTGTTTCAAGAACTGTTGCCTGCGCACAGGAAAGTTCGACGGTTCAGACCGTCACCACTATTCCAGATAAGTATAAGGGGCGGCCAAAGGGCCGCTCCTTCCTGGTGGTTGAGTTCGTTGTGCATGAGCCGGTATGAAACGCACGCTCTTCCCGACGATCTGGTTATTAGTAGTCGCCACTCTCGCAACAGGCATCTCCGCCATCTCAGGCTTAAAGTTCTGGTGGGCGTTTCTTATTGTTGCTGGGGCAATCCTTATCAATGGTTGGGTGGCAACGCTGGAAGACGATCTGCCTGGCGGTTTCAACAATCCCGATGGGACGCAGACGCCAAGATATGCGGTTATAACAGGCTGGGTCGTTCGCGGACTTGCAGTCGTTCTCGCAATTTGTTGTTTCGTGGCTCTTGGTCTCTACTTCTTTGGTGCGCGATGATATGCAAACGATCCAATCCGTCATTGGCCTGGGCTCTGCGCCAGCGGCATTCGTCCGCTCAACTCGATATTTGGATTGACAGAGCACGGTGAAATATTTCACGACACAGTGGTGGTCTGACGGCTGCAAAAATGCAGATACTGTCTTTCAGCAATATGAGCGATACCTTGCTTCTGTTCGGCACCGGTTACCTGCAGCACTGTGCGAGCTTGAAGACAATCACACGCTTCACGATTCTCGGGTGAAGCAGATTGTCAGTGATTTTCCAAGCCGGTGTGTCAAGATCGTACTTCATGGCTGGGATAGAACTTTATCGCACCAAGTGTGCTACACGCTGTCCTTTTCAGGCGTTTCAATCTTTGAGCAAGATATTCCTACAGGTCGGAACAATTGGGCGGAACTCGGTGATCTTGGCTATTGGGAATGCGAAGTCTTGTCACAAGGCATCGAAATCCGCATGCTTTTCGCATCGTCCGCAGAATTTCGTATCGCTTTTGAGGGGTTTGAATTCCTGCATGCAAAGATGTCGGCCTAAGCGAATATTTTGTGGCGGAGATATTTGGCATGTGGTTTGCTTTTTTACTCGATGATCGGCATGACTAAAGAATTAGCCGAAGACTGGTTTGAGCGTGAGCAATTGCATTTTGCGGCGCAGGATGGCGACGTTGGCAAGATACAGGCTCTGCTGACGGCTGGTTATGACATCAATGCTTTCGACGAACTTGGAAAGACGCCGTTGCACTACGCGGCAGAGAAAGAGTTTGTTGAAGTTGTTCGATTTCTGCTGGAGCATGGCGCAGATGTGAATGCGCACTGTGAACCTCGTATTGGAAATACTCCCCTGGCAGAGATTACCGACACCTGTTCATTACAGATGGCCAAGCTGCTCATCAAAGCAGGGGCCGATCCGCGCATTCCTGGCTGGATGCAAATCAGCGCACTGGATCGAGCGAAGAACAGAAAGCATGGTGAAGGACCGCAAGTTTACGCGCTCTTGGCGAGTGCGCGGTCATCATGCTTATAGCGGAATCTGAACTGGCGCTTTGCGTTATCAGGTGTATGACGGCAATTTGATCTTGCCGATCGGACCATATGACCGAGTAACGAGAAAACGGCAATCGAAAAGGCGGACAGTATTGGAGCTGGAACAGGAATGGGCAGACGCGGGTGTGGTTGCAAATATCGACGCTGCGCCGTGCGGCTATGTGAAAAGTGAGTAGTCGCCTGACAGGTCCAAGGAAAGTGGATGAGTCCTAGAAGGGCTGCGTCCGGTCGAGGGGCTACCTCTCCTCGGCGGGGCTGAATCTGGGCCAATCCTTATGGAAGGATGCCGAAATTCGCGAGGGATCTGCGCTGCTCGTGAATTCAGATCATCCCGTGATACTGAGATCAATTGACGGAAACCAGGTTTCGGGCGCCATTTCCACTCGCGCAGCGAAACGACTGCGGGCCAGCCCGAGATCACCGATGCTGACTTTAGGCCGCTGCGTTCGTCGCGTTCAAGTTCGGTCATTGGCATGATCGTTGAGCGTAATGCAGTATATTTGAGAGAATTTTGAATTTTAATTTTTAATGCCGAATCAGTATGGAGTGGCGACCGTAGATGAAAACGCTCTACATCCAGGTACATTATCTCTATCCAAAATAATTCGCGTAGCCGCCGACGGTTGTACGCATTAACGACCGCATGTGACAGAGCCCTGCGGTCGCGATCTACGTGCTTTGCAGCGTAACTCACCTGTGTACCCGTGCCCGACGGTATGGCAGCAGCAGACGCGAAATGTCGCGGTCGCATGGGCTGCTACTTCTAGTAGCTCGGGTACTGTAAGAGCATTGACCATGTGGCGGTATATCGAGCATTGAATTGCTGAGCCCAGTTTCAGGAGGAGCGCGGTGCTAAAGAAAATTACGAAGCTGCAGGGGATCGGCCTATTGCATAACGGAACTCCGATCCCTGCCGACTTCGAGCGCGTTACACTCGTATATGCCGAAAATGGGCGCGGCAAGTCCACGCTCGCCACGCTGCTCCGCGCTTGCGCTTTAGGAGATGCAACGAGAATTCAGGCTAGGAAAACTCTCGACACCACTGCGCCTCAAGAAGCGTGGTTGCTTTTCAATCTCGGGGGGCAGAATACCTCTGTTGCTTTTGCCAACGGTGCATGGAACAGCCGTGTTCCCCAAGTCATCGTGTTCGATGTGGAGTTCGTCGAGCAGAACGTGTATTCGGGGCAGGAGGTTAGGCCCGATCAACGACAGGCTTTGCTTGAATTCGCCCTCGGGGATCAATCCGTCAAGCTGAAGCAACAAATCGACGACCTGACAAAACAAATCGCCGACGCGACGCTCACACGAGGTAATGCAGAGAAGCGCATTGCCGCTTTCTCCCGTGGAATGCCGCTGCCGATATTCGTCGCGCTTCAGGTCGATCCGGACGCGCAAGCAAAGATCGATGCGCTTCGCAAGCTCATCGAAACAGCGAAGAATGCGACTGTCCTAACACAGAGGCAAACGCCTGCGCTACTTTCATCGATCGATTTTGACATAGACAATTTTTTCGGGATTCTTGCGAAGAATCTGGACAGCGTGGAGAAGACTGCCGAGGCCGTCGTTCGCGAACACTTCTCCAAGCATTCGATGCCGGTCGGAATCGAAAATTGGGTCAGTACCGGTCAAGTTTACGCAATGTCCGACGACTGCCCGTTCTGCGGCCAGAAGCTCGAAGGTCTTACGCTCGTTGCTGCTTATCAGGGCTACTTCAATAAAGCTTATGTCGAACTAAAGCAGCAGGTGTCCGCATTGCGGCAACGGGCCGAGACAAATCTCTCCAGCGTAATGATTGATCGGTTGGCATCGGCAGTAGCGATCAATGCTGCGCGCATCGAAGCGTGGAAAGACCAACTGGCTCCTGCAATTCCTGGGTTGCCTGCCGAGTACTTGCATGAGGTAATTGCCGGCGCTCGTAAGATCGCGGTCGACTTGGCCACGCAGAAGCAGGGTCAGCCTCTTGACACCTTCGGCTCGCCGGCTGACAAAACGGCTATTGCGCGATGCATCGAGCAGATAAATGGCGCCATCACGACATACAACCGGCTGCTTGGCGAGACGATCGCGGCGATCCAGGCATTCGAGAGAAAGATCGCGATACAAGACGTCGCAGGCTTGGAAGCGCAAATAAAGCGGTTGGAAATCGTAGTCGCGCGGCAGCACGCCGACTCCATCAAAGCGGTAGCTGATTATCAGACCGCCGATGCCAGGCGCAAGCGTCTCGACAGCGAAAAAACCGACACCCGCGAGCATCTCGACAAACTAATGATTGCTACCCTGGCGCAGTATCAGGACCGCATCAATAAGTTGCTGGTGAAATTCGGAGCGGGTTTTACTATCGAACAGATGAAGCCGAACTATCTAGGCGCAGGTGTGCCGCGCACGGAGTATGGCTTGTGCTTGCGGAAGAAGGTTGTGCCTTTAGGAAACCGCACTTCCGGCGGAGCGCATTTCGGCTCGACATTGAGCGAAGGCGATAAGCGCACGCTGGCTTTCGCCTTCTTTCTCGCAAAAATCGAAGCCGATCCTGCGTGCCTCGCCGAGCAGATTCTAGTTCTCGATGATCCCGTTTCCAGTTTCGACAGGAACCGCAGAGCACAGACCATTGATCTGCTCGTCAAGCTTTCCACCAAGTGCGCTCAGATGATCGTTCTGTCACATGATGCCTATTTCATCCGTGAGCAACGGGACATGCTAGCCAAGGGGCAGCCGCCGATCATCCCGCGCATTGCCGGTATCTGCCGCGTGCAGGGCGATTATTCCGCTTTCGTTTCGTGCGACATCGACGAAATTTGCGCCTCTGACTACTATCGACACCACCGCCAACTGAGCGAATACGTTGCAGGTACGTATCAAGGCAACATTCGCGACGTGGCCAAGGCGATGCGTCCGTTCCTCGAAGGTTACTACCATCGCCGCTTCCCGGGACTTTTGCCGACGCGCTGTATGTTTGGCGGAGTCATTTCCGCGATAACGCATGCTCCAAAGGGAGCGCCGATTGGCCACTTGATGCCGCGCGTTGGAGAAATGAGCGATCTTAACGATTACGCAGGGCGCTTTCATCACGACACTAATCCTGGCAACGCTGACTCTGTGCCGGTGACAGATGGAGAACTTAAACCGTACGTCGAACGCGCGCTCGCTTTGGTTTATCAAGGGTGAGATGACACTTCGCACCGCTGGGGGCCAACGCTGCTATTAATAACCTATCTCGTCAAGAGATTTTGCTCTAGCAACATTCATTTGTTGATGAAGTTCGCTCAGGGCGCTCTTGTCCATGACGGTTATCTATTCCCGTACTGATCGATTTCAGGGCCTGCCTTCGATCTCAAGGCGATCCCGATGGCTTCTTATGCGTTGCCGCGTTTAAGCTCGTTCAAGGTTTTGCCTTCGACGCTCTTCCACTCATACCAGCCATTGGCCGTCCGCCCTAGCAGCGCAACCGCTGCCATGCTGGGCGATCCGAACAAGTGGTCTTTCACGAACACCAGCATGCCATCTTTCTCTACCATCACGCCCGATGTAACTAATCGTTCGCGGAACCGCGCATCAGCAGTGCCTTCGATGGACGCTACGTTCTTGATTCGACCCTTGGAGCCTTTCAAGACAACAAAGCCCTCGGAGGTATATTCACCAATGCCATTGGCGCCGCCGCTCGTGCAATAAAATAGCTCAATGGGCCTGGCGCTATCTGGCTTTGCGGCGATCGGCTCAAAAATGGGGAAACCCAAGGTGGCTAGCAGCGTTCTGGCAGTATCGTGAATATCTTCGCAATCGGCCTGCAGCGGTGCAGGCGTGTGGGGCTTGTTTCCGCTGTTGCCGTTTTCCAGCGTATAACGCCCAGCTTCCTGCGCCGCTTTTATGCTGCTCCACTCAAGGTATAGCGCATGCGTTTGGGTGAAGTTGTTGGTCAGCGAAACCACCGCCAATGCCTTGTTCCAGAAGTCCTTGGTACTGTTATGTTGCGCAAGCCTGTCGCCCAAGTTGCCGGATTGACCGATGTACGCCATCGCGTCGGCTCCGTTCTCGCTATCGCCGAATAGAAAATACAGCCCGACCTGCTTGGATTCGGGAGTCTGTTGAAATTCAGAAAGCAGAGACCGGGGTATTTCCACCACGCGCACGATGCTGGTCGTCAGTTCCGCTACGCGCAGGCCACGTGGATCACCTGACGGTAAATAGATTTGGATGGTTCTGGCTCGGGCCATGCGTTTTCTCTTTTTCTAAACCGTCTTTGCATCCGAACTATTTGAACATATGGCAAAACTGATCAGACTATGGTCAATGCTCTTGGTGCACCCGGCGCATTGAGTGCCAGACAAGGGGGCGCATTGACTGAATACTGTGAAAGAGACGCGTTTCCTCAGTGCTCGCTTGCCTCATTAAACATTGCCCACAGGTCGCGGCCACCATAGACGACGCGTTCGATTCGTGCGGTGTCGTTAATGATGTGGAACAGCACGACATACTGTCCCACCACCGCAGCTCGTGCGTCTTCACCAACCTCCGGTCGCAGCCGGTAGATCCGCGGGTTCTGCCCAATTAAACGGAATTTGCTGCGAATCTCCTGAATGAAGGAGACGGCGCGGACAGGATTGTCCTGTGCGATGTATTCGGCGATGGTGTCGAGATCACTCTCAATGAAGTTGGAAAGCTCGACCCGCATCACTTGGCCTTGCCTTGTGCATCCGCCAAAGCTTGGTATTTCCGTTCCAGACGATCGAGCACGTCATCGACCGGCTCACCGGGGGATTTGTCTTTAATGGCTTGCTGCCACACTTGGCGCAATTCCTCGATGCCCTGCTGACGCAAGCTGCGCTTCTGAGTCCAGTCGCGCAACGCGTCCCGTACCACCTCGCTGCTGGAAGCATATTCGCCGGTATCGACGGCGTTGCGTACAACGGCCACCATTTCTGGCGGCAATGCGATGCTGATTTTCTCGACGGTGGACATGGGGCGTCCTCACAGCGGTATGAACAATTCATACCAAGGATATCGCAAGACGCCTTAAATGCAATGCATTTCTGCGGCTACGAATGGGCCATCTTTGATGGGTCAATTTGCTCGCTGAATCTCTTCTCAAATCGAAACTGACCCATTGATATTTCAGGGGTTTCCGAGGGTATACCGCCCATCAATATGAGAATTGCATTGGAACATAATTCCTACACAATCAATGAGATGGAGACGCTCTGACAACAGATTCTGACTCTGTTTATCTAGGTTCGAGTCCTAGTCCCCCAGCCAACAATTGTTCCGAAGCGATCCGATACGATCCGCGTTCGACTCTAAGCCCCGCTAAATGCGGGGTTTTTTATGCCTATAGCATCCTACTTGGTCCAGAGAGAGCCGGCGCGATGGTGGCCGCCGCACATCGGCTTCACCCGCGGTCCAGTGATATGAATACATCCCATATTCATTTCATAAAATGAAATGAATAAATGTGGCAATCACATCATCGAGCACCGCAGAGTTCATCTGGCAGCGCCCGGACTGGCCCGTGTGGCGCTGGTCTCAACCGGCGTCGCGGCCGCGCAGATTGACTCGGTAGATCAGGCCCGCCTTCGGCTGTTGGACAAGCTACGCGGCCTGGATGATGAGCACCGCAGCCTGGTCGCCACCCAGTTATACACCCGCGAAACCGTCCCCACGTCCGCCATCGAGGGTGTGCAGGTGGATGCCGCCGCCGCAAGTCAACGTCGAACCGAGAAGCTCGCGCAGCGGCAGTGGGTCGCTAACACCTTCGGCCAAGCGGCAGACGCTTGGCATGCTTTCCGGAGCGGAGCATGGAATGCCAAGTCCGCGGGGCAAGCCCGGTCGTATCTGGACAAAGATATTCTGCCCAAGCTGCAGTCCCGCCCGCTGGATAACATCTCTCCGAAAGAGCTGGGGTTATTGGTCGGGGCAATCGAAAATCGAGGGGTCTACGACATCGCCAAGAAAACCCGTAAGTGGCTCAAGGCTACCGGCGAATGCGCCGCGTATGCAAACGGGCTGGGAATCATTCGAAGTGAATTATCAGTATCTGAAAGCGGTCTACCTCATTGCGGTGCCGCAAGCGCAACGTCCGCCTGCAGACTCGGTCGAAGTGAGACTGCATGGTATATATCAGCGGCGCTAAGACAAGGAGATCGGCGATGCAGCTTGGCATGATCGGGTTAGGGCGTATGGGCGCGAGCCTGGTGCGGCGTCTGACAAAGGACGGCCACAAGTGCGTTGTCTACGACGTGGACCCGGCAGCCGTGAAGAAGACCGCGGGCCGCGGCATTCGCGGTGCCGTCTCGATCGAAGCGCTCGTGGCAAAACTGGCTAAGCCGCGCGCGGTCTGGATCATGGTTCCCGCTGGCGTAGCCGGCGCCACTATCGAAGAACTGGCGTCGCACATGGACGCTGGCGACATCATCATCGACGGCGGCAATAGCTACTACCGCGACGACATCCTCCGAGCGAAGGTTCTCAAGCGCAGACATATCCACTACGTCGATTGCGGCACCAGCGGCGGGGTATTCGGGCTGGAACGCGGCTACTGCCTGATGATTGGCGGCGAGGATCAGGTGGTCAAGCATCTGGAACCGATTTTCAGGAGCATCGCCCCCGGGGTCGATACCGCATCGCGCACTCCGGGCAGAAAGGGCACGGCGGCTCCCGCCGAGCATGGATATCTGCATTGTGGGCCGACCGGCGCAGGCCACTTCGTCAAGATGGTTCACAACGGCATCGAGTACGGCCTTATGGCCGCCTATGCCGAAGGACTGAACATTTTGCACAACGCCAACGCCGGAAAGCGCAGGCGCGATGTGGACGCCGAAACGGCGCCACTGCGGGATGCGGAGTACTACCAATACGACCTGGACCTGCCTGAGATCGCGGAGGTTTGGCGCCGCGGCAGTGTGATCGGCTCCTGGTTGCTGGATCTTACCGCTGCTTCACTTCTGAACAGCCCCGGCCTTGAGCGCTACGCCGGCCGCGTGTCGGATTCCGGCGAGGGACGTTGGACGATCGCTGCGGCCATCGATGAAGCCGTGCCGGCCCCTGTTCTGAGTGCCGCGCTCTACGAACGCTTCAGCTCGCGCGGCGATGCGGATTTCGCGAATCGGGTGTTGTCCGCGATGCGCAAGCAGTTTGGCGGGCACGACGAAAAGAAGAAGGGAAAGCGCTGAGATGAACAAAGCCAGACGCGGCGCGGTGCCGTCCGACGCGCTGGTGCTATTCGGCGTGACCGGCGATCTCGCGCACAAGAAGATTTTCCCCGCGCTTTATGCGATGGCGAAGCGCGGTGTCCTCAAGGTTCCGGTGGTCGGAGTCGCGTCTTCGATGTACAGTCTGGCGCAGCTGCGCAAGCGTGCCGAAGATAGCGTCAGACAATCCGGCAGGATCGATGACCGGTCCGCCCTGCGTCACCTCCTCTCCCTACTACGCTACGTCGCCGGTAACTACAACGATCCCGACACCTTCGTAGCGCTCAAGCAGGCGCTGGGCGATGCGCGACACCCGGTCCATTACCTCGCCATCCCGCCAGTGCTGTTCGCGACGGTCATCGAGGGGCTCGGTGCTGCGGGTTTGGCCGAGCATGCGCGCGTCATCGTCGAGAAACCGTTCGGGCGCGACTTGGCTTCGGCGCGAAAACTCAACGGCGTCGCGCGATCGGTATTCCCGGACGATTCGATCTTTCGCATCGATCACTTTCTTGCGAAAGAAGCGATCATGAATATTCTTTATTTCCGTTTCGCCAATTCGTTCCTGGAACCGATCTGGAATCGCAATTATGTGGCCAGTGTGCAGATCACTCTGGCCGAGGATTTCGGTGTCGAGAGCCGCGGTGCGTTCTACGAAACCGCCGGCTGCCTGCGCGACGTCATCCAGAACCATCTCTTTCAGATCGTTGCGCTGCTGGCGATGGAGCCGCCGACCTACCAAGGCTTCGGTGCCGTGCACGGCGAGACCGCGGATGTTTTTCAGGCGATGCGTCCTCTGCGATCCGACGACTTGGTGCGCGGACAATACGCTGGGTATCGCAAGGAACCGGGCGTCGCGAAGCGTTCCGATGTCGAGACGTTCTGCGCCCTGCGGCTCTTCATCGACTCGTGGCGCTGGCAGGGCGTGCCGTGGTACCTGCGCTCGGGCAAATATCTGGCAGCGTCGGCAGCCGAAGTCATCGTCCAGTTGAAACCGCCGCCGCAGCGGCTATTCGCCGATTCGGTGCCGACAGCCGGACGACCCAACTATCTGCGTTTTCGCTTGTCTCCAAACTCCGCCGTAGCACTTGCTGCTCGCGTCAAGCGCACGGGAAAGGAATTCGTCGGTGACCAGCGTGAGCTTTATCTGGTTGATGAACGGCCTGGAGAGGAAACGCCTTATGAACGCCTTCTGGGTGACGCCATGGCCGGCAACAATGCGCTTTTTACCCGCGAAGACGCCGTGGAGGCGGCATGGGCAGTGGTCGATCCCGTATTGACCAGGCATCACCGGACGATCCCCTACAAACGCGGGAGCTGGGGACCCAGGGAAGCAGACGCACTCATCGCAGCCGACGGCGGCTGGTACAACCCGGGAGTTGCCGATGGCTCTTCCGATTGAAGACTATGCATTGATCGGCGATTGGCACACCGCGGCATTGGTTGGTCGAGATGGCTCCATCGATTGGCTTTGCTTTCCCCGCTTCGATTCAGGGGCGTGTTTCGCGGCACTGCTGGGAGAGCCACGACATGGGCGCTGGCTGATCACGCCAGCCGCAGAAGTGCGCGGTACCCGGCGCAGATACCGCGACGGGACTTTGATTTTGGAAACCGAATTCGAAACGGATGACGGCGCCGTGCGGATCATCGACTGCATGCCGCTCTCGGATGAGCGCTGGGATGTCGTACGCATCGTCGAAGGCTTGAAAGGGTGCGTCACGATGCGCATGGAACTCATCATCCGCCTCGACTACGGGTCCATCGTACCGTGGGTGCGGCGGTCGGGCGACGCATTGCTGGCGACCGCAGGCCCGGACACGCTGGAACTGCGCACTGACGTGGCGGTCCGCGGCGAGAACATGAAAACGATAGCCGAGTTTCAGGTGAGCAAAGGCGAGCGCATCTCATTCGGGCTGAATTATCGTCTTTCCCATGAGCCAACTCGGCAAGCCGTCGATCCCGAGAAGGCGCTGATAACAACCGAGAACGAGTGGCGTAAATGGTCCGAGTGCTGTACCTACCAGGGCCGCTGGCACGATGCCGTGGTGCGCTCGCTGATCACTCTGAAAGCGCTGATCTATGCACCTACCGGTGGCATCGTTGCAGCGCCCACCACATCGTTGCCGGAGCAACCGGGTGGTACGCGCAACTGGGACTACCGTTACTGCTGGCTGCGCGATGCCACGTTCACGCTGAACGCGCTGCTGCTCGCGGGCTATCATGAAGAAGCAACCGCGTGGGGCGAATGGTTGCTGCGAGCCGCAGCGGGAAGCCCGGAAGACCTGCAGACGCTGTACAGCGTCACCGGTGAGCGACGTCTCGATGAATATGAAGTGAGTTGGCTGCCTGGTTATGGCGGGGCGGCTCCCGTACGTGCTGGAAACGCCGCATCAAAGCAATTCCAACTCGATATTTATGGCGAAGTCATGGACACCTTGCACCTGGCGCGCACGGCTGGCCTCGAGTTGGATCCTGCGGCATGGCGAATACAAGTGGCCCTGCTCCGATTTCTGGAGTCAAACTGGCAACAGCCCGACGAAGGGATCTGGGAAGTTCGCGGGCCGCGTCGCCATTTCACTCATTCCAAGATGATGGCCTGGGTGGCTTTCGATCGGGCGATCAAGGATGTGGAGGCCTTCGGGCTCGATGGTCCGGTCGCGCGCTGGCGGCAGATACGCGATGCGATCCACGTGCAAGTCTGCAATTCCGCCTACGATGCGCAACGCAACACTTTCGTGCAGTCCTACGGCTCGCCGCATCTCGATGCGAGTCTGCTCCTGATGCCTCAGGTCGGATTCCTGCCGCCGGACGATCCCCGCGTGCGCGGCACCATCATTGCCATCGAGCGCGATCTTGTCGTCGACGGATTCGTGCTGCGCTACTCAACCGCAACCAATGTGGATGCGCTGCCAGCAGGCGAGGGCACGTTTCTGCCCTGTTCATTCTGGCTTGCCGACGGTTTGGTGCTGACCGGTCGCCGCGCAGACGGCGAAGCTTTGTTCGAGCGTCTGCTTGCACTGCGCAATGATCTTGGACTGCTATCGGAAGAATACGATACGCATGCGCGGCACATGCTCGGAAATTTTCCACAGGCGTTGACGCACATGGCGCTGATCAATACCGCCCACCTGTTGTCCATGCCAGTACGGGAAGTCATGCGCGCCAGCGAGAAGGGCGAGCGGCCCGCAGCCGCGGCGCAGGCATCATGAAACGTCAAATCGACAAACCTATTAAAAGGATATTGGTCGTCGACATCGGCGGCTCTCACGTCAAGTGCGTTGCTACTGGCCGCAAGCGTCCCGCCAAATTCAAGTCGGGGCCAAAGCTGGCGCCGGAGCAAATGGTGAAAAACGTCCTCAAGGTCACCAAGGGATGGCACTTCGACGCGGTTTCGATCGGGTATCCCGGCGTAGTTCGCCGCGGCAGGATCGCGCGTGAGCCGCACAACCTCGGCCCAGGTTGGGTTGGCTTCGATTACCGGACGGCTCTTGGGCGCCCGGTAAAGATCATCAACGATGCGGCGATGCAGGCACTCGGTGGCTACGAGGGCGGCAAGATGCTGTTTCTTGGACTGGGCACGGGATTGGGGTCGGCACTCATCATCAATGGTGTGATCGTTGCAATGGAACTCGGCCATCTGCACTACGCGGAGGGGGCAGTTATGAAGATGAGGTTGGCGATAAGGGACGCAGGCGGATGGGGAACAAGAAATGGCGCCGAAAAGTGGAGGATGTCGTCGACGGTTTCCGCAAGGCCTTGCTTCCTGATTACATTGTGCTGGGTGGTGGCAATGTCGCCCATCTGAAGCGGCTGCCGCCACACACACGTCGCGGCGACAATGCCCATGCTTTTCTGGGTGGATTCCGCCTGTGGGAGCGGCAGGACCCGCATGCCGCTGGTGCGATCAAAGTCGGCTGGACTGTCGCCGACGAAGGTGAGTGGAAGGAGTCAGCAACAGATGAGGTGGCTACATGAGTGTGACCGACGACGTCGTGTTTCTGTTCGATTGCGACAACACGCTGCTCGACAACGACCGCGTGGTGAGCGATCTGCGGGAGCATCTGGCTAACGAGTTCGGTCCTGAATGCAGCGATCGGTATTGGGAAATCTTCGAAGCATTGCGCGCGGAGATGGGTTACGCGGACTACCTCGGCGCATTGCAGCGCTACCGGCTCAGCGGACTGAACGATCCGCGTCTGCTGGAGATGTCTGCATTTCTGGTGGACTATCCGTTTGCAGATCGGTTGTATCCGCGCGCGCTCGATGTCATCGCACATTTTCGTCCTCGGGGTCCCACAGTCATCCTGTCGGACGGCGACGTAGTTTTTCAGCCGCTCAAAATTCAGCGTTCCGGATTGTGGCAAGCCGTCGAAGGTCGGGTGCTGATCTACATCCACAAAGAACAGATGCTGGATGATCTTCAGTGGCGCTATCCGGCCCATCACTACGTCATGGTGGACGACAAGCTGCGCATTCTGGCGGCGATGAAAAAAAATCTGAAGGACCGGCTGACAACGGTTTTCCCGCGGCAGGGACATTACGCGCTCGACCCGCACAATCTCTCGACGTATCCGCCAGCCGACTTGGCGATTGAGCGTATCGGCGATTTGCTTGATTGCGAATATCCCGCATCGTTCAGTGCCGCCTCGGTGCTCACCGACGTCGACAAAGAGAGTGCGTGAGCGTCGAAAAGAAGGCCAGCGCGCTCGATCGCAGCACGAGAGCGGTAGCACCGCAGACAGTCAGTGGTCGTTCTGGCTCAAACACAGATAAATATAGGTCGTACTCAGCAGCATACTGATGGTGCAGGCGAAGGCCATGCCGAAGCCGGCGGCTATCCACAAAAAGCAGCCATTGTATTGGGGCATCTGCGCCGAGAATGCTTGGAATTTGAAAGTTAGCGCCAACAGCATGGCACTGCCGAAGCTCAATTTCATTAGGTAACGCGGCAGATAAACGCGCGCGCTGCGATTGTGCCGATAGGCTGCGGCGCGGGCCAGCAAGTTGCCATGGCTGGCGTCACGAAACAGCCAAAATGGCCATAGGTGCAGAAAGATCAGGCGCGTGAGCAGCGAATCTCCATGTCCCAATGCGGTAGCTATCGATTCGCGCTCCGGGATCATTTCGCTCGTTATTCTCAATCGCCTGTCTGCGACACTCTTTCCCATAGACGTTCCAAAGCGATTAGGAGTTCCCAATCGGTTCGCAGGGCGAGCGACGACGGCCAGGAAATGTTCACCGCTAAGAACCATTGCCATGCCTTGACGAAGCATTGAAGCGACTCAGGCAAGCTCACTCTTCCGAAGAATCGCCACATAATTTTTCGGATAGCCGCGCGATTCGAATTTAATGCGCTTCTCCAGCCGGTGAAACAAAACTGACCCGATCGCGAAGCCGATTTTCAGCGATAGCATAGTCGGTGTCAGTGCATAGCCGATAAGGCTGTCGCCAAAATCGCGTCGACGATATGGTAGATATCGCGCCATGTTGTGAAGTTGATATCCGACTGTACCGAAGTATCCCTCAAGCCAATCGAGTCGCTCGATGGAAAAGCCGACCTTATCGAACAGATAACGAAGGCCGAATTGGGTGTAGCGGTAAAAATCGAAAGGCTGCTCATGTTCTTCGTAGAACAATGGCCCGGAGTAGATCATCCGGCCGCCTCGCTTGAGTATGCGATGTAGCTCCGTCAATACTAACTGAGGTTCTGGAAGATGTTCCATTACTTGGTTGAAAACGACGAAATCAAAGCGCTCGTCTTCGACCGGAATGCTCCTCAGATCACAGACATAAGCCGATGCTGCATATGGCTTGTCGATTTTCTCAAAGTCAGCCGACTCATAACGGGCGTGCTGAAAGAGATTTTTATAGGGTGCATCACCGGCGCCAGCGTCCAGAATCAAGGCACCGTCGGGCACTGAGTTTGCGAAGGCCGAATTTTCCTGCCACAAGCGGTAGCGCGATGAATTGAAATTCAGAAAATCGCTCAGATAGCTCGGCAGCACGGTGACGACTCCTTCGAGTAAGGCTCAACTTAAAACTTCCCTGGCCACAAGAGATGTCGTGAGTACATCGATATTTCTGACCTTTCCCGCATATCTAAGCCGATGCCTTTGTCAGATCGGACAGTAATTTTCCGATAGTCTCGGGCTGTACGGGTTTGATGAGATGGTGATCAAATCCAGCTTCCCGCGAGCGGCGGAAGTCGTCCGCCTGCCCGCGGCCGGTCAAGGCAACGATGAGCGAATTTTTGCCCCAAGGATATTGCCGGATGCGGCAACAAGCATCATAGCCGTTCATTTTCGGCATACAGATATCCATCAGAACCAATTCAGGTTGAAACATTGCCGCCGTCTCTACCGCATCGATTCCATCGGCAGCGATGCGCACGCTGGCTCCCATCAGTTCGAGCATAGTTGCCATGCTGGAGGCGGAATCCTCATTGTCATCGACAATCAGAATCCGGTGCTGTTGTGAATCATGCAGCACTTTCTTGTCGCGCCGTGGCGTTTGCGGTTTTGGAAGACCCGTCGACAAAAGGGGCAATCTGACGGTGAACTCGCTGCCCAGGCCGATTCCATTGCTGAATGCACTCACTTCACCTCCGTGCATGAGCACCAGCCGCTTCACCAGCGTCAAACCAATGCCAAGACCTCCATGGATCTTTTCCAACGATCGATCGACTTGCTCAAACATATCGAATACGCGCTCAAGCATATCTTGCGGGATGCCAATACCGTTGTCCCGGACGTTGACGATGACGTGGCCATCTTTAAGCGCCACTACGATCTGAATAGCCCCTCCCTCTTGGGTGTATTTGGTGGCGTTGTTCAAAAGATTGCCGAATACCTGGGCGAGGCGGGTTACATCGGCGTTTATGGTCACCGGTTCCGATGGAATGTCGATTGAAAGTGTCTGGCTCCGCTGCTCGATCAATGGACGGCAGGTTTCGATCGCGTTCAGTAAGACGAGCGACAGATCGATGCAATCCTTGCGCAGCGCAATTTTGCCTTCGGTGATCCGACTCAAATCGAGCAGATCGTCGATCAGTCTGATCATGTGCCGAAGCTGACGCTCCATCATCTGGCGTGATTTGTCGATAACCTGAGGATTGGCGTTCGCGCGCTTGATCAGTTCAAGGCCGTTGAGCAGCGGTGCGAGGGGATTGCGAAGCTCGTGTGCCAGAGTCGCCAGAAATTCATTCTTGCGCTGATCCGCCTTGCGCAGATCTTCCTCGACCGCCTTGAGGCGGCTGATATCGAGATTGATTCCGGCCCAGGCGATGATTTCATCTTGTTCGTTTTTGACCGGAACACCACGGGTGAGCACCGGGTGATAGCGTCCTTCGGCATCGCGGAAGCGATGCTGGCGATCCCAGTTGCCTCCGCGACGCACGCAATCTCGCCAAGCGTCAGCGGCATCCGCATCGTCCGGATGCAACGCATCGATCCATCCAGAATCCGACCATTGCTCCTGCGTCTTTCCAACTAGGCGCAAAAATGAAGGGCTGACATAACGGTTGCGCCCGTTTGCGTCGCAGGTCCAAATGCCGTAGTCGAGCGATTCGCCAATGGCACGATACAGAAGTTCGCTGTCACGCAGAGCGTGCCGCGCGATGTTGGCCTCAATGACGTTGGCCGCATGCCGGGCGCACAGATCTGCCAGTTGGATTTCACGGTGAGACGGAATCCGACATTTGACGAAATAGACCGATAGCACTCCCACAACTTCTCCTGCTCGTGAAATGATCGGAGTGCTATGTGCCGCGCGGAATCCAGCCGCGCGCGCGCCTTCACGTATCTTTTCGAAGCGCGTATCGGTTTCGATATCGAAAACGACCGAGCGTTGCCCGGTGAAGAATGCGCTGCCGCGCGCGCCTGCGTCCGGAGCTGGCGTTACGCGTAGCAATCTCTGCAGTGTCGCCGCGCTGAAGCCGATACTGGCAACATTATCAAGACATCCGGAAGTACGGTTATACATCGATACCAGTCCGAAATCCGCGCCATGGAGTTCCACAGCAGCTTCTAGTGTGGCTTGCAGGGCAGATACGGGCTCTCTTTCTCTAGTGTCTGCTGGCTCCATTGCGAGCTGATGCAGGCGTGTCAGCGACCTGACCTGAAAGGCGAGGTCGTCCTTTGTGGCTGCCAACTGGGCTTCAGCATATTTTCGATCGGTAATGTCGACCAGCATGTTGATTGCACCTACGATTGCACCTGAGGAATCGCGCAACGCACGCGGGTGTGCCAGAGCTGAACGTCGGCTGGTATCAGGACGCTCGATCAAGATTTCAATTGAGCCGCGTGGCAGTCCATCCTTGAGAGTCATTGCCGTCGGGCATTCGCTCAGTGGAATTGGCGTTCCTTCTGGAGTGAAGTTCCGATATGACCCGCACCACTTGCTATGGCCCACTGTCGGCGTTTGTCCCCATAATTCGACAGCCGCGGCGTTGTAGAGTGTGATGGTGCCGTCGGCAGCGCAAGTGTAAATCGCTGCCGGCAGATCACGGATCAGTTCGCGATAGCGTTCTTCGCTTTGGCGAAGGGCTGCTTCTATGCGTTTGCGTTCGTCGATCTCGCGTTTGGCGCGGCCATAGAGCTTCGCATTATCAATTGCTACGGCCGCTTGCGCCGCAATTCCAAGAACCATGCGCTCGGCGCGCTCAGTGAAGACACCCACATCCGGATGCCCGAAGATCAGAGCGCCAAGTATCTCGCCGGATCGCGACACCACCGGTACGCCCAGGTAGCTCCGCACCGGGCGGCGCCCATCGGGAAAGCCGGCATACGGCATATTCTGCCCACCGCGGGAATTTTCGCGGACATCATTGAGGCGGATTGCCGAGCCATCGCGAAAGATTTCCTCGAACAGAGGAATATTGCCCGGCCTGCCGAGTTCATCGAATTCCGGCGGAGCTGCATCGGGTATGGTGAAAAGTTGAAAGGACTCACCAGGCTCATTCGTCGGATTATTGAGAAACGTCCCAATCCGCGCGCCCGTCAGCTGGGTCGCGGTGTCGGTCACCTTCTGCAAAAGTGTCTGCAAATCAAGTTCTGCGGTGAGTCCGCGTGCAACATCGTTGAGTTTTTCGGCTTCAACGCGCAGCAAGCGCTCCCGCTTGAGAATCTCACTACGCAGTTGTGACATTGACAGTTGAGCGCCGACGCGCGCGAGCAGTTCACGGGCACTGAATGGCTTGACCAGATAATCATCGGCGCCGGCATGCAGTCCTTCAATGCGTGCCTCCTCGCCAGCGCGCGCGGAAAGCATGATGACCGGCACGGTTGCCGTGCGCGCCTCGTCGCGCAGCCTGCGCAGAAGTGCGAAGCCGTCGACATTGGGCATCATGACGTCAGTAAGGATCAGGTCGGGAACTTGAGCCTGCAGCGCATTAAGCGCCTGCTGCCCGTCGGCTACCGCCGTGACGTCGTAAAGTGGTGCCAGCAATCGTTTCATATAGTTGCGCATATCGACGTTGTCATCTGCCAACAGCACTCGCGGCCGCAATGGAGCGAGCTTTTCATGCGGTGGCGATTGCCGGTCATGCTGAGATGCGGAGCTCGGTGTCGGATCTGCGATTTCCGGCAGCCACCGCAAAGCTTCTTCGACGAACGGATTAGCAGTGCTGCGCACGGTTTTTAGGGTCGTTTCGGTGCGTATGCGGTCAGAACGCAGGTGTGCCTTCCCGAACGGAATCGTCACCGTGAACGTGCTTCCTTTATCGGGTGTGCTGGCAACACTCACTGCGGCGTGATTAAGTTTTGCCAGCTCATGGACTAACGCCAGGCCGATTCCCGTGCCCTCGTGATTGCGGCCATTGGCGCCTTCGACACGATGGAAACGATTGAACAGTTTTGGCAGTTCGTCTGCCGAAATGCCGATTCCGGTATCTCGCACATCTAAAACGGCGGCGTCTGAACGTGCGCGTAACGACACTTCAATTTCACCGACAAGCGTGTATTTGAATGCATTGGACATGAGATTGAGAACGATTTTCTCCCACATGTCGTGATCGACGAACACCGGCTCCGGCAGCTGTGGACAATTGATGATCAGTTCGATACCGGCCTTCTCTGCCGCCGATTTGAACATGCCGCAGAGGTCGGTCGTGTAGGCAGCAAGATCAAGTGCCTCATAGGTTGCCTCCATGCGGCCCGCCTCGATGCGCGAGAAATCGAGAAGCGTATTGACCAGGCGCAACAGTCGGTGCCCGTTTCTCGATGCGAGCTCCAGTTGTTCTCGCGTATTTTTTCCTATTTCATCAGTCGATCCGGCCAGTACATCGTTGAGCGGTCCGAGCAGCAGTGTCAGTGGTGTTCGAAATTCGTGGCTGACATTTGAAAAGAACACGGTCTTGGCCCGATCCAGTTCCGCGAGCGCTTCGGCACGCCTGCGCTCCTCCTCATAGGCCTGCACGCTGGAAATACCACTGGCGATTTGCGCTGCCATCATTTCGAGAAAGCGCTGATAGCTGGTGTCGAACACGCGATACGGATTGAGACCGACGATCAACATGCCGCTTTTGCCCGCCGAAGATTGCGGTGTGATTGGAAGAATGACAGCGTTATGAGGCGGACGTTGCCAAGCTCCTCGCGGCAAATCCGAGAACGAAGTGGGCGGTAGCGATACCAGCAACGGTCTACGCAATGTTTTCGCGGCCATCCATGGCCATGGCGAATCGTTCCCGAAGAACAGCCGTGGTGGTACCGCGCGATGATCACAGCCAAATCGGCAGGCTCCTTTCAGCGTAGCTGCCTTGTTGTCGTCGTCAAATAAGTAAATCGCGGCGAATGGCAAGTCCTGAGGATTGCGCTCCATGCATGCCACGCTCTGCGTGCATATCTCATCGATCGTCCGCGCGTCCACCGTTTCTGTGGCCAGTTCGCGTAACAGAGAAAGCTGGCGCTCATCGATGATCCGGCGCGTCTCATCGGTATTGGCGCACAGAATGCCGCCTACGCTGCTATCGTCATCAAGTACCGGACTATAGGAAAAGGTGTAATAAGTTTCCTCCGGATAGCCGTTCCGCTCCATGATCAGCAGCAGCGCTTCGTCGTAGGTTCCTTCATTTCTGTATATCGCTTGTTCGGCGCGCGGACCCACCTGCTCCCATATTTCCTGCCATACCACCGCCGCGGGCTGGCCGAGCGCGCCAGGATGCTTTTCGCAGACGATGCCTTTGTAGGCATCGTTATAAAGATTGATTAGTTCGCTTCCCCACCACACAAACATCGGCTGGCGTGACGTCAACATGATGCGTACCGCAGTTTTCAGGCTGCGCGTCCAGTTCTGGACGGGTCCGAGCGGGTTTCTGGACCAGTCTATTGCGCGCATGCGCTCGCCCATTTCGCCACCGCCGGAGAAAAAATCAATTCCGGCTTGTCCCTGTTGCATGAAGGCCATCTCCATTACCGCCCTCCAGAAAATACTGATATCCAGTTCAGCCCAGCGTAGCGTCGGAGTCAACGTCTACATTGCGGCTTGTAATATCGATTAGGTGCAAGATTCATTCATATAACCATTTTTTGTGGACGGTACCTCTGCCATTTGTCCCGACTTTGCAGAGAATGCATCCACCAGTTGTTACCAATTCACCGATGCCCGCCGACTTTTCGGACGTACATGGAACCCCACGAGCAGCGTGCCAGTGAATCGAGAAACGGAATGCCAAAAGTGGGACGATTGGCGGCAACCGCATCCCCTGCCGCTGGCTAAAAATATCGACAATCCGCTTTGGCGGAACCGTAGCGGAGACGCACTTGCAATAGAGACCGTCTCCGGAAGGCACGCTTGAGACGGGGTTCTGCATGTAAAACCGGGGCATTGATATTCTCGCTCTAGGCGACGAAAAACAATTGACACGCGTGAGAGGGAAAAGGTCCCGATCGCTGTTTTAGGCAAAAACTGAGACCGTAAAAATTGCCGATTCGCGGAAAAAATAACCGAAGTACCTCCATTTTCTGATCTTCCGACAGTGGCAATCTGCATGCGAATAAATCGCTCGCCTTAGAATCAAAAGTACAGCGCGCGGACAACGCAGGTATGCAATCTGCTTGGAAACTGTCATCCCTTTGCTTTGATTTCCAAGGATCTGCGGAATGCGGGGCAGGCAACAACAACAATGTGCTATGTCCGAAACTGACGTTTGCGAGGCAAAAATTGTACCTGTATTAAAGCTTCTTACCTTGAACACACACAAGGGATTCGCGATTTTCAATCGACGCTTTGTGCTGCATGAATTGCGCGACGCGGTGCGCGAAATATCGGCGGACGTGGTGTTCCTGCAGGAGGTCATTGGAAGTCATGCTCGCCACGCGCTACGCCACTCGAAGTGGCCATCCGAACCGCACTATCAGTTTCTTGCAGAATCAATCTGGGCTGACGTCGTCTACGGCAGGAATGCGATCTATACCGAGGGCCACCACGGTAACGCGGTATTGTCCAAGTATCGCATTGTCAGTCATGAAAACCGCGATATTTCAATCGGCACCGTCGATGAAAAGCGCGGTTTGCTGCATTGTGTGGTGAAAGTCCCCGGGTTCCACGATGAAGTGCACGCCATCTGCGTGCACTTCGGTCTGCGCGAAATGCATCGCCGTGGCCAGGTTGAGCGACTTTGTGCGTTTATCCAGGACGCTGTGCCCGCGGCGATGCCGTTGATCGTGGCAGGAGACTTCAATGACTGGCGGATGCGCGCAGGACCGGTGCTTCATGCCAATACGGGGCTGAGGGATGCTTTCATCGAAGCGACGGGATGTGCTGCCAAATCGTTTCCCGCGCACTGGCCATTCCTGCGTCTCGATCGTGTTTATTTCCGCAACGTACGGGTGATTCAGGCGCTCGTTCATCATCTACGTCCATGGTCCCACCTATCGGACCACGCCGCGCTATCGGTGGAGATCGCACTATGAAGGCTGGGCTCTGGCGTGAAGATAATCGTGTTCGACTTCTGGAAAACGGCGAAGAGTATTTCCCGCGCGTGTTCGCTAGCATCGGGGCTGCAACAGAAGAGGTGCTAATTGAGGTTTTCATTCTATTCGAAGATCGTGTTGGAAACGAATTGCACGCACGCCTTATCGATGCAGCACGCCGAGGCGTGAGAGTGCGGCTGGTTGTGGACGGCTATGGTTCGGCAAATCTGACTGCGCCATTTATCGAAGCATTGACTGCTGCCGGTGTCGTGTTTCGGATGTTCGATCCCAGCCCGCGTGTGCTCGGCATCCGCACGGGCGTTTTTCGACGACTGCATCGAAAACTAGTCGTCGTCGACAGAGACCTGGCTTTTATTGGCGGAATCAATTTCTCCAGAGAACATCTGCGCGAAGATGGTCAAATGTCGAAGCAGGACTACGCGGTCGAAGTGGATGGGCCCGTCGTCAACGATATCCGGGACTTGATGTTGAACGACAGTGAGCGGCAGGGAAGAAGAAGACCGAGATGGTGGCACTGGTGGGTACCGACTCCCTCGACGATTCTGACGCGGGCGCAGCGCGGAACTGCACGAGCCATGCTTGCGATGCGCGATAATGACAGGCACCGTCAGGATATTGAGCGCATCTATAGGGCCGGCATACGCAGCGCGCAGCGCGAAATCGTTATAGCGAATGCGTATTTTCTTCCTAGCTATCGGCTCCTGAGGGAGCTCAGGAACGCTTCGCAGCGTGGCGTCGCCGTTCATCTCATTCTGCAAGGCCGACCTGATTTGCGTCTCGTGAGTTGGGTGGAGGCTCAACTGCATGGCTATCTGTTGGAAGGCGGTGTAAGGATCCATGAGTATTGCGAGCGGCCGCTTCACGGAAAAGTGGCCGTTGTTGACGACGAATGGAGCACAGTCGGTTCCAGTAATCTCGATCCGCTGAGCCTGGCTCTGAACCTGGAGGCCAATTTGGTAATCCATGATTTGTCTTTCACCGCGCAATTGCGTCGAAGTCTAAAAAGACTGATACAAGAGGAATGCCGCGAAATCACTTACGACCCGACGCAGCATGGCATGCTATTGCGTCGGCTCTTTGGGTTCATGATTTTTCACGTATTGCGGCGCGTGCCCGTGTTAGCTGGCTGGCTACCCGCGCATACCGGACGGCGGCGAACAGGCCCAGCAGTTACCCGGACCCAAGAATTGGGCCTGCATCGGGATGTTGGCTCATAAAAACCCCCATGAGCGTCAATGAACGCATCGCCACGATGTCGGTCAATACGTTAATAGGGTAATCTTCGCGGTCTTCGTGATGCGAAGAGCAGCCGAATTCAGCCAAGGAAATGCGAGGTGATGCAATGACCCCGAAAAGACGCGATTTCAAATTCGATTTGCCGGCTGATCGCATCCATGACTGGCACGGACGCGGCGGCCACGTTTCGCATTTCTTCAATGCCCTTTCGACCGTATTTCCAGTCGGCGAGCGGTTTTTTATTAACAGTGTGCGCGCTTACCGGAACCAGATTAGTGGCTCGGGCATCGATCAAGAAATTGTCGGCTTTATCGGACAGGAGGCGATGCATGGTCGCGAACATGAACTATACAACCGACTTCTGAGTTTGCGTGGCCTTCCCGAGGCACAGCTGGAAGCTTACGTCGCCGGTATTTTGCGGGCCGTCCAAAAAATGACTCCTCGGTCCTGGCAATTGTCAGTCACACTGGCTTTGGAACATTTTACGGCGATCTTGGCTGATCATCTTCTCAAAAATCCCGAAATGCTAAAGGGGTCAGAGCCGGCCTTCAGGAACATTTGGCGATGGCATGCTTTGGAGGAAACTGAGCATAAGGCTGTTGCTTTTGACGTATGGAATAGCGTGATGGGTCGGAGTCCAACCGCCTATATCGTACGAAGCGTTGGTATGCTGATGGCTTCTGCGGCGTTTGTATGTGTGATTGCAGTATTCACCATGCGTCTGATCGAGGCGGATCCTGCGACGCGTCGAAATCCGATCGGATATCGGCAGCTATGGGTTTTTCTTATGGACAAGCCAGGGATGTTAAGAACCGGATTTCCAATGTGGGTTGAATATTTTAGGACATCCTTCCATCCATGGCAGCACAACAACCGCCATCTTCTCAGCATAATCGACGAAATCTCCTCGGAAATGAGAAAAGATTCTGCGTTATCAAAAGCAGCATAGATCCAGAATGGCACCTGTGCCGTGCTTCGCGCCGACGTGAAAAATCGCTGCGGGTACTGGTTATGGGCTGGGCGCAATATATGGCACGCGGCGGTTTATTAAATTCCATCCACCACGTTTGAAGCGCGGTGGATGGTGATGGTGCTTTCAGACATTTTCCCTTAGGCCGGTGGCGGTCGGAGCCTTGGAAAGATGAGTGCTACTAGCGCCAGAACGATGAATATCACGAAGAGAAGCTTAGCGATCTCAGCAGCCCCAGCCGCAATACCGGTAAATCCGAAGATAGCGGCAATGAGGGCGATAACAAAAAAAACCGCGGCATAGTAAAGCATGGAAGACCTCCTTTTTCAGTTCTGCAGCGGCGTCCAGACGGTAGCGAGCGATTGCTCACATCGTTTTTAACGCTTGATCGCTGCATCACAACTCGTGTTAGATGGCATGTTCATATTGATAAGTTGCTTGATCTGACGTCGAGCTTCGTCTCTGATCAAACCGTAGTCCTGTTGTGCAGCGCCAGCGAGCCACTCGCTATTGCCTTCATATTTAAGCACGTCATTGTGGATCAATCGCCCCAATACATGCTTTGATCGACCAGATAATTGTTTCCACTTTCCTACAATCGTGTCCTTGTTCATATACATCTCCTTTTGTGAAGACCAGAGGATCAATTACAAATAACCCCTACGTCATCGATAACCGCGCCGCTCGGACATTCTCACGCAGTCCTATCCTTCAGAACTTCGTCACTTCGGTTTGACGAAAGTTCTATCGTTGTTGAGTGAATAAGCAGCAGCGGAAACCAATTCGAATACCCGTAGAAACTCTGTCCGGATTTCGAGTGAACCTAGCCATCTCAACACTGGTCCAATTTGAAGCCGAATTCCGGGCGACTGGAATCGGCATATTTATTATTCAAGGAAAGGAGATTGGCAATGAATAACGGAGCCATGGACGTGGATGAGTCGAAAGATCGTCTGGTAGTGGATTTCCAATCGTTATCGTCTCACGCGGAAGAGCTGATACGCGCGACGTCGTCGCTGTCCGGAGATAGCATTGCGGCTGCACGTGCCAAGCTGTTAGAAAGTCTGTCTACGGTTCGCGAAGGTCTGAGAAATGCCGATGCCTACACGAGGGAAAAAGCCAAATATGCTGCGAAAATGACAGATTCATACGTTCACGAGAAGCCTTGGCAAGCGGTTGCGGTTGCTGCCTTGGCTGGGGTTCTATTCGGTGCTTTGAGTGGTGTGGGCCGAAGATAGACCATCGACGCTTCAAAAAAAGGCGATAGAGTTGCCTCGGATCTGTTTTCGGATCTATCCATGCCTGGATCGCCCGTTCAGAATGAGCTGCTTAGCAAAATGCGCGCGGTATGCATCAGCCTGATCCAGTATGGACAGGCGCGATTGGAACTTCTGAGTTGCGAATGGGCTGAAGAGCGTCTGCGAATTGGTGATCTTCTTTTTCATGGGTTGCTGGTATTGCTGATGCTATTCTCCACCCTGGAATTTGGTGCCTTATTGGTAGTGGCGTGGCTTTGGGATACTGTCTGGCGGATACCTTCCATCGCCGCAATTGCGGGACTCTCTCTGATCGCGACGATTGCTTTGTCGGTAACCTATAGTCAAAGACGCGCGCATCCGACACTTCTATTTGAATCCAGCGCAGATGAATGTCGTAAGGATCGGCAACCTTTCGAGAGACGTCAATGAATTCCGATCTAAGCAGGCTGGGCGAACGCAAGCGCCGAGCGATCGCCGATATCGACATTCAACGAAAATATCTGGCGCAATCCCTGCATGGACTACCGCTGACATCGGACATTCTATTCATGTCATTGCGCCAGTCGATCGTAGTGGGCGTGGGTGCGCGTCCATTTCTTAAAGTGACCGCTGTTCTCGGTAGCATTCTGGTATGGCAGCGGCTCGTTTTTAGATTGCGCGGACCCATAAGCATCATTCGTCTGCTGCTGCAGGTGTGGAGCGTGGGGCGGTCTTTGGCAATGTTGTATCGATAAGGAGATTCGAATATGGATAGAAACTATTTGAAAGTGGCGGCCGGTGCAGTTGCGCTGGGCGCTGCTGCGATGATTATTATTCCTTTCTGGAAGAGTCGGAAAGCCCGGAAAGCTCCTGCAAGAAAGCCCATTGAACTCCTTTCCTGGGAAAACGAAGGAGGAAGTGTTCCTGCCGCAAACTTGTCGCAACAGGCGAACGTCAGCCGGGATCGGAGGGAGCGGAGCGCGGCCTGATAATTTACTCGGATGCCGAAAATAGGCGCCAGGTATTGGAGATTCCTATAGAGTTACATTTCGTATAACGCGCTCCGCGAATGGCTGTCATGGCCGATGGTTCGGCAATTGCCACTGAATGCCGGATTCTGAGGTAGTAAGACTATGCGCTTCTGCATGCGACGACTACGTCGCACATCCCCTCGACTGTCGGCCGAGCTGAAGTGATTGCGACCTCGATCACCATTCTGAGGTGTGCGAGTTTCTGGCGCTTTGTGGGTGCGATTCGCTACCGTACGATCGCTTTATAAGTTGCTCGCGATAGATATCTGAGAGCGCATTTCAAATTCTGCGATAGCTCTCCATCAGGCTGGGATACTCAGCTTCTTTGCGGAGTTGAGCTGCTTGCGCAGTACCGGCAGGGTTTTCTCGGCAAAAGACTTTATCGCGGGGTCGGAGGCGCTTTTCGATGCGGTTTGGAACAGATCGATTTCTTTCAATTGGGCGTCGATACCGAAAGTCTTGGTATAGACACGATCGAGATTTGCGCCGGTGGCGGATTTTACGTTCTCGAGGGCTGCGCGATTCTCTTCGGAAATTAGTGCTGAAACGCTAAGCTTCTTTTCAGCGGTCAATTGCTTGAGTTGTTCCGCTAGCCGCCGGTGTTCGCTTACAAGATCGTTTGCAAACGACTTTATTTGTGAGTTTGACGAGCGCTGAATAACAATTTCACTCGCACCAACCAAGCAATCGTTGAACTCTTTCGCGTTTTCCAGAAACAGTACATCGTCCGATGACAACGCGACTAAGGAATCCGGAGCACTTTCAGCCACAGAAGGTGACATCTTCACGTCAGCCGACTGAGATGGGGAACTCGCAGTAACGACGTTGCTGTTCATCAGGCCGTTAGCCAATGCGAAGGTAATTAGAAACGGAGTAATCGGTTTCATCTCGGGATCTCCTTATGCAGCGACTCTTGAAGATATTCCATTAGTTGTAGTTGCGTCTGAAGCTACATTGTCTGTATGCGAGAAAGGCGGAATCTGCTTTTACGCAAGGCGTCGCAGTTCCACCGGAGGAATTCTCATCTGGTTACGATACTTTGCGACCGTGCGCCGTGCGACATTGATGCCTTTCTCGCCGAGCATGCGCGCGAGATCAACATCGGAGAGAGGATTATCGCGGCGTTCGACATCGAGCATTTCCTGCATTAATGCCCGCACCGCGCTGGCGGAACAGGTACCTCCTGTGTGAGTTGTAAGTTGTCTGGAAAAAAAATGCTTGAATTCAAATGTGCCACGTGGCGTTGCCATGTATTTGTTTCCTGTGGCGCGCGATATGGTTGATTCATGTAAACCAAGCGCGTCAGCAACATCGCGCAAGCCCATCGGCTTGAGTGCAATTTCTCCATAGGCGAAAAAGGCGCGCTGGCGTTCGATAATGGCATCTGCAACCCGCTTGATCGTCACGAATCTCTGTTCGGTATTGCGCAGCAGCCAGCGTGCTTCCTGCAATTGCTGGTTGAGGGCGGGATTTATGTTTTCGCGCGAACGGCGCAGCAATTCCACATAATTGCGATTGAGGTGCGCGCGCGGCAGCACGTCGGGATTGATCATCGTCCGCAAGCGGCCTTTTGTCCAAGTCACGATTACATCGGGTGTGACGTAGTCCACACGCGCCGGCGAGAAGCTTTCGCCCGGCTTTGGATCAAGACCACGTATCAATGTAAGTACTTCATGTAGCGCCGTGTCACCGAAGTCAAAACGCCGGCGCAGAGTGACGATGTCGTTACGCGCCACCAGTTCCAAATGATCGCGCACAATTGTTAACGCCAGATCTCGATACGGGGTATCGGCGGACAGGGCCTCAAGCTGACGTTCCAGGCATTCGGACAGACTGCGCGCGCCCACGCCTACTGGATCAAAATGCTGCAATATGCGGACAGCGGCTTCCAGCTCGACCGCGGTGAGCGGCATATCGACGTCGATCGCGTGGGCCGATTCCGCAACGTTCCCGCGTAAGTAGCCGTCGTCATCCAAAGTCTCGATCACTATCGCCACCGCGAGCCGTTCTCGGGAACACAAGCCCTGACAGCACAATTGTTCGCGTAAATAGTCGCGCAGTGTGGGTTCCGTGCAAGCCCAGTTGCGCATTTCATCGTCGTTTTCAAAATCAACGCCGCGCGAAACAGACGTACCTCCGGAATAGCTGAAGCCGGTCAAATCGTGATCATCATCTGGCGGCAGAATGGCGCCGGGTATTTCGTCTGGGTGTTCTTCAATGGCGGTTTCGCCGTCATCGGACGTCTCCGCGACCGTCGAAGCAGTTTCGATGTTATCCGTCGGCTCCTCCTCAAGAAATGGATTACTGGCTAAGGCTTGGCGGAGTTCCTGCTCGAATTCGACGGTCGACATCTGCAACAGCCGCACAGCCTGCTGCAATTGCGGGGAAGCGCTCGTTTGCTGACGAGTGCTAAGAGCGAAGCTTGTCTGGTTCACGAAATCATTCTCCTTCCGGTGGACGATTTGCACGGCACATCCATAGTCATCTGCGCCATTTTCGTTAACCGTGGCAACACCCGTGCCATTCGCGGAGAGCCTTAAAAGAGCTACTTTCCGCGATTCGTAACACGTACCAGAACGGTAAAGTTCTGCAAGAAATCCGTAAGTTTTACCGGGAGCGGCAAAAATATTCATTTCGGGACATGTTCCGTATCACAATCTTTAGAAAGGCCTGCCGCGAGATCTGTAGTGGACAGGTGTGCCAGCGCGAGTGCCGGCATTGAATATCTGCGATTAGGATGTCGTAGAGCTCGCGGCAGGTGCAATTACTAAAGTTGTCGCAGGTGGCATGCGTGAATAGATTGAGATTAGGCTGCGGCGCTGCAGCTATTGCGCAGTTCTCGAATGCGATCGTGGTGCTTTACCATGCCATCAAAATGACGGTTCACAGTCTCATGCACAGGCGGCGGAAGTTGACATTGCGAAAGCGGTTGCTAGCGGAGAACCTTCTCGGCCGGCGGGTAAGCGTGAAAAGATCGGCGGTGCATGAATAGTCGAGCGTCATGAAGGCGCAAAGAACAACCACTTTGACATTTGTGCTCATGGATTTCATGTGCAGCCACGGTCAGCCGGAGCCGATGTTTTCGGATTATCCGATGATCACGTCGACAAGGTGCTTGAAGAGTCCCGCGAGAAACGAATTAGCGGCTAGTGACCTTTTATCTGGAACTGGAAGCGGATCGCCGATTCCCATGGCGTCCGCGCGATGAGGTCAGATTGCCCCGATTAGGCGAATGGCCATGCTTGGTAGCCGATGCGCGACGCGCGGAGTCGGCACGCGCAGCAGCCTTCTTTTTTCGCGGTGTCTTTGTACCGCTTCCGGATTTTTCGCCACCGCCGCTTTGCTTATTGATTGTCGCCCAAGCTCTGGCTTCAGCCTCTTTATTCCCAATGCCACGCTTTTCATAGCTTTTCTCAATGTGTTCAGCCTGACGCTTCTGCTTGTCACTATATTTCGCTTTTGATCCTTGTGGCATGATCCATCTCCTCAGCAATACATGGCTCGATTGAAGCGCGGCTGATGTCGCTTGAAGGTATCAAAGCAAACTGCGTACCGATGCCCGATGCATCATCTGGTTCCGCTGCATTGCGTCGAACCCAATTTGCAATACAGCTAGAGGTGTCAGCGCGCAAGACGGATTCCGCTGAACTGCCAGCGCGCGTGAGGGGGAAAGAAATTTCTATAAGTGGAACGAATATGATCGCGTGGCGTAGCGCATGAGCCGCCGCGCAGAACCATCTGGTTGATCATGAATTTTCCGTTGTATTCACCGAGCTCGCTTTCGGCAGTGCAAAAGCCAGGATAGGGAAGGTAAGCACTTTGAGTCCACTCCCAAGCGTCGCCGAATAATTGTGCAATGCCGGAATTCTGCATGGTCTTGCCTGGATGCAAAAGTCCGCTATCCAGAAAAGTTCCGGCTCGACTCGAGCCCGACTTCACGGCCGCGCACTCCCATTCGTGTTCGGTCGGGAGGCGACACTTGCGCCAACGGGCATAAGCGTCAGCCTCGAAATAGCTGATGTGGCAGACGGGCTCGTTCGCATCGAATGCGCGCATGCCGCCGAGCGTAAAGACCCGTTCCGGCGAGCCACGCCCACTCTTTTCCTCGTGCAACCAATATAACGGCGCTTTCCAGTGCTCGCGCGAGCGCCAAGCCCAACCTTCGGAAAGCCACAGATCGGGTCGATCGTAACCGTGATCGGCAATGAATTCGGCATACTCACCGTTTGTGACCAGACGTGATCCGAGTTCGAATGAGGGCAGCAGAACTGCGTGTCGTGGACGCTCGTTATCAAACGAAAATCCCGCGCTTGCAGCGCCCACCATGGCTCTTCCTCCTTCATATTCGATCCACTGATGATCAGGCGCCGTTTTGATCTCTGGAACAGAAAGCATTCGATAGGCGGGAAAGTCCGGATTGCCCCAAAACCCATGCTTGATGTCCGTCAGAATGAGTTCCTGGTGCTGCTGTTCGTGGTGGAGTCCGAGCTCGATTAAGTCAAGCAAGGCGCGTGGCCAGCGCCCGCTGAGAAGGCCGCAAAGAACTTGCTCGTCAACCGTGCGCCGGTAGGCCCCGATTTCAGTCAAAGACGGCCGCGACAGCAGACCACGCCGCGCGCGCGGATATTGCGGGCCTACCGCGTCGTAATACGAGTTGAACAGGTATCGATACTGGGGATCGAACGGAATGTGGTGAGGATCGGACCGCTCCAGGACAAAAATCTCAAAAAACCAAGTCGTATGTGCGAGATGCCATTTGACAGGGCTGGTATCTGGCATCGATTGAAGCATGCAATCTTCGACGCTGAGCCGTGCTGCCAGCTCTTTGGTGATCGCACGAATTCTGGCGAAGCGTTCGGCTAGCGATTTTCGATGTTCCGTGGGATCGATAGCGTCATGGTCATCGGTGCCAATGAAATATGAAATCTCCTGGATATCGCTCATTTTCGTTTTCTCACGGAGCTGCAAGAAATACCGCCTAGACTTGGTTATTGTTTGTCCAGACGCGCCGCCGCGGGAATCCAGCGCGATGCGGAGGCAGCGCGGCGTCCAACTGTGGCGCCTGGCATATTGTTCAGTGAGCTCTTCTTCATGGATATCAGACAGTCTCCATAGAATCACAAAGGGTCAGCAGCTTCAGAGGTACAGCTCAACAATGCCGGCGGAGACGGGTCTTTCGTTATGCGAGAGATCAATAAGAGCAGGCAGGACAAATCATCACAATGCGATCATGTTGTTCAGGGCCAGCAATCGGTGTACCTGAATGAATAATGGTGCCTTCCCCTTCCAATCTGACAGCAGCGCCCTTGTTGCGGTAAAAATTACCGATCGAAGCGAAAAAAATACTCGCGACAGACGAGAAATTGTAAGTTTACGAAGGCGTATGAGGTCTCCGAGAGTCCGATGAAGACCGCCGATGACAGTCGATGCCACGCTTTTGGCTTGCGAATGCGGCTAAGGTACGAAGTCTGCTGACTATCCTCCGCAACTTATGGAGTGATGGCGTATGGAACGACTCATGAATTGTGCATTGATCGTGACTGCGGTTGCGGTGGCTGCGGTATATATTTCTATCGCGCGCGATGAAATGAGCAACGCGATGGCGAAGCAGATCGATAGCGTCATTACTATTTTGGGGGATGGTACAAAAAGAAGTTCCAACCATCCAGAAAACACGGTGCCGACAGGACACTCTCTTTCGTCGGCTCCGGCTGGCCATTCCAGCGTCGAACTCCGGTTGAGCAACTCATTTGTTGTCCGCTGAGCGAACGATTATTCGTCCGAACGTTGCGTGTCCGAGTGGAATTCCGGCAGGCTGTCGTCCCTGAGGGGACACAGAGCCGCATTTGATTTGCACATGTTTCGGAATCATTTGGTCTTAAAGCCCCCGAGTGATATGGCTTTGCACACTTGCAGGCCAATCCGCGCCGAACAGGGCGATTCGTACACGCTGCGGCCAGATGTCGTCTTGACATGAACCATGGACGGGCGCTGCGTTCAAATAAATTAGAAGGACGACCGAATAAGGAGAGGAGCAATGGCTAAATCCAATGATTAAATTGTTGAACGAAAAATCCTTGAAGGGAATGTGTTTTATCCAACCGGATGCATTGTGGTGGCGCTATCCGAGCGCTCAGTTGCTGATGCTCTTCAGCGCAAGCTCGGAAGGGTGGGATTTTCTGAAGATGATTGCGTTGTTACTGCCCCCGAAGATGTTGCAGAAGCAGCCACAGAAGAAATCGAATCGCCGAGCCTGGTGGCGTCTCTGGGTAGCTCCATTCATTTGCGCGCGCGGCAGTTGGAGTTGGCGCACGCCGGCTGCACGTTTCTGAAAATCCGGATTCCAGATGACGATTCTAAGGTCAGAGTCTTGCGAGTGTTGTCAAGCGCCCCGCTGCGTTATGCGGTTCACTATCATCGACTCATGATAGAGGATCTGATTGAGCGTTTACCTGCCGCCTCGGATGCCGTCAAGTCCGGTTCTCTTTCGGATGTCTAAAGTTCCGCTGCCGTGGTTCGGCCTTTTTCCGGACGTTGTACCCGATCGTTCAGGCTCGGCGTGGCCTCGTGCATATCGTAGAGCGATCGCGGACCGGCAAGAGAGCACTAAGAAAAGCGGGAACTATTACCGGAAACTCTTGCATCGGCGCGCTTGATGTACTGGTCCGCCGGTGCAAATGCGACATACGAAAAGCAATTTATCACATTGATTTATAAAACGTTATTTGACGAAAACCCCTGCAGTCGCATTCTGGCATGGGCGCTGCATTTCTTCTGAGCAGCAATCCACTGCGACGTACGTCGCGCAACGACGCTTGGTTTTTTCGATGCGACCGTAGTGGATAGATCAATTTCTAAATTGAGAGCCAAATCAATGATGATGATGGATGCGTCTCCGGCAATTTATCAGACGACTGATTATCGTAGCGGAACGAGTAATTCAGCGAGTGAACACTATGGATCTCAAGCTATCAGCTCATCGGGTGTTTTCTCGATGAAACAAATTCAGCCCGCAATCCTGATCCGCACGGTCAATTCCATAGACCAGCTGAACGTGAGCAGTGACTCTGCCGTCATCGACGTGAACACGGATTACGAGATGAAGTCGCAAGCGCAATTCAGGCCAACACAGGCATTTTGGAAATCCCTAACAGTCTGGCAGCGGATGTCAGAACTCGTTGCTGCTGGCGCATTTCTGATTACTTGTGCGTTGATCGCTCCGGGCATTGGACGCAATGATCGTTGACATTCGCGAGTGAGCATCGATTCCAAGTTCTCCACAGCAACGGGAAAGACCATGACATTCGATAAATTTATGAAACGAAGCCAGCTTATCTCCGAGCACATACAGCGGATCGCGAGTAGTGCGGCCGCAGTATCGAGGTTCGATACTCAGGCTCCGACGAATCCGCTATTACGAGAAGTGTTCTCGGCGCAGGAGCGCTTGTTGATTGCGGCTGAAGAACTGCTCGAAACAGCGGCTATATTTGAAACAGTCACTCTAATGGAAGAAGAAGTAAACACGGCAGGCTGAACGTTGACGATGGCGGTGCGCCGGCAATGGAAGGCCGGCGGGTTCGGGGTCCGATCTCCACAGGATCCGGACTTGGCTATGGATAGCTCAAGGATGAATCAGGCGCCAGGGATGGCTTCAGGAGACGGAATGTCAAGGATGGTGAATAAGGCTTGTACGTCTCTATGGTGGAACTATGCAGGAGCTGTGAGTTCAGAGTCGACGGATCGTATTCGAGACTATGAGTCATAACGAAAGTAACACCCGATGAATATTAACAGGTGTCCGGCCATGCTTATTTAATTGTAGAGCATGGGCGCTTGGATATTGGACAAGGTGACTCCGCCGGGAAGATGAACGTAGCGGAACCCGCCATATTAATTGTGTCACCGCAAGGAAGCGGTGATCTATTGGCAATTGACGCCGAGAGATTTAAAAAAATGGATAGTGAGAAGAGACGTCGTCCGGCACTGCGAGCTGGAGCGGGCATTTTATGCTCTTTGTTTTCGGCTCTGGCGTTTGCGCAAACGCCGAGTCCATTGCCGGAATGGTATTACTCCCAGGGTCACCTCCTCGAACGCTATACCAGGGATGAGCTCCCGAAGTGGGAGCGCACCGTCGGGCTCGCAGCGGAAACGCAGCCCAAGTACGAAGGTGGAAATGCGTATGCAATGTCCGGTGGCCCGGCGTTTGATATCCGCTATTATGACATCGCTTTCGCGTCGTCCGGGGAGGGCTTCGGGGTGAACGTACTGCGCGGCAAGCGCTATCGCGCTGGCATTGCATTGGCGGTCGATCTGGGTCGTGACGAAGACGATGATCATCATTTGTATGGCCTGGGCGATATCGGAATTTCGCCCGAAGCAAAATTGTTCGCGGAATATATGTTTATTTTTCCGGCTGTCGTGCGGATTGATGGGCGACACTCTTTCGGCGGGCAAGGTAGCTGGATTGGCGACATAAGCGTTTACATGCCGCTGGCCGGGTCGGAGAAGTTCTTCGTTTTCGCTGGTCCTTCCTTGACCTTTGCGGACTCAAACAATCTCCGCCACACATTTGGTGTCAGCGCCGAGCAGTCAAGTGCATCCGGATATCCGAAGTATTACGCAAGCAAAGGATTGCGTAGCGGTAGCTTCGGCGTCAGCGGCGGCTATTTTTTTACCAAACGCTGGTTAGTCGAGGGTGCGCTGGTCGGCGAAAAGCTCTTTGGCGCGGCCGGACGCAGTCCCTTCGTTCAAGAGCAGGGTCAGTACGCACTATCCGTCTCTTCTGAATACAGGTGGTAGGTGTCAGCGGGCTGGCGATGGTATGCCTTTGGCGGTAGGTCGTTGGGGCTCTCGGGCAGCTAGGTCGAGTCTGTCCGGCGATCGGCGGTGTGTGCAGGAACCTTAGGTGGTTTTTGCTGGTCGGTGGAGAATGTTGTTTTACACTCCGACGGAGGGCGCGATCGCGGACCATTTGAAAGCATATTTGAAGGAGTCTCATACAAGCTGCTCGACTCGAACACGGTTCTTGAATGCCATACATGGCTAGCCGATCAAGGTAGCAGCTTTGCAATAAATGCAACGGGGTAAGCAGGAGGTAATTAGGTTTGTTTACCGCCGGGGGCGCCGGAGATAGTAATAGCCAAGTGTGGATTGAGCCCATTCCCGAGGCTGCGTTATCCACCATATCCACTATGTTCGACGTTGCAGCATCCGCTGTACGCGAAGTTGGAAGGGACATTTATGACTTTGAAGCGCATCGCCACAGGCATTGAAGGGTTGGATGACGTTCTATACGGCGGCTTGACGCCTGACCGACTATATCTTGTTGAGGGGATGCCCGGCTCCGGCAAGACCACGCTCGCATTTCAATTTTTAATGGAAGGTGCGCGCCTGGGCGAGCGGGTGCTTTATGTGACTTTGTCGGAAACGGAGAATGAAATCCGGTCCGTTGGCGCGTCTCATGGGTGGTCACTTGACGGCGTCGTCATTCATGAGGCGATCCCCACGGAAAACTCGCTGTCACCTGCAGAGCAATACACGATGTTTCACCCGGCGGAGGTGGAGCTCGGCGAAACTACGCAGAGGGTGCTGTCCGAAGTGGACCAGACGCGACCGGCGCGCGTGGTTTTCGACTCGCTATCGGAACTGCGTCTTCTCGCGGGTAACCCGCTGCGGTATCGGCGGCAGATTTTGGCGCTGAAGCGGTTCTTTGCGGGGCGGCGATGCACGGTGCTTCTGCTTGACGATCTGACTGCAGCTGGCCGCGATCTTCAGGTGCAAAGCATCGCTCATGGTGCGATATTGCTCGAACATTCAATTCCGAAATACGGCCTGCAACGTCGTCAGCTCAGTATCACTAAGTTCCGTGGCAGCGATTTCCGCGGTGGCTATCACGATTACGCCATCCGGAAAGGCGGCCTCGATGTCTATCCGCGACTTATTGCCTCCGAACATCCGCAGACATCGACCCGCGACCGATTGGAGAGCGGCATCAAGGAATTCGATACGCTGCTCGGCGGCGGAATTGAGCGAGGCACCAGCACACTGCTGACGGGAGCGCCCGGTACCGGAAAATCTACCGTTGCGGCGTTGTTCGCCGCCGCGGCTGCGTCGCGCGGCGAAAGCGCTTCCATGTTTATTTTCGATGAAAGCCAGATGACCTTGTTCAGCCGGATGTCAGGGCTGGGAGTAAATTTGCAGCAGCATGTCGAAGCCGGGCGACTTGCGATCATTCAAATCGATCCGGCCGAACTCTCGCCGGGGGAGTTTGTGCACAAGGTGCGCGAGGCGGTTAAAAGCCGAAACTCAAGCGTGGTTGTGATCGACAGCCTCAACGGCTATCTCAACTCGATGCCCGATGACCACTATCTGACAATTCAGCTCCACGAACTTCTGACATACCTCGGGCAATGTAGCGTCGCCACCATTCTCGTAAGTGCCCAGCACGGCCTGATCGGGAATATGACTTCTCCTGTGGATGCCAGCTATCTCGCCGATGCGATCGTGCTGATTCGTTACTACGAGTCGGAAGGCGAAGTCCACCAAGCGATCTCGGTCGTAAAAAAACGAGGTGGCGAGCATGAGCGCACGATCCGGGAGTTCCGTCTCGAAAAAGGAAAGGTCACCGTTGGGCAGCCGCTGCGGGATTTCCACGGGGTACTCACTGGCGTTCCGCAAAAAAGGCAATAAGCCGTGAGTGAGCCGGAATGCGGAAAAATGGAGCGACGGGTTCTTATACTTGCGCCTACATCGAAGGATGGTGTGCACTCACAAGCGGTGCTGCAAAACGCGGGTATCAATGCCGTCTTGTGCACCGACGTGGCAATGTTGGCCAGAGAGATATCGCGTGGCGCGGGGGCGGTCATATTGGCTGAAGAGATGATTTCCTTGGGCGCCGAACTTCTTGTTGATGTTCTCGGCTATCAACCCACATGGTCGGATCTGCCAATTCTGCTGGTCGCGCAGCAAGGCGCGGATTCCGCGATGGCGCAGGACGCGATCGAGACGCTGGGAAATGTAACCTTGCTCGAACGGCCGATCCGGATAGCGGCGCTGGTAAGTGCGGTGCGTTCGGCGCTGCGAGGTCGAGCAAGACAATATCAGACGCGTGCGCATCTGCTGACGCTACAAAACGCCGATCGCCGCAAGGATGAATTTCTTGCGACGCTCGCGCATGAGCTGCGTAATCCGCTCGCACCGATCCGCAATGCCGCGCAGATCCTGCAATTGACTGGCAGCCTCGATCCTGCCGTCCGTAAGGTCAGCGAACTGATCGAGCGCCAAGTGACCCAGATGGTGCGCCTGGTCGACGATTTACTCGAAATCTCGCGCATCACACGGGGCAAGGTCGAATTGCGCAGAACACTGGTCGAACTGGCGGCCGTTGTAGAAGCCGCCGTCGAAACGAGTCGGCCTTTGATCGAGGCAGGCAGGCATGAAATTGAAATTACATTCCCCGCTGAACCGCTTTATCTGGACGCCGACGCCACACGGCTTGCTCAAGTCTTCGCCAATCTCCTCAACAATTCCGCAAAATACACCGAACCTCAAGGGCGCATTTCGGTGGCGGTACTCCGCGAGGATAAAGAAGCAGTCGTTATCGTGCGCGATTCCGGCATCGGAATCGCGCCGACGCTGCTGCCGAGAGTGTTTGACATGTTCGCTCAAGCAGATCCGGCACATAAGCGTGCGCAGGGTGGTCTGGGAATCGGGCTGACGTTGGTGCGCAGTCTGGTTGAAATGCACGGCGGGACGGTTGATGCGGTTAGTGACGGCCTGGGCAAGGGAAGCCAGTTCACCGTTCGCCTGCCACTGTCGTCAGCGGTGGCAGCTAAGCGAACATCGGCTCAGGCGCAGGCTGAGGTCAGGCAAGTACGTGCCCCCGCGAGCGTTCTGGTTGTAGACGACAATCGTGACGCCGCAGAGAGCCTCGGTATGCTGCTGAGAATTTTTGGCGCCGAAGTTGCGGTGGTGCATGACGGTCGTGCAGCGCTGCGCGCCTTTGATGCCCGCCAACCGGTCATTGTTTTTCTGGATCTTGGCATGCCTGACATGGATGGGTATGAGGTCGCACGGCAGTTACGCCAGAAGCATGGAGCACGTCCTATAACGCTGATAGCACTGACTGGTTGGGGGCAGGACAAGGATCGTGTTAGTACAGCTGCTGCGGGATTCGACCATCACTTGATCAAACCGGTCGACGTGGCCACCTTGAAAGTGCTTCTGACGTCGGTCACCGAAAGCGTAAGCGATTAAAATTTGAATAACACGCCGCCATCGTTCGATAGCGGCGCGCTTCGTTCACTGGATCCGTCGGCTTTTGCGAGTCTTTGAGAGAGCCGGCTTTACCGTGCGGATGAAAGCTTCAATTTCATCGATGCGTGCGCCGGCGTCACGGTAGCCGATCTGAATCAGCTCGTTCGTATACGCGGAATCAAACAGCAGGTAGCTCATCAGATCGGCGCTTTGCGCGTCGGGCGTGCCGAGTCCGTCGAGTACATAGCGGATGGTTTTCGGCATGCGGTGCGCAAGCGTCTTCGCAATGATGGCCAGGTCCTGCGAAGGTGATATCACCAACGGCGTGACCACACGCATTGGCTCACGCACTTCTCGCAGTACGATGGAGTGGCGATGCGTGGCTTTCTGATAGGCGGAAACCAGTTCGTTCATGCGGACGAGATGGTCGATGTCGGCATCGAGATGATCAAGGAAAATGGCATTCATGAATACGCCGCAGATCTGCGACAACGGGGGGCGCCGCATGCGCGCGCCGGTATTGGCATCTGCATCATGCGCGAGCTCGCTGCGCAGGAGTGCGTCCGCCGAATCCTGACAGCGCACGCCGATCGCGAACAGGCGATCTGCGCCCAGACGGATTGCAGGACTGAGCGGAGTGACGAGCCGTAGTGCGCCGTCGCCGAAATAAGCCGTCGTCCCGGCCGCCACGAGCGGCACGGGCGGAAACACAATGGGAATGGCGGACGACGCGCAGATGTGATCGACCGTGATCGCTGTCGACAGCGCGACGCGGCGGCTCTTGGTCCACAGGGTGTGTCCTGGTTTTCCCTGAATGAATGTGAACGCTTTGCCAGAGTGATAGCTGGCGGCGGTTATCGCGACTGCATAGAGATGACCTTGCGCGATGGCGTCGGCGATGCCGGAAGCAGGAAAGCGCTGTTCCAGAAATGCATGCAGCGGCGACGCATCCACCAGCGCCTGGGTGCGGCCAGCACCGATCAGGCCACCCAGAGACATATCTGTGATCAGCCGCAAGGCATTGCGCGCCAGCGCGAAAGTATCGGAGCGAAACACATCGGTGACGACGACTTTCGACCAGATATCCGCAAGCAGATGAGCCCCCGTGCTGAAATCGGAACTCGTCGCTGCGATCATGGCGCCATTGATGGCGCCGGCGGACGCGCCGGTGACGATCGGAAACGGCGAGGGACGATTTCGCAACGCTGGAATTTTGCCGATGCGTTTGAGCACGCCGGCTTGATAGGCGCCGCGCGCGCCGCCGGCGGTGAGTACGAGGCCGGTCATTGATCCCCGACGGTGAGAGGCTGTTTGGTTCACTGCCATGTGCTGAGCCCCGGCAGCGGATGATCGGCTGTCGGCGCCTTCATGGCCGATGCAACGATGGATACGATCGTTTCGACGTTCATGCACCGAGCCCCGGAAAGATGCCTTACCGGATTGGCGCAAGTTCAATGCCAGACATTCCGCCACGCAATTTCCCGAGCCGGCGAAGCTGAAAGCTTCGCCAGATATGGCTATTAGCAACGCTGATCAGGCGGAGGCGAGTCAATGATCTTGTAATGCCTTCGCACGCGCGTTCTCCCGCCGGGAGCAGGAGCGCCTCTCTCGCCCCGATCTTCCTCAGGCGGAAGAGGGAAGTCCTTGCCGCTACTTGTCTCTGAAGGTGATTCGCCCCTTGGTCAAATCGTAAGGGGTTAGCTGCACGGTGACCTTGTCACCGGTGAGGATGCGGATGTAGTTTTTGCGCATGCGGCCTGAAATGTGGGCCGTGACGATGTGGCCGTTGTCGAGCTTTACGCGGAACGTCGTGTTGGGAAGAGTCTCGACGACGGTGCCCGGCATTTCGATGTGATCTTCTTTTGCCATAACCCTGCGGCCTGAAATGAAGACGCAATTATGCGCAAACACCGCCGCAGGCTCAAACGCAGTCGATTCTTGTCACAGCTCCACGCGGCGCCAGCCGTCGGTGCCGAGTAACTCCATCGGCCGGAAATTGCGCTTGTAATGCATGGTCGGACTGTTCGGGACCCAGTAGCCCAGGTACACAAACGGTAGCCCTTGTTCTTTTGCTATGCGGATCTGTTCGAGGATGGAGAACGTGCCGAGACCACGTTCCACCAGAGTCGGCTCATAGAAGGTGTAGACGGCGGAAAGCCCTTGCGGAACACGGTCCACCACTGCAAGCGACACCAATTGCCCGCCGGCACGGAATTCCCAGTATTCGGTGCGTCCCCAGGGGCAGCCGAGAAATTCGTGGAAGGCTTCCGAGTCGTCCGGATCCATCCCGCCCTCCGGGTGGCGCGCGCGCAGATAGCGCTGGTACAGCTCGAAATGCTCATGGCTGAGATGATCTGTAATCTCGACGCGGACATCGGTGTTCTGCGCAGCACAGCGCCGGTGCGAGCGTCGCTGCAGGAATTCTCCGGTGACGATGCGCGCCGGCCGGCACGCCGAGCACAGCAGGCACATCGGCCGGTATACGTAGCCGCCGCTGCGGCGAAATCCCTGGTCGAGCAGAGCACCGTAACGTGCCGGATCGAGCGGATAGCCGGGATCGATGAATGCGCTGCGCGCGCGGCGGTCCGGCAGATAGCCGCAGGAGTGCTCGTTGCCGAGCAGCAGACGCACGCGCAAATCCTTCATGCAGCCCTCGCTTCCGGGACGTGCGACCGCGACGACGGCACGTCGATCTCGAAACGCCAAGCGCCCGTGCGTCCGGGCAACGAGACGGCTCGCCGCAGCTCGCCGAGAAAGCGTTCGCGCGAAATCTCGCGTGCGCCGAGCCGCTGCAGGTGCGCGGACGCAATCTGGCAATCGATCAGCGCGAAACGCCAGGCGACGAGCTGCCGGCACAGGTAATACAGCGCAAGTTTGGAGCCGTCGTCAACTCGGCTGAACATCGATTCGCCGAAAAAGCTCAGTCCCAACGACACGCCGTATAGGCCGCCAACCAGCTCTCCGTCCCGCCAGACCTCCATGGAATGACCGAAGCCCAGTGCATGCAGTTCGAGATAGGCGCGTTTCATTTCCGCGCCGAGCCAGGTGTCGCTGCGGCCGGCGCGTTCGCCGCCGCAGCCCTCGAGCACCTGCGAAAATGCATGATCGAGCGTGACCGCATAGTCGCCTTTGCGGATTCGCTTGGCGAGCGAACGCGATACGTGGAATTCGGCGGGAGCAAGAACCGCGCGCGGGTCCGGGCACCACCACAGAATCGGCTCGTTCGGATTGAACCAGGGGAACACGCCGGTCGAATAGGCGCGGATCAGGCGCGTCACCGACAGATCGCCGCCGATGGCGAGCAGGCCGTTGGGATCGCGCATCGCGCGATGCACGGGCGGAAACGGCTGGCTTTGATCGCGTGGATCGAGCCAGTGCAAGCGGATCGGATTGTCCATAATCCTCAATCCTCTTTGTTGGTGCGGCCGGTTATCCGGAACGGACTTGTGGCTACGATTTCGTCATACATCGCCGCGACCTGCCGGCGTTCGTCGTCAAGCGCATGCCGCACGGCGTTGGCCAAGCGGGGCGCCGCCAGCCAGTGCGCTGAGCGCGTGATGACCGGTTCAAAGCCACGCGCGAGCTTGTGTTCACCCTGCGCTCCGGCATCGAAGCGCCGCAGTCCTTCATGCAGGCAATACTCAATGCCCTGGTAATAGCAGGTTTCAAAATGCAGGCTGTGATAATGCTCCGCCGCGCCCCAATGGCGCCCGTAGAGTGTATCGCCACCCTGCAGGGTAATTGCGGTTCCAACCATCCGCGCATCCTCGTATGCCAGGACCAGTTTAAACGGGGAACCGGCTTCGCGTCCGTAGTTGAGGAAAAAATCCGGTGTCAGATAGGGATCTTGGCCACGCTCCTCATAAGTGTTTGAATAAAGAGAGTAAACCTGCACCCACTCGGTTTCGCTCAGAGTGTCACCGGAACGCCACTCGAAACGGATGCCGGCTTCCGCTACGCGGCGACGCTCGCGCAGGATTTTTTTGCGCTTCTCGCTCGACAGCCGGGCGAGGAATTCCGCAAAGTTTTCATACCCATGATTGTGCCAATGGAACTGAATATCGTGGCGGGATAATCCGCCGGCGGATCCGGCCGCGACCGCGCTGGGTTCGTCTAGAAACAGGGCGTGCAGCGATGAAGCGCCGTCATCTGCAAATGCCCCTGCAAGCGCCGAAAACATCTGCTCGCGCCGTTCCGGCGTCGCCGCTCCGACGCGCGGACCGGTACTTGGCGTAAATGGGATCGCCAGCAGCCATTTAGGATAATAGGGATGTCCGAGCCGATGGCTTGCATTGGCCCAGCTGAAGTCGAAAACGAATTCGCCGTAGGAGTGCGTTTTCAAATACAACGGCGCGACGGCGACGACTTCCCCCATGCTGTCTTCAAGAACCGCATGGTGTGGAATCCACCCGCGCCACCGGCCTACGCAGCCATAGCGCTCCAACGCGAGCAGGAACGCATGGCGGGTGAACGGATAGTCGTGCGGGAAAAACGCATCCCACGTCCGGGCGGCGATGCGGTCGGCGCTTTCGATGAAACGCAGGCGCATGCGCCTCCGGAGTGGAACGCAGTGTTGATTCGCTGCCGCAGCTTCAGTGCCGTAACAGCTCCGCGGGCGCCAGCTCGCGCAAGGCCCATTGCACGCAGGTTTCGTGCTCAAACCGCGTAAAAGTCTCGCTCTCGGCGGGTGGCGCAGCCTCGGTCATACGGCCGCTGCCGTCAAACTGGATCGCCGCGCCGGCCGTCCGCACTTTAATCTCGGATTCGTACTCGGCGTCGAACGTAACTTGCAGGTAACGGACACGCCGATCGGCAAACTCTGGCAAGCGATCGGCGCCCGCGGCAATCATCGCCGCCTGTTCCGCCGTGAATTCGCGGACGGCACCTTCCTGGGTCACAACGAAATGGCGTGTTTCTGTGCTCATCGTCAAGTCCCCCGTTAATACAGTCGTAACGTATAGACCAACACGAACTATTAAGGTTTTACCCCAATTTTCAAGGTGGTGTAGTACGGCTGGTATACTTTTCCCACACCCAGATTTTCGCCCCGGCAGTCGAAACCTTGAGGCTACCCTCGTTTCTCCGTAGCAAGAAAGCCGCCGCCGCCCGACCGGCGGTAGCGGAGCCCGGTTGGTTGGAACGGCTGCCGCGCGAAGCAGCGCTGCTCCTATGCTGCGGCGCGGCAATTTTTTTGCTGGTGACACTGGTCAGCTTCCATCCCGACGACAGCGGCTGGTCGACATCCGGCAGCGGTCCGCAGATCCGTAACCTGGCAGGAGCGGGCGGTGCGTGGCTTGCCAATGCGCTGCTCAGCTTTATCGGCTATGTCGCCTTCGCGCTGCCCTGGTCGGTGCTGTGGCTCGGCCTGCGCATCTATCGCGGCGCGCCCGCTGAGGGGCTGCGGATGCCGCCCGGTGTGCGTCCAGTCGCCTGGATCGTTGCCATGCTGAGCCTGTCGGCATTGCTGGCGATGAGCAGCGGGTCGCGGCCGGGAGCCTGGGCGCCGCAAGGCAGCGGCGGCATCGCGGGCGCGGTGCTGGCACAAATTCTCCAGTCGCTGTTGAATCCGGTCGGCGCCTCGTTGTTGCTGGTGACGCTGTTCGTCGCGACGCTGCCGCTCGCGCTGGTGTTCTCGTGGCTGACCGTACTCGACGCGGCTGGTGGTTTCACCCATTCATTGTTTGGACACATCGCGCGGCTGGCGGCGCCGTCGGCCACCGGGATTCCACCCGAAGCAGCGCCCGAAGGTGAACTGTCTCTACCGCAGGCCGCTGAGTCGGAACCGGCGCGCGAAGCGCGGGGGCGCCGGCGCACACCGACGATGGGCACGGTTGCTTCTTCCGCCGAAGGCCTTGATCAGCTCGATTGGGTGGCCACCGCTGCTCCGGTCGCAACGCAAGCTGTAAGCGCCGCGAAAGCGGAATCCATCGCGTTTGCCGATCTTGACGATGATGCGCAGGCGATCCGCGAAGAAGTCGCTAAGGAGGCATCTGTTTCGCGTGCTGTCGGAGCCGTGGCGCTGGAACCAAAATCCGTGCGCAAGCCGAAGTCGCTGAAGTCCGAAGCGCCCGTTGTTCCGCCATATACCGGCGATCCTTTGCCGCCGATTTCCCTTCTCGATCCCGCGAAGCCAGGCGGCCGGCGTTACTCGCAGGATGAAATCGATCATCTGTCGCGCGAGCTGGAGCGTCACCTGGCCAGCTTCGGCGTCAAGGGCCAAGTGGTGAATGCCACGCCGGGGCCGGTCATCACGCGCTTCGAATTGCAGCCCGCGCCGGGCGTCAAGGGTTCGCAGATCACAAATCTGTCGAAGGATCTCGCGCGCGCGATGTCGGTGGCGAGCGTGCGCGTCGTCGAGGTCATCGAGGGCAAGAGCGTCATCGGCCTGGAAATTCCGAACCAGAAGCGCGAGATGGTCATGCTGTCCGAGCTGATGGCCAGTTCCGGGTATGCGAACTCGGCATCGCCGCTCACGCTTGGTCTCGGCAAGGATATCGCCGGTCATCCAGTGTCCGCCGATCTGGCAAAGATGCCGCACTTGCTGGTTGCCGGCACCACCGGCTCCGGCAAATCGGTGGCAATCAACGGCATGATCCTATCGATGTTGTACAAGGCCACCGCCGATCAGGTTCGTTTTATCCTCATCGATCCGAAGATGCTGGAGCTGTCGGTCTACGAAGGCATTCCGCATCTGCTGACGCCGGTGGTCACCGACATGAAGGACGCCGCCAATGCGCTGCGCTGGTGCGTCGCGGAGATGGAGCGCCGCTACCGGCTCATGTCCGCGCTGGGCGTGCGCAATCTTGCAGGCCTCAACAAGAAGATCACCGATGCCGCCGATTTCGGTGAGCCGCTGCGCGATCCGCTCGCGCCGGCGCCGGACCTGTTCAACGAAAATCCGCCGGAAGCGCCTGCGCTTGAAGCGCTGTACAACATCGTCGTCATCATCGACGAGCTAGCGGACATGATGATGGTGGTCGGCAAGAAGGTCGAAGAACTGATCGCACGCTTGGCGCAGAAGGCGCGCGCCGCCGGCATCCATCTCGTCGTCGCCACGCAGCGGCCAAGCGTGGATGTGATCACCGGCCTGATCAAGGCCAACATTCCGTCGCGCATCGCATTCCAGGTCGCATCGCGCGTGGATTCACGCACCATCCTCGATGAAATGGGCGCCGACACCTTGCTGGGTCATGGTGACATGCTGTACCGCCCGATCGGTGCATCACGCATTCAGCGCTTGCACGGGGCGTTCGTCGATGACCACGAAGTGCACAAGGTCGTCGCCTACCTGAAGCAGGTTGGCGAACCGCGATATATCGAGTCGATCACGGCGGGCGAACCGGATGCGCGCGATGGCGGAGGCATGGACGATGGCGATGCGGAAAAGGATCCGCTCTACGATCAGGCCGTCGCAATCGTGCTGGAGACGCGCAAGGCATCCGTGTCGTGGGTGCAGCGCCGCTTGAGCATCGGCTATAACCGCGCGGCGCGGATGGTGGAGCAAATGGAGGCGTCGGGTGTGGTCGGGCCGTCGGGGCCAGGCGGCAATCGCGAGATTCTGGCGCCGGGCGGTAGAGAGTAGTCTCTACCTGCCAAAGCATTATAGAAATTCAATGCCTCCTGGAATTGCTATCGCTGCACTCTGGATCGGATGGGTTGTGTCGTGGCTCATCGCGGCGCTGTGGAGCAACCGCACCGAAAAACGACCTGGAACCAGCGTAGAAATCCGCCACCGCGTCCCGACGCTCATCGGCGCACTGTTGATGCTTGTGCCGGCTCATGGCTACGACGGCGCGCTGCGTCTTTGGCATGTCGATGGAGCTGGCGCCTGGCTCTGCGTTGCGCTGGTCGCTTTGGGCATTGCCTTCGCGTGGTGGGCCCGCATTCACCTTGGACGACTATGGTCGGGAAACGTTACCCGCAAGGCCGATCACCACGTCGTGGACACAGGTCCCTATCGTATCGTGCGGCACCCGATCTATACCGGTCTGCTGCTGTCCCTTCTCGCCACTGCTGTCGCCAAGGGAACCCTGCCCGGCGTCGTCGGATTCGCATTCCTGCTGCTGGGTGTCTGGATGAAAGCTCGATTGGAAGAGCGGTGGCTCGCCCAGGAATTGAGCGACAACGCGTACAGCGACTACCGCAAGCGAGTGCCGATGCTGTTGCCGTTTGGGCCGAAGGGTGGGTGAGTGCCAACTGCGGAAGCACAGAGGCGTAGATCCGATGCGGTAGTTTGCAGGCCGGAATTAAGTGATCTTAAAGTTGGCGCGGGGATTGCGGCGGATTGGAAGTATTGCGTCTGAACTGTGACCCAGCTCACAGACACTCGGCGGGATATGTGCAAACCTATTATCAGCGTCAACCCGGGGGCATTCCAACCGGAACGTAAGCGAGTTCCTTCAAGTGGGCATCGGCACCTGCGTTTACGGCATCGTGCGCACGAGACACCGGGAAGTAATCCTCTAACGACAAACCAACATTTCGGCAGAAAAGGAAATCCACTGAATGTCTAAATGCAACGGACTGAGAAGCTGTACAACGGTAATAAAAAATGACAAAGACGCTATCTCTGGCCTTATTTCTGGCACTTTATCTCCCGACGGGTTCGGTGTTCGCGTACTGGACGGTGTCCCAGCTTGATACGCTGACGCAGTCGTTCCAGACTGCCATTTCCGCCAATTACAAAGTACAGGTATATCCCTTCCAGTTTCTGGACACGTCGACCTGCTTCGACCCTGGAAATACCTGCGGCTTCTCCAACCCCGATGGGCCCTATGCCTTCCCGACGATTCCGGGACGCGGGACTGCCAAGATGCTGAAGACTGATGCGCTGGTCCTCATCATGGAAACTCCGCCATCGATGCGTTACTTCGGGGTGACGCCTTATCTGTACATGCGTTACTACTCCACTCCCACGGTCACCCATCCCGGCTACGTAAAGGTCTTCGAAAGCCTCAGCGATTCGGTGAACATGACCGAAATCGGCACCACCGGATCGGCGACACCGGGCAGCAATGTGTTCACGCAGCTCTCCGTGGTTGTGATGACCGCCGATTCCAATACTTTCAAACAGGTTCGAGCTCAGCTGGTCAATCTCGGCTTTCCCGCATCGGCGATCAACCTGTTGGCGATGCCGATTAACGATGTGCCGTTAAAAATGGGAACCAGCAACAGCGCGGACTTGTTCACGATGCTTTTGCGCACAGCTTATCCCGCGGATCCCGTCCAGATGAGCGACTACATCGCGCGGGCGCCGTTCCGCTTTATGCAGTTGTCCGCTATCAAGTCACGAAACTTGAATGCCCTGCCGGCACCCATCAACAAGATACCGGGTACCGGTGTATCCGAGGCCCCGGCGCTCGCCACCGCGCGTGACCAGCTCGTAACCCAGCTTGTCACACAATACGGAAGTGCCTACTCGATCACGGAAGTCAACGCCTTCGACCGGCAGACTAATAACTACGTCTGCATCCAGTCCGCGAGCATGTGCAGTGGCGATAATTCAGATGCCATCTACGGCCACGAACTGGACCATTGGATCCCTGGAAATAAAGTCAACGGGATTCCAGAGGACAAGCTGCTGATCGTCGGTGTCAACCACGTCCTTGCCCGAAAGGCGGTTTATGTCAGCTATGCCGTCGTGGAGGACCTCCACCAAGTCGGTGTGGCCGCCGTCAGCGATACCTGGCTGCAGAACACCGCCCTGACAATGGCCGGGATTACCACCAGCAACGACCCACGCTACGCCACTTACAGCAGTCTGTACGCTTTTACGATCGGCTACGATTGCAACGGCGAACTGGTCTGCCTGACGATCCCACAGCCCACAGCGACTCAGATGGGTGTGGCGATCGGTGACAACATCGATGTCACTGGGCGGACCTATGTCGAATTGGTGACGGGCACCCGTCCTAGCACCAGTGAAGTGATCGGAAGCAGAGTGTTCCTGCTGCAGAGGAAGCTGTAAGAGCGGTGGGATCGCTACTGTCGGTCTCGCGATGAAACGTACAACAAAAATTTGGAATCGTCTGCGCAAAACCACGATCGCGACCGCGACGCAGGCGCTGTGATGGTGCGGTTGCTCGCAGCGCCCGCTGCTGAGCGATAGTCGCGTCGGCAGGGAAGACGGCATCAGCTCAGTAGCGGGGATGGAGCGTACGAATCCCAGCGATGTTCGTCGCCGGGAAAAGCTGGGTTTCACTTCGCGTCAACCAAGTGCTCTTGACCACTCTTGCCGCGAGATCGGTAACCGTCCCAATCTGGCACCCACCGCGCTTGGCTTCGGAGACCGGAGGCAATTCTTGCCAGCGGTGGCGGCTTTGTTCCGCTGAATCCGTTTACAGTTGTATAAGCCGAATCTGCATCAGATGCGGCCGGTTGTGCCATGAGCCTGCATTGATCGCTGCGTGCCAGTGCCCTCTGCCCTTGCATTTCAGATTGACCTGACGTCGCCGACCTAACGTGAGAGTTCCATGAAAATGAAAACCGCGTCCGCTTTATTTTGTAGCGCGGCCACTGCCGTGGCTTTGTACGGTACGGATGTTCGCGCCGATTTGAGCGTCACCGAGCACACCGTCCTGGGCGTGGATAACTGGTCGATCAAGGAGCCGGTTGTGACACAGGCGGACACGTCTTACTCACAAGTCGCATTCAAACCCGGCGAGACGTTCAAGATCACGGACGTCGGTGGCTGCGTGCAGACCGGCGGTTCCGGCAGGACCTGGAAGCGCTACGTCAATCCGTCCGGCGACAATTCGGATCATCTCTATCACGGCACGATCCGGCTGCCGGGCATGGACGGCTCGATGCGTATCGGTGATTTCCGCAATGCCAATCCGCAAGGCTTTGTCATCCCGGCCAATGCCGGCGGCGATATGAGCTTGCATCTGGGATATGAGGACGATGGCTACGGCGATAACGGCTATTGGGGTCACGACGACGGCACCGAGGATCAATGCAAGCACTCGGTCAATGCCTTCATCGATTTTTCCATAACCCAGCCGCCACGTCCCACTGTCTCATTGCAGGTGGAGCCACAAACCGTCGTGGCCGGATCGGCGCGTGAGCTGCGTGTCATTCTCAACGACCACGTCATGTCTGAAACGATTCAGCACGAATCAGCAGCGGTAGCGCCCGCGGCCGTTGCCAAGGAACAATCCCCCCTTCATTCGCTGCCGCAGCACATAGCGGAGTCAACGCAGCACGTAACCGAGTCAATGCCCCGCCCAGCGCCGCATCCCTTCCCGCACCCGCCGGTGTTTGGACCTTATCGGGTGGTGTTGAAATGGACCTCCAGCGATGCGACCAGCTGCGCCTGGACCAATGTTCTTTCAGGGCAGGCGGCTCTCAACGGCACACAGGGATTCGATGGCACCAACGGTACACTCGTCGCCGGTCTCTATGATTTCAAGATCACATGCACCGGCGGTGGCGGCAGTGCTTCGGATCACAAACTCCTCACCGTTACGCCGGCGCCGCCGACAGTGTCCTTCAGCGTCACCCCCAGCAGCATAGTGAAAGGCAGCGCAGCGGTCCTGAACTGGACTACGAGCAACGCGGACACCTGCCATGCCGACGGCGAGCTGGGTTGGAACGGCGCTGAGCCGCTCAGTGGCTCGCAGAGTGTGTCGCCGGCTGTGCTCGGTGCACACGTTTACAAACTGACCTGCCAGGGCGGCGGTCTCACGTCCACCACCCAGACGGCGACGCTCACGGTGACCGCGCCGCCGCTGCCGGTGGTTTCGATCTCGGTAGCACCGAGCAGTGCCAGCCTCGGCGATTCCGCAACGTTGACCTGGTCCGCAACCAACGCGACCGCATGCACCGCCAGTGGCAGTGAGCTGCACTGGTCGGGCGCCCAGCCAGTCAGCGGCTCATTGAGCGTGAAGCCATTGACCAAAGGTGCTCACACCTACAAGCTGAGCTGCAGCGGCGATGGCGGATCGGCCGACAATCAAGCGACGCTGACGATCAACTGAAACTCACGCGGGGTGGGCCAAAGGCGAGAGCCTTGCCCGCCTCATGCTGAGCTCCCGCAGCGCGGAGGAACTCCACCTATCGCGAAGCAAAACCCATATGGCTCACGTCTGCTGAACGGAATGGCGGGAAACGCTGCGCTCCTCGCACTCTCATGAGCTCAGACGCTGAACAAATCCGAGCCCGAGAGACGATGCTGGAACGACGACTGCGCGAATTGGATGCGCGGTAATTTTCGGCGATTCTGCCCGGACACCACCTGTCGTGAGTCTAGCCAGCACATAGATACGCCGCCGCCGATGTCGTTCGATCCGATAACATTGCTTATCCACGGCTCCGAAAAGAAGCGAGCGTCAAGAACCGCATGCGCCACAAATTCCTGATTGCGACTATGCCCATTCCCGGTCACGTCGCGCCCTTTGTATCCGTCGCTCGCGAATTGTTGCGGCGTGGCCACGAAGTGGTGTGGTACAGCAGCGCTTTTTTCAAAGACAAGATCGAAGCCAGTGGCGCGCGCTTCGTGCCGATCCGCGAGGGCATCGATTTCGGCGATTCGCAATACGATTGCCACTTCCCCGAACGCGCCAAGTTTCACGGCCTCAAGCAAGTCGTCTTCGATTTCGAAAAGCTTTTTGTCGGCTCCATTCCTGGCATGGCGCAAGACCTGCGAGCCATCCTGCGGGACTATCCCGCCGACGCATTGCTGGGCGATCCGGCGGTTGCCGCCGCGCGCATCCTCAGCGATACCGAAGGCTACCCCGCGGCAATCCTGAACGTCACCGTGTTGAGTTTTCAAAGTCGCGATCTGGCCGCGTTCGGATTGGGCTTGCCATTCAACAATTCGCCGCTCGGGCGCCTGCGCAACAAGCTCACTTACTTGTTGGTGGACCACGTCGTATTCCGTCCGGTCAACAGGGCCTACCGTGCGCTGGCGAAACAGCACGGCTGGCCGGTCAGGCCGTTTCGTCCGGCCGTGTCCAACTACCTGCATTTGCAACCTCTGGTGCCGGACTTCGAATATCCAATTTCCGATCTACCGGCCCAACTCCACTTCATTGGAGCGCTGTTACCCGATGCGCCCACTCGCTTCGAGTCGCCCGCCTGGTGGGATCGAGTGATCCAGAGCGGCCGGCCCGTGGTACTCGTGACTCAAGGAACCATTGCCACCAATGCCGATGAACTGATTCGCCCGACGCTTGAAGCTCTCGCCGGTGACGATGTGTGGGTGATTGCTACCACCAACGGCAAACGCGCCGACGAATTGGGTTTCGCCGTTCCCGATAATGCGTTTGTCGAGCCCTTCATTCCGTTCGTGAAGATCATGCCGCACGTTGCCGTCTACGTGACCAACGGCGGCTACGGCGGCATCAGCATCGCGCTCGCGCACGGTGTACCGGTAATCTCGGCTGGCGTCACCGAAGACAAATCCGAAGTCGGCAATCGCGTTGCACACAGCGGCGTGGGGATCAATCTGAAAACGAATCGACCCACAGTGGAACAAGTGCGCGCTGCGGTGCGCGACATGATGAGCCAACCCCGCTATGCAGCGCGTGCGCAAGTGATCAAAGCCGAACTCGCACAACACAATGCGGCAGGCGAAGGGGCGGCATTGCTAGAGCGTCTAGCGCAGACTCGCAAGCCGGTACTGCGAGTGGTTTGATCGGCAGCCATTGATTCGAATAGTCGATATTAAGTTTATTGTCGTTTGGTTCTGATGTGCCATAAGCTGCCAGTGGAATACTTGGCCTTATCGCAAGGAAGCAGACGTTCGCAAATCGCTCGACGCTCACTCTCGCTGTCCGGTGGAGCACACGTTGTGCCACAGCTAGTCTGACTCTGACCTCGTCCTTGGTTGAACCGAGGTAAAGAGCGTACCAATTGCCAAATCCCTGCTCGGGGTCGAATCAGCGTGACGTCGCCGCTTTCTTGTCGGCCCCTTGCATTGCACTCCTTACTTCTACGGTCAACTAGCCTACGACTCCGTCCGCGTAGCTCACTGCATGGACGCTGGCGATACCCTTTGATCGATGAAGTAGCTTCGCATATGACTGGAATAGATCGACCGTTCCTCATATGCAGAACGCAACTGTCGGGATGAACAAGAGACTTCCGACAAGGACAGAGCCACGCCACGGATTCCTGCGTCATTGGAATGAAGTACTGACCATACAGGCCGGCAGTGCACGCAATGCTGAACGTGCTGGAAAGAGCCAACAGGACAAAACTGCGATGCCGATCTTCTGCGTCTGTTCGGTGCCATACAGAAGTGTTTTGTGCCTGGGGGTAACTTTTTAGGCGGTATTGGTTCGCGCGAAAGCGATTGTGCAGAACGGCGGCATGCGAACCGAGATGGGGCCATCGATTATCTCAATGGCTTTCTGGATCAGATGAAGTGAGGAAGAAAAATGAAAATATTCGAGAGCTATTCCAGAAGCCTGACGTGCTCCATGGCATTGCTGCTCAGCGCTTTGGCGGCGGGATGCGGAGGTGGGCAAGATCGAATTCTGGGCTCGGGTAGCGTTTCAGCACTCCCGCCCACCGTAACTAACGTCGCCCCTGCAAACAATGTCGCTGGTGTACCGACCGACGCCACCATCATCACCGCTACATTTAGTGAGCCAATGACTCCGATCACCGGCGGAGCAAGCTTCACGGTGACCTGTACGGCGCCTTGCGTGAATCCCACAGGCACGGTAGCTCTCGACGCTACCAGCAGGATCGCCACCTTCACACCCGCAGCCAGCCTCACGCCTCTTACCCTCTACACCGCCACGGTCACCGGGGCGCAAAGCCTCGCTACCGGCGTCGCATTGGCGAGCCCCTTCGTATGGCATTTCATCACGGCGGGAGTAACACCAGACACGAACCGGCCCCGAGTGACGCTCACTCAGCCGGTCACGACGAATCCGGGACCTACTGTCGGGCCGCCGGCTAATGCGGCGATCGCTGCGGTCTTCACCAAGGACATGCTGAGTTCCACGATCACCGCGGCCAGTTTCACGGTGACGTGCAGTGCACCTTGCGTATCTCCGACTCCGACAGGCGGTGTGAGCTACACGACCGGCTCTCGAACTGCGATCTTTACACCAGCGTCGGCACTTGTAGTGGGCGATACCTATACCGCCACGATCACCACTGCGGCGACCGATCTGGCAGGCAATGCACTGGCGGGCAATCAAGCCGCCCTGCCCGCGGCAAGTGACTATGTATGGACCTTTACCGCCTCAGCTCCGGTCGCAGCGGCAAGTGTCTCGGTGTTTTCCACTACCCCTGCCACGGGTGCCGTTGGGGTGTGTCCCAACGCGACCGTCAACGCGACCTTCAACATGCCTGCCGGTTTGCGGATGGATCCTGCAACGGTCAACACAGGAACCTTTACGGTGACGGGTCCGGCCCCTGCTTTCACGCCCGTGACGGCAGCAACAGTGACTCTTGATGCCGCCACGGGCCTCGTTGCGACTTTTACGCCACTCGGTGTTCTTACCAACGGCGTTACTTATACGGCCACGATTAAAGGCGGCGCCAGCGGGATCAAGGACTTAGCGATCCCAGCCGACGAAATGGCAAGTGATTTCACATGGAACTTCACCGCCGGTCCCGCGACAGGAAATTGTCTGGCACCGACGACTCTTGGATCGGCCGCGCCGTACGGAATTTTTGGAGGCAGCGCCGGAATGACCAACACGGGAATTCTGACCGTGATCAATGGTGATATCGGAACCATAGCGACGGGTACTTCATCGATCACCGGATTCCACGATACGGCGGGAGATATTTATACGGAGTCTCTGGGAGCCAATGTAGGCGCAGTGAACGGGACGATCTACACCTGTACCAACTCCACTACGGGCCCGACGTCCGCCACTCCAAACGCGGTCTCCTGCGCGATTGCAACCCAAGCCCGTCTTGATGCGCAAACCGCATATCTGGCCCTGGCGGCAATGCCGTCCGGCGCAAATCCCGGCGCCAATCTGGGCAGTCTCACGCTCGCTCCTGGCGTCTATACGGCACCTGCAGGGTCGTTCCTGATTGAGGGAGGGGATCTCACCCTCGATGCCCAAGGCGACGCGAACGCCGTGTGGGTGTTCCAGATGGCGACCACGCTCACTGTGGGCGGCCCGGGAGCGGCATTCCCTCAAAGCATCATCCTGGCCGGAGGCGCCCAAGCCAAGAACGTCTTCTGGCAGGTTGGCAGCTTCGCAACGATCAACGCAGCGGGAGGCGGGACCATGGTAGGCAACATCATTTCCCAGGACGGAGCCGCATTCTCCACCGCCGGCAATACCACGATCGGGACGCTGGAGGGCAGGGTGATGTCTCTCGGAGCTTCAGTGACGCTGGTGGACACGGTCATCAATGTGCCCGCCCCGTAAAGCACTCACCAGAAAGTCATTGGAGATAAACATGAACATAACAAGAGCCACAGTGGCGCTGGGTCTGGCGGCACTCACCGTAGCTGTCAGTCCATCCGCGGCGGCGGACGATACTGGGGGTTGGTACGTCGGCGGCAACATTGGCCAGTCGAGAGCGAAAATCAACGACACAGGGATCAACAGCGATCTGCTGGGAAGCGCTATTGCCACGACCTCAATCGCCAATGACGATCACGACATCGGCTATAAGCTCTTTGGCGGGTACCAGTTCATCAAGTATTTCGCCGTTGAAGGTGGCTATTTCGACCTGGGAACGTTCGGCTTCAATGCAGCCACGACGCCACCGGGAACATTGAGTGGCAATATCAAGCTCAAAGGCCTGAATTTCGATACCGTCGGCATTCTGCCCATCACTGAAAAGTTCTCTGCGTTTGGCCGGTTCGGGGTGAATTACGCTGAAGCCAAGGATTCTTTCGCCGGAACCGGATCAGTCGATGTAGTCGATCCCAGCCGCCGCAAGCGCGCTGCAAACTACAAGTACGGCGTGGGGCTTGAGTACGATTTCACTGAATCTTTCGGAGCGCGCGCCGAGGCGGAACGCTACCGGATCGACGATGCCATCGGTAACAATGGCGACATCGATCTTTTCTCGGCCGGTCTGCTCTATCGGTTCGGCCGGAACACGCCGCCCCCCGCTCCACCTGCGGCACCGCCCGAACCGATCATTGCCGCCGCTCCTGTGCCGGTGGCTCCGCCGCCGCCGCCACCACCGAAGCCAACCCTTCCGAGGAAGGTGGCCTTCTCCGCAGATTCTCTTTTCGATTTTGGCAAAGCGACCGTGAGACCTGCGGGCAAGCAGGCTCTCGACAAGTTTGCTACAGATATGCGAGGCGCCACCTTTGAATTCATCACGGTAACCGGATACACCGACCGAATCGGTTCGCACGAGTACAACATGAAGCTTTCGACGCGCCGCGCCGAAGCGGTCAAGACCTATCTGGTGGAGTCGGCTGGGATCCCTCCCGACAAGATCGTGGCCAGAGGAGCGGATGGATCGGATCCGGAAACGAAGCCCGGCGAATGCAAGGGCACGAAAGCGACCAAGCAACTGGTGGCCTGTCTGCAGCCTGATCGCCGCGTGGAAATCGAAGTCTCCGGCACGAGATAACGTCGAATGGCAACTTGCTTATTAAGCCTCGTCGCCCCCGCTTTCGCGGGATGGCGAGGCTTAATTTATGGTGACTCATTTCGTTAAACGCGATTGAACCGATCAGTCTGAACCAGCATCCACCGGAAGTGATTCGGCCCGCCAGCGAAGCATGCCGCCGGACAGGTTTGCTACCTCCTTGAAGCCAGCCTTCTGCAGCAGCACCGTGGCCTGCGCCGATCG
>CAZOOK010000007.1:0-169807 GCA_964581385.1 uncultured Salinisphaerales bacterium
ACGCCACGCCCCTTCAGCCCGCAATCGTCACATACTCATGACGCATCCGGGTTAGACGTCCGAACATGGAAAACTCCCTTAATGTGATTCAATAAATGCCACTAAAATTGGCAAGGTTACGGATTCCAACGGTCACACCTAAGGTATCTTGACCACTTCGCCGCGCAAAGTGACATGGGCAGAGACCCGACCAGGCTGGCACGAATAGCTGGTCGTGCTCAGCGAGAATTGACGATTCTGCCCCAAGCTTCGGATCCTGACCACGGCGTTACCGCCTTCCCGCTTCGCATTCCACTGCAACTCAATGAGCGCTGATAAAAAGGCTCGCTCGCAACCTTCGGTATCAGAGCTATGCATAACGCTGGTTCGTTTGTCCGCAGTAAATCGACCGAAATCTTTAATCGGCGTTGCATAGCTCTGATCCGCCCAGAGAAGCGCTATGCCGGAGTCGAGCATTTGATGCGCCTCATCTGTGCTTGTGCCCTGCACGATCGGAAGCTGCAGCTCGGAAGCCGCCTGCGACGAAGTCGACAGAACTAGACATAAGGCGATAAAAAGTCGTTGCTTCATTTCGCTTGGTTTTCCCCAGCCGATGATGCAGGCGTTAATGAGGATTCTGTAGCGGGGGCAAGGTCCTCATCAGGATCACCTAGATGAGCATTGTTAGTGGGCTTTCTTACCCACTTGGCAATGTGACCACCCAGTTGTTTGGCCATTTTATTAAGCACACTACAACCCGTGACGCGGAAAAGATCCACAGTCGAATGACTGCCCAGGTCGAAATTGTTGACCACTTTTCCATCTTGTCTCAGCTCGCCGCGAAGGCGAACCCATTTTGGCCCACTAAAGGGGCCACCACCACTAGTGTGAAGATTGGTAATCACAAGCGTAAGGCTTGTTCCAAGCATGTTCCGAGTATCTCGATCAGTGATTTCAACCTGGCCTTTCGAATATTTGACAAGATAGTCAATCAGGCGGCTGTTCCAGTCGCACTGCCGTACTTCAGTCGTGCCGACGGAGTCGTCGAGATAGGGCACGACGCGATTCACTTTGACTACAGATCGCGCTTCAGCAGTCACCTTCCCATTCCCAGCACCAGCTGACGGCTGATCTTCACCTGCGGCGATTGCAACGGTGGATATAAAAAAAGCAGCGGCCAGTAGGCTCCCCGGTTTGCACCTCATCTCCGATCCCCTTGTATTGATACTTCAATTCACATTGCGAAAAATCAGTGACGTGTTAATTCCACCGAACGCAAAATTGTTGTTCACCACATACTCGCACTGCAAGCTGCGGCCAGTGTTCATAATGTAGTCAAGCTCGCCGCAGCACGGGTCGACGTTCTGCAAGTTCAGTGTCGGCGCATACCAGCCGCCACGCATCATTTCCACGGTGAACCAGCTTTCGATCGCACCGCAGGCGCCGAGCGTATGCCCGATGTGTCCCTTCATGGTGCTGACTGGAATCTTGCCGCCGAACAATCGCAGCGTGGCTTGGCTTTCCGCGATGTCACCGAGGTTAGTGGCGGTGCCGTGTGCGTTGATGTAGCCGATCGCCTGCGGAGCAAGCCCTGCATCGTCGAGCGCCAGACGCATGGCGGCCTCCATGGTGTGCGTATTCGGCTGCGTGACGTGGTCACCATCCGAGTTGCTGCCGAAACCGACGATTTCGGCAAAAATACGCGCGCCGCGCGCCTGCGCATGGCCGAGCTCCTCGAGAATCAGCGTGGCGGCACCCTCGCCGATGACCAGACCATCGCGATCGCGATCAAAAGGGCGCGGGGTCGTCTTGGGCGCATCATTGCGCGTGCTGGTGGCATACAGTGTGTCGAACACCGCAGCCTCGGTGACACATAGTTCCTCCGCGCCGCCGGCCACCATCATGCGCTGCTTGCCGAACTTGATCGCTTCATAGGCATAGCCAATGCCCTGGCTGCCGGAGGTGCAGGCGCTCGACGTCGGGATTACACGCCCTTTCAATCCGAAGTAGACACCGATATTGACTGCGGTGGTGTGGCCCATCATGCGTACGTAAGTCGTGGCGTTGAGTTTGCCGCTGTCACCAGTTGATAGCAGGCTGAAAAAATCGCTCACGGCGTCGGTACTGCCGGTGGAAGATCCATAGGCGACGCCCATCGCTCCGCTACGGATTTCCGGATCGTCGATAAGACCCGCATCCTGTAGCGCCAGCTCGGTGGCACGCGTTCCAAGCAAGGCCACCCGCCCCATGGTGCGCATGGCTTTGCGCGTGTAGTGCGGCGGCGGCGCAAAGCCTTGGATCGGACCCGCCAGACGGGTATTGATATCGCGATAGCGTGACCACTCGGGCATCGTCTGGATGCCCGATTCGCCAGCCCGCAGCTTGGCCTGGACGCTCGCCCAATCGCTGCCGAGTGCGGTAATACCGGCCATGCCGGTGACCACTACTCGATTGCCGGCGCTCATAGCAAACCACCATTGACACCGATCACCTGACGGGTGATATATGCCGCAGCATCACTTAACAGATACACAACCAAACTAGCTACCTCCTCAGGTTCGCCCACACGGCCCGCCGGGATTGTCTTCAGCATCTCGTCGAGCGGAGCGCCTTCAAGCATGTCGGTGCGGATCGCGCCGGGCGCAACGCAGTTCACCGTAATCCTGCGGCTGGCGAGCTCGACCGCCAAAGCCTTGCTGGCGCCGATGACTCCGGCCTTGGCAGCGCTGTAATTCACCTGGCCGCGATTGCCGGCGATTCCGGAAACTGAGGCCAGCGTCACGATTCTGCCGCCGCGGCGCAGGCGAATCATCGGCATAAGAACGGGCTGCAAGACGTTGTAGAAGCCATCCAGATTAGTGCTCAACACAAGATCCCAATCCGACTCCGGCATCGCAGCGAATGTGCCGTCGCGTGCGATGCCGGCATTGCAGACCACGCCATAGTAAGCCCCGTGTGCTTCGATATCGGATGACAGCGCAGCGGCACTGGCGGCACGGTCGGCAATGTCGAAGCACAAGCTGTGCGCTTCGCTGCCAGCGGCCTGTGCCGCAGCGGTGACTTCAGCCAGCGCGGGCGTTGCCGTGCGCCCGTGCAGAACCAACTTGAACCCCTCTGCCGCGAGGCTAAGCGCGATGGCGCGCCCGATTCCACGACTGGCGCCGGTCACCAGCACGCGATTCTGTTGTGACGCTGACTGCATCCGTCTATCCAAAATTTTCCGCACGAAATAATAGCCGTCAGTGCTCAACCGCCGTCGCGGCGTCGCTGTCGATCGCCAGCGCATAGCCGTAACGGAAGTTCGAAATCCAATAGCGACCGCTCCACGGATCTGCGCTGGCATAGTAAACCTGTGCGATCAACCGGCCGTCATGGCGCAAGCGGCGCACACCCCCACCCGGCTCGGAAACCTCCCAGCCTGCGGCCGAATAAGCCGTTTGCAGAGCCAGCAGCGGCCACAAGGCAAACTGCAGATCAGCCAGCAGCCACTCCGGGCGCATTGATGATGGCACCATCGGTGACACATCCAACTTCCAACGAGTCCCGTCCCACACGACAGTGAAAGCGCGCTGGTCGAGCGCGGTCAGTGCGATCACTTCGACCTGCTGTGGCGACGCGCTTACCACACAGCGCAATACCACGTCACGCTCACCGAAAGCAGCACGCAGAATCTGTTGCGCACTACGGCTACTGCCCAGTGTTGCCGGTGCCAACACGGGCGGATACTCCGGAGCAGGTGCCGCGACTTGTGGTGGTGCAGTGGCACAGGCGCACAACAACCCAGCCGCGGCGACTGCGACAAGCCGGGGCACGTTGCAACTATGCAGCATCGCGACAGTGCGCAGCCAAAGCACGCAGACGCCGGCCAGAGTGCAGACCAACATAAGGATTGGCCTCATCCCAGGCGTATCCCGCCAGCACCCCACAGATCATCCTGCGCACCCTGGGATCCTGCTGCTGATGGAAAATCACATCCTGCAGGCTGCCGTCATACCAGCCAGCGACGAATCCGCGGAAAGTCTCCACGCCCAGCATCAGTGGCTTGGCGAACTCCGCGTCCCAGTCGACGCTCTCGCCGCGCAGCTGACGATCGACAGCGGCAGCCGCCAGCTGCGCGGATTTGATGGCAATGGTGACGCCAGACGAGAACACCGGATCAAGAAATTCGGCGGCATTGCCGAGCAGCGCGAAACCAGGCCCGTGTAGCCGGGCTACTGCGGCGGCGTAGCCGACGATCTCGCCAACGCGTGCCGCGGGTCGCGCGCTTTTCAGCAGCTGATGCAACGATGTCTCCTCCGCCACCAGTTGCCACAGGCGCTCTTCGGTACTGCCGGACAAAGCATCGAGATACTCTCGCGGCGCGACTACACCCAGCGACGAACGGCCGTCCGAAAACGGGATCAGCCAATACCAGATTTGGGGATGGTGCGGATGGACCGAGATACGGATTTTCTGCCGATCGAAAGCGCCGGCTTCAATGTGATCCTCGATGTGGGTGAACAGCGCCGAGCGCGCCGGGAAATCCGAGGGCTTTTCCAATCCGAGCAGTCGTGGCAACACCCGCCCGAAGCCACTGGCGTCAAGGACAAAGCTGGGGTGATGCGTTTCCTCGACGCCCAAGCGGTCGCGACTGCGCACGACCGGCGTAGCGCCGGAAAAATCGGCCGCAATGACGTCGACCTCGTAGTCGATGCGTGCACCCATGCGCACCGCTTCATCCGCCAGCAACGTATCGAACTGCGCGCGCGGCACCTGGAAGGTATAGCCGTAGCCGGGACAGGTCTTGTCGGCAAAATTGAATTCAGAACGCTGCGCACCGCGCACGAAAGCCGCGCCATTCTTGAACTGGAATCCGGCGGCGAGGATTGCTTCGAGCATGCCGGCGTTGTCGAGCAGCTCCAAGCTCTGGGCAAGCAGGCTTTCGCCAATCGAAAAACGGGGAAATTTCTGCTTCTCCAGCACGCGCACGCTGTGTCCAGCCTGCACCAGCTGTGCAGCCGCAATTGCGCCGGCTGGGCCGGCACCGATAATTAAAATTTCAGTTGCACTCACGTCGCCATCCATCGATCGCCCTTCTCGTTGACGCTTTACCGCAATGATCCCTGTCGACCGCCACCCGCAGACCCCACGCCGTCTTGCGCATGTGGACGCAAACCAATCGCCATGACGACGGCAAGCGTGACACCAAGCGCCTGTACCAACCCAATTGCGCGAATGAAAGGAATCGATGAAAACGCGAGCAGTCCGAAGGATAACACTGCCGTCAGCGTCGCCAGCACTACGGCGAGCAGCGCCGGCGCCACCGCGCCGCGCGATTCGCGCAGAAAAATGGTGTAGTCCGACCCCATTCCCAATACCAGTAACAGGCCCAGCACATGGAATAGGTTCAATGGAACTCCAGCCCAGCCGAGCAAGGCGATGCATAGTGCTCCTCCACCGATCACCGGCATCAACGCGGCGATCGCTCCAGCAAAACCGTAGCGCAGGCTGAGCACGATACCGATCAGCACATAGGTACCGGCGATCAGCATCAATGCAATACGCCGGTAGCTGCCAAGCAGCTCGGAAATGTCGCTGAGCTTATCCACCAAGCGCACCCCGGGCACTTGTGCAACAGCCTGTTCGAGCGCGCCAGCATCACGCACGTCGAATAGAGCCACCGCGGTTGCTTCGCCATTACCGACGCGACCCAGATATAGCGCCCGATAGGGTTCGGCCAGGGCACCGGCAAAAAAAGCGTCGGGCTGTAGCGATGCGCTGCGGGAGTCGAACCCGGCAAGCTCACGTGCAATCACGGCATCGGGATAGCCCAAGTCGCGCATGAAGCGCGGCAGCAGGCCATCCTGCGCATACACTTTTTCGGCAAGCAGCCGACGATTGGCAGCCTGGGTTTGCTGCGATGGCAGCGCCGACGACAGCGCGATCAGGTTGCCGAGACGCCGGTCTGCAAGCAGCGGGGCCAGATGTACACGCAGCGCTTCCTCGCGCTGCAGCACCTGCTCCAGCGTGGCGCCGCGTACCAGCAAGAACCGACGGTCCACCGATTGACCGAGTAACTCCCGCGCGCGCGCTTCGGCGTGAATCAGTTCGGGCGGCGAAGACTGGAAGCTGCGCACGTCGTCGATGAAATGCACACGCGGCAAGCCGCCAGCGACGATCAGGATCAGCAATAACCCCAGTGCGAGGCGCAGACGGCGTGAAGCCGGCAGTCGCAATCGGTCCAGAAAGTCGCCGATGCGGAGTGGCACTGCGCCGGCGGCGAGCGGCCAGCGCCGCGTAAGCCGCGGATTGAGAAACAGCACGCAACCACAAGCCACCCCGAGCCCTACTGCGGAAAACAGTGCAATCTCGCGCAACCCCGGAAACGGCGCCAGCAGCAAAGCCAGATAAGAAAGTGCAGTGGTCAGGTAACCCAGCGCAATGCCGGGCGTTACGAAAGCCGGTGCTGCGACAGGATCCCAGTGCTCCGGATCGCGAAAGCGGTCGGCAAAGAAATAGATCGAATAGTCGACCGAGGTGCCGATCAGACTGCTGCCGAAAACCAGCGTCACCAGATGCACCCGGCCGAACGCCCACTGGCAGACACACAATCCGGCAATCGCACCCAGCCCCATCGACAAGGCCGTCAACAGCAAGGGCTGGGCGGAGCGGAACACCCAAATCAGCAACAGCACACTGCCAATCATCGAGAGTGTGCTGTACAGCGACATCTCGGCGCGCGCGCTGCGTGACGCTGCCACGGCGTGCTGCAGCACGCCGGACGCGACAATCTCACTGGCACCTGCCGCGGTGGCCGCGGCACGCGCGGCGGCAATCGCAGCACCCCCGGCTTCTTGAGTGGCGACCGCGAATGGGCTGGCCCTGGTCTGCGCCGTCACCAGCACGTAGCGGCGCCCGTTCTCGCTCACCGCGAGCATTCCATCTTGCAACTGGGCGCGGCCGATGGGCGGTCTCTGCGCGGTAACGAAGGCCGACAACAATCCCAACGGGTCTTCGGCAGCATTGAATGGACGCATCCAGCCGGCGGGGGTGTAAAGCGCACGCTGCGCTTCGGCGTAGAGGCGCTCCAGATCTCCGCTCTCCAGCCAGGCGCGATGACGCGGCGCCAGCAAGTAGTCGCGATACGGCAAATTGGCGCGCGCCGCCTGAATCAGCTCACTACCGACTTCCAGACGCACTTGGGAGAACACGCCGCTCGCTCGCAGCGCAGCCGCAAACGCCACGGCGCTTTTGTCCGTGCTGGCCGTATTGTCGGCGCCAATCAGAAACAGGCTGTTGCGACCAAGCAACTCGCTATACGAATACAACGCCTGGTCGATATCCCCATCGCGCGGGTCCGCGGGTAGCAGCGCGAGGATGCTGGTTTCGACGCGCAGCTGCGGCGCAACCCGCAGCGCAAACACCGCAAGCAGCGCAAACATAGCCAATGCCCAGACGCGAAAGCGCGTTTCGATCGTGCCCGGAATCGTGCGGCGGATCACTCGGCAAAACGCTGCCGTTCGTCGGCCGTCAGGCCCGCTGGAGACGCGAGCACATCGAGCAGCAGAATTTCGGTACGGTCACCGTGTGCATCATGCAATTCGATGCGCGATGCACGATCGGAGCCGGCGACGATCGCTTCTTTGAAAATCGCCGCCAGCGCCGATTGCTTGGGCCGTAGACCTACCTGCCACGGACGGCTGGCCGCACTACCCGCATTCGCGCTGCCGTAGATATCAAAATCGCCTTCCAGCGCCGCGAAGTCGAGTGCGAAAAGTTCGAATAGGATGCGTGCCGCTTCGGCGACGCCCGGCTGATCCTGGGCACGGATACTGGTCAGCGTGCCGCCTTCGTCGTGCGTGCTCATGCCCTCGCGGCTCAGCACAAAAACCGAATCGAAGGGCGTACGTGTATGCCAGCGCACACCAACGTCGCGCGCCAGCACAAAATCGCCGGTCGACAGCAGCGGGCGCGGCAGCTCCGGTAGATATTTGCGCTGTTCGAAGCGGCCGCGCAGCGCGGCCGTCGCCGCGGTCTTCAGCGCTTGCGGCGCGATCAGCGCGGGCAGATCGGAACTGCTAACGCGATGCTGAAACAGCGCGTCGGTATCCGTTTCTGCTGCCGCTGCAGCGGCCCATACCAGCACTGCTGCCGGTACCCAGGCGCACCTCATGTGCGCTCCACGCCAAGCCGCTCGAACAAAATGTCCGGCGATGCCAGCAGCATCTCGTGCGTCGACGCCTCTACCGCCACCTGCACCGTTTGGCCGCGTGTCATCGCAGCACCGCTGGCTTCGTCGCTGATGAGATATTCGATCTTCAGGCGATGCTCCCACTCGATCAGCGTCGCCTGCACCCGTATGGTCTGGCCAAACACCACTGGCTTGACATAGCGTGTATGTAGGTCAATCACCGGCCAGATATACCCGCTTTCCAGCATTTCTCTATAGCCATATCCGAAACTGTCTAGCAGCTCGCAGCGCGCCAGTTCGAAATACTTTGCGTAGTGCCCGTGCCAGGCGATTCCCGCGGAATCGATGTCGTGGAAAGGAACCTTGATGAGAACCTGCGCTTCGCGTTTCATGCGCTCAGGGCTCTCCGGTAAAACAAGCGCGGTAGACGCCACAGCATGCCGAGAAACAAGCGCGTGTGCATGGCCGTAATGCGTAGATTATCGCGCCTCAAATTGAAATGGGAAACGCCACCCACAGGGTAAATCACGCGCGTCGGCACATTCACGACTCTTACGCCGTCCCAGAACATCCGCACCAGAATCTCCGTGTCGAATTCCATGCGCCAGTCGCGCGGTTGTCCATTCCACTGGCGGAGCGCCGCCATCAGCGGATAAACACGGAATCCGCACATCGAGTCGCGAATCTGGAATGACATGGTATGGATCCACACCCATATATGCGTCACATAGCGCCCGTAGAGCCGGCTCTTGGGTACGCTGCTGTCGTATATCGGAACGCCGGCTATCACTGCCTCTGGATAGCGCTGCGCTTCTGCCAACAAGTGGGGCAGGCTCGCGGGATCGTGCTGACCGTCGGCATCAATCTGCACGCCATGCGTACAACCCGCATCCGCGGCAGCGCGCAATCCGGTCATGACCGCATGGCCTTTGCCGCGGTTGGGCGTGTAGCGCAGCACCTTGAGCCAGTGGCTTTCACGTTGAGCAATTTCATCAAGAACCGAAGCGCAGCGATGATCACTGCCATCATCGACGATCCAGCATGGCAACCCATACGGTCGCAATGCCGCCACGGTTTGACCAATTGCGCGTTCGTGGTTGTAGAACGGAATGACGATTCCAGAGTTCACCGTAATCCTTGGCTTGATTCGGAGTCGCAGCGCGCAGAGAAGTCAGGGCGCCGCTGGCACTTCAGGCGCTCCCAGTGCATGGATGGCCTCGACCACGTCGCTTACGGTGCGGACATGCCTGAAACTTTCCGGCTGGATTTTCCTGCCGGTCATTTCCTTGAGTTTCAATACGAGATCGATGGCGTCGATACTGTCGATTCCGAGGTCTTGATAAAGATGCGCTTCAGGCGTGATCTTCGCCGGATCGATCTCGAAAAGTTCGACCAGCGCGCGCGCGAGGCGTGTATGGATTTCATCTTTGGAGTACATGGATAAAATGTGTCAGGCTTTCCAGAAAATTATATCGGACGATTGGCCCAACCCTTGATGCGGAGCACGTTAACGCTTTGAACCGAGCGCCGCCAGCGAGTTAGTAAAGTAGCTCAAAAAAAACTCCGTCAGCCGTCGTGCAACCAGCGATGGTGGTTCATTCACCGGCGCATAGTCATTTGCGCTCAGTGTTTCACCGACGACCAGCTTCCAATTCGGGCGCCGCCGCGGCACTTGGTACCAGGGCTCGGCTTTGGTCAGCGTGGCGGGTTCGCACAGGATAGTGACCGGGACGATATTCGCTCGAGCGGCGGCGGCGATGCGCGCCGCGCCGCGCTGCATGGACAGCGGCTGGCCCGGAACTGAGCGCGTCCCTTCCGGAAAGATGATCAGCGAACGTCCCATCCGCAGATTGCTGGCCGCTTCTTCTATAAGCCGTTCCGACGAGCCGGAATTGGGAATGTAGCTGGCCCAGGACACCGGGCCGCGCGTAAACGGGTTACGCCACAAGGCTTGCTTCACAATGCAGTCCACTTCCGGCATCAGTGCAATCAGAAAAACAACGTCGATCAGACTCGGATGGTTCGCCACCACCAATTTGCCGCGCTGCAACAAACGCTCGCGACCGACCACTTCATAAGAGAGCAGTCCGAGCATCTTCATCTCCCACACGAACACTCGGAAGGTGTAATGCATTGCCAGCTGGATGCGCCGGCGCGCTGTATCGACATCGCGCGACAGCAATTTCAGTATCGGAAACAGGGTGATGCTCAGCAGCATGCCACCCAAGCCAAAACTGGCAAAGGACAGACCAGTGGCAAGCGTCCGCAAACCGACATCCAAACGCTCACTTACCCGCATAAGCAGCGCTCTCCCAAACGCTCACGCCCCAGATTCATTCTCCCGCAACGTTGAGAATTCTATAACGTTCCGCTTGGGTTATACGCTTTCCGCAAGGCGTTTTAGCTCGAATAGGTTAACATTTGCCATAGCTTGGCGGTCTCTCTTTCTGCAAGTAACGCTCTTGCCACCTCAAACACTCACGAGCCATCACCAATGTCCGCCGTCACTGACGCCGAACGCGAACTAGCCGCACTTCTGGTCGAGGTTTTGCAGTTGGATGGTCGCAACCCCGCTGTGCTCGATCCGGAAGCTCCTCTTTTTGGCAATCAAACTGGCGGTTGGGGTCTGGACTCAATAGATGCACTCGAAATTGCGCTTGCCGTGCAGCAGAAGTTCGGGGTGGTAATGCGCTCCGACGACGAAGCGATGCAGGGCGCCTTCACCTCGGTGCGTACGCTCTGCGAATATGTACGAAACGACGCCGGATTCTAGCTCCGACACTGCGGAAGGTTCCGTAGTGTTCCCCGCCGCGCTGCTCATAGGCTACCCGCTGCTCATGCACCTGGGGGTGGTCTTCAAGCAACCCGGTATCGAGTGCGTGGCGCTGCAGTGCCTCTACGCGGCTTTTTTTTATCGGCCGCTGCGGTCCGGCCAGCTGTGGGCCTGGCTCGGCTTTGCTGTCTTTGCCGCCATCAGCAGCAGCCTGGTGCTATCAGGCCACGGCCTGCGTGTACTTTATCTACCCTCGATTGCGATGCCGGGACTGGTACTGCTGGGATTTGCGCGGTCCCTGCTCCCAAAAGAGCTGCCTCTGATAACTCGAATTGCGCAGGCGATGCACCACGGCCCGCTGAGTCCTGAGCAGCGCGCCTACACGCGCAACGTGACTTGGCTGTGGGTCGGGACTACAGCGCTGCTGTTGCTGGTTACGCTAAGCCTGATCGCGTGGGGCTCTCTGCAAGAATGGTCAGTGTTCAGCAATTTTGTCAGCTACGGAGTACTGGCTATGGTATTCGTTGCCGAATACGTGTACCGGCGCCGACGCTTTCCCTCTCAGACACACGTCGGATTTCCCGCGTTCCTGCGCGCCGTCATCCGCCATGGGCCGCGTTGAAAACGCCTCTGAATACATTTCCACTCATCCGCGACTACCGGCCGACCGCCGCGTACCTGTCGACTCCGGCGGGCTGGCTCGATCAGCAAAGCTTTCTCGCTTGCGCCCAGGCGTTCGCCAAACGTCTGCCAACAGCGAACTTCGTCATCAACCTATGCGAGTCTCGCGATACCTTTCTGCTGGGTTTTGCCACAGCCCTGCTGCGTGGCCAGACCACTCTGCTGCCGCCCAACCGCTCGGAGGAGACGGTGGCGCGGATTCGTGCGGCTTACGCTGGCAGCTATGTGCTAAAGGATACAGGCGCGGCAGACGCCGTAGCAGTGCCGGCACTGATCAATACTCCAGTGTCGATCGCGCAAGTTCCGCGGATTCCGGCCCAGCAGCTGGCCGCCATTACGTTCACCTCAGGTACGACCGGGACCCCACTGGCGTACGCACGCACCTGGGAAAGCCTGTTCGTTCACGGCAACACGTTGTGTGAGCAGCTCGGGTTCCGCGGCCGCACGATTGTCGCAACCGTACCGCCGCAACACACTTATGGCCTTGAAACGACCGTGATGTCGGCGCTCGCCGGCGGTGCGGCCATTCATCGAGGACGGCCGTTTTTTCCGCAGGACATCGGCGAAGCGCTGGCGACCGCGAGTGCACCACGCGTCCTGGTAACGACGCCGATTCATTTGAAGGCCCTGGTCCAGGCACGCCACAACATGCCCGCAATCGAACGGGTGGTATCGGCAACCGCACCACTGGCCACCGACCTGGCCTCGCGTGCCGAGCAGCTATTGCAAGCACCCGTTCACGAAGTCTACGGCTCGACCGAAACCGGCGCTCTTGCGACGCGGCGCACCGTCGCCGACGAGCTCTGGCAACCGTTGCCCGGCGTCGTGCTAGTGGACGACGGTCTCGGTACGGTCGCCCACGCTCCGCACTTACCGACACCCTTTACCCTTACCGACATACTCGAAGTGGGGACTGACGGACGCTTCCGACTGATCGGTCGGCGTGGCGACATGCTCAAAGTCGCCGGCAAACGGGCTTCGCTGGCTGAATTGAGCCAGCATTTGCTAGCGATTCCTGGCATCGAAGACGCCGTCGTCTTCGTGCCGCAATCAAAGGCGTCGACCACACTGGAAGCGCGGCCGGCAGCATTGGTCGTCGCACCCTCGCTCAGTGTCGAACAAATTCTGGAAAGCTTGGCGCGTTGCATAGATCCAGTATTTCTGCCGAGACCGCTGCGCCGCGTTGCCCGACTGCCACGCAATGAGCTGGGGAAGCTGGCACAAACGGCATTGCAGGAGTTATTGCAGCCATGAGCGATACCCTTGCCGCGACCGGCTCTTTCACCGTACCTGCCGATCATCCTTGTCTTGTCGGTCATTTCCCCGGGGACCCGATCGTGCCGGCTGCGTTGCTGCTCGATCTCATATTCGCCACGGTGCAGGAAGCACAGCCAAAGCTGGGTGAGCTGCGTGGAGTCAAATCCGCCAAGTTTGTGCATCCAGTCAGACCGGACGAAGAAGTCGGGGTTTTCTTCTCCGTTTCGGGGGACCGAACTACAGCCCGCTTCACGTGCAAGACGCAGGCTGGTCAGGTCGCCAGCGGCGAGATCTTACTCGCGCCGCCTCGCTGATCTCGGGCATGAACGCCAACACTTGGCAAAGCCAGCCCGAGCGTGGCTCGGCTTTTTGGATAGGCGTGCTGGTGCGCGTGGCACGTCTGTTAGGGCGATCTGCAACCTGCTCGCTACTGTGGCCGATTGCACTGTATTTCGTCGGCACTGGTTCTGCAGCCCGACGCGCGGCGCACGACTATTTACGGCGAGTGCTTGGCCGCAAACCGAACCTCTGGGACGTGGCACGGATGTTCCACACATTCGCGGTCTGTACCCTTGATCGCTTCCTCGTCCTCAGCGGTAATGCGAAAAGCTTGCACACCCGACCACATTGGATTCCGGCGGTCGAAGCCATCACCCGCAGCGGGAATGGTTGCCTCCTGCTAGTGTCGCATCTGGGCAGCTTCGAAGTTCTGAGCCACCTGAGTTCAAGCACGAAGCACGTGCCACTGCGCGTGCTGCTGGATCGCGCCCAAGGACGCATGCTGACCAATCTGTTCGAGCACCTGAACCCCGATTTCGCTGCGTCCATCATCGATGCCGGGTTACCGGGACCGCAACTGGTGTTGGCCATGCGGGAAGCACTCGATTCCGGCTGCAATATCGGCATCATGGCGGATCGCGTGCGCGGATCGGAGACAAGCGTAGATGTGCAATTTCTGGGCGGAACGGCGCGGCTTCCTGCCGCGCCCTGGAACCTGGCGATCGTGTTGAAAGTGCCGGTGGTGCTGGCCTTTGCGATATACCGCGGCGGACGCACCTATGACATCTATTTCGAGATGCTGTCCGAGCGTATCGAAAGCCGGCGTGACGAACGCGCCGCAGTGTCGCGCCGCTGGGCGCAGCGCTATGCCAATGCGCTGGAACTGCGGGTGCGCGACGCGCCCTACAATTGGTTCAATTTCTTCCCATTCTGGACCGATGAAGCCGCTGACGATTAGTCATTACACCGTTACCACCGCCTGCGGGCACGGCAAGGACGCACTGCTTGACGCCTTGCGGCGCGGGAGTACGGGTTTGCGGGCTGAACGCTTCGAGAGCTGCACGCTGGACTGCTGGATCGGTCAGGTCGACGGTCTCAACCAGCCGCTACCGCCCATCCATGCCGCCTGGGATTGCCGCAATGCCCGGTTACTGGCACTGGCGCTGCGGCAGGATGGTTTTCTCGAAGCCGTTGCAGCCGTGCGCGCGCGTTACGGTGCCGATCGCGTTGGCCTGTTCCTAGGCACCAGCACTTCGGGCATTCATCAGGCCGAACTTGCCTACCGTCAGCGCGAAGCTGATGGCGCCCTGCCGGCGTGGTTCGACTACGAACGCAGCCAGAGTATCCACGCCGCGACTGATCTAGCCAGTCGCTTGTTCGGCCTGAGCGGTTGCAGCCTGACGATTTCGACTGCGTGCTCGTCCAGCGCAAAAGTATTCGCAGCGGCGGCGCGAGCGATCCGCAGTGGCGTTTGCGATGCGGCGGTGGTCGGCGGCGTCGACAGCCTGTGTCTGACCACATTGCACGGCTTCAACTCCCTACAGCTGATTTCTTCTGAAATCTGCCGTCCCGCCGACCTCAAGCGCAAAGGCATCTCCATCGGCGAAGCCGCCGGCTTCGCCATCCTCGATCCCCAGGCCAACAGCAATCTGGCGCTGCTCGGTTACGGTGAAAGTTCCGACGCCTATCACATGTCAAACCCGGACCCGGAGGGTCGCGGCGCGGAACAGGCGATGCGTAGCGCGCTTGAACGCGCCGGCGCGACGCCGGCAGATGTGGACTACATCAACCTCCACGGCACAGGAACCCGGGCGAATGATCTCGCCGAAGACCGCGCCGTCGTCAACCTCTTCGGAGCGGCCACTGCCTGCTCGTCAACCAAGGGCTGGACGGGTCATACGCTCGGCGCCGCAGGTATGGTTGAAGCGGCAATCGCCCTGCTATGCATCGAGCATGGCTTCATGCCAATGGGCCTCAACAGGCAGCAGCCGGACCCGCAACTGGGCGCCCATATTCTCGCTGAAACTCACCCTGCCAAGATCGTGCGCGTGCTCTCGAACTCCTTCGGTTTCGGCGGCAGCAATTGCAGCCTCTTGTTCGGTCGCTGTGTATGAATATCCTCTATCTCAACGCTATCGGATTGGCTGGTCCGGGCCTGCCGAACTGGGCCACCACGCGCAGTGTGCTGGCACAGGGCCGCAACCCTGACCTGCCAGACGACGTCGCCTACGTCCCGCAACTGCTGCCACCGAACGAGCGCCGCCGGGCCACGCCGGCCGTCCGCCAGGCTTTCCGCGCGGCGGAAGACGCCATTTCCGCAACCGAACAACCGGCCCCGCTGTTCGCAACGGTATTTGCGTCTTCAGATGCCGACCTGAGCGTCAGTCATCGCATAAACACGGCGTTGGCCACCCCACAGCGTGCAGTGTCGCCAACCGACTTCCACAACTCGGTGCACAACGCCGCGGCCGGCTACTGGAGCATCGCGACGGGATGCCGTGAACCTTCTACGGCGGTCGGTGGATACGACGGTTCGTTTGCTGTGGGCTTGCTCGAAGCAGCCACCCAGGTGGCCAGCGACGGCCTGAACGTTCTGATGGTCGCATACGACGTGATTGCACCAGCGCCATTACTCGACAAACGCAGGCTTTCCTGCGCAGCCAGTATCGCGCTCGTCCTCAGTCCTAAACCGGAACCGTACTCGCTTTGCCAAGTGCGCGTGAGTCTGGCCCGGAACGTCGAAACACGCCTGCCCGACTCCGCTTTGGAGAATCTCCGGCTGAGCAATCCAGCCCTGCGCGGTCTGCCGCTGTTATGCCTGCTCGCTCGCGGCGAAGTCGGCCACGTCGCACTTCCCTACCTGATGGACCGCAGCCTGCGTGTTGAGATCGCCCCGGTATGATCCCTCGCGAACATCTGCGCACGCTGATCGAACACCGCGGTGCGATGTTTCTGCTCGACGACGTGCTGGAATGGGACGACACGCGCGTCACCTGCACCGCCACGAGTCATCGGGATAGCGCTAACCCACTTCGGCGCGCGGGCGCGCTGGCGGCCGTGCACTTGATCGAGTATGGCGCGCAGGCGATGGCGCTGCATCACGGGCTGCAGGCGGAGGTCACCGGCGAGGAGAGAATTCCTGGTTGGCTGGTCGCCGTGAAAGGATTAGAACTGAAGGTGAGCCGACTCGACGGAGTGGAATCGCCTCTTGTCGTAACCGCCCGCTGTCTATTGGTATACGCCGGCGGACTACTTTACGAATTCACTGTCGAAGCAGGCGGCAATCGGCTGGCTTCGGGGAGAATATCCGCCGTTTCCGCGCGGCGTCAGCCACTAGACATTCAAAGTGACAAATAGGGGGACCGGGGCACGGTTCGAGTCATATCAGCAGCGCGTATCTGCCACAAAGCAAACCAGATGATACCGATGTACTCGCCGGGCTTTGTTCGCCAAGGCGCGGCAACCGAACTCGAATCGGTGTGACGATGCTTCTGTCAACAGACTCTAGCGGCTCGGTACGACGCGCAATTGCGCCTTCGGCGTCGATCGGCTTTTGAGGATGAACTCGGTGGCTTTTTCGACGGGCATCGGCCTGGCGTAGTAGTAACCCTGCATGGTTTGGCAACCGTAGGATTTCAGCAGTTCCGCCTGCGCGATGGTCTCCACGCCTTCCGCGATTACCGACATCTTCAGACTGTGCGCCATCGCGATGATTGCCATCGTGATTGCCGCGTGATTGCGATCATCCGGTAGTCCGCGCACGAAGCTCTGATCGATCTTGATCATTTCGATCGGGAAGCTCTTGAGATAGCTCATCGACGAGTAGCCGGTCCCGAAATCATCGATGGACAGATGAATGCCCATTTCGCGGCATTTCACGAGCTTGGCGATCGCCTGATCCGAATGATCCATCAGCAGGCTTTCGGTCAGTTCGAACTCCAGCAGATCGCCTGGAAGACCGGTTTCTTCTAGAACCGATTGCACGAGTGCAACAAATCCGGCTTCCCGGAACTGCAAGCTGCTGAGATTTACGGCGACACGTAACGGCTGATGCGATTCGCGTAACCAAAGCGCCGCCTGCCGGCAGGCGGCACGCAGCACCCATGCGCCGATCGGTACGATAAGACCGGTCTCCTCGGCAATGGAGATAAAGTCGCCGGGCGTTACCAGACCGCGCTCCGGATGGTTCCAGCGGATCAACGCTTCCATGCCGACCACGTCGGAGTTCCCTGCCTCGATCTGCGGCTGATAGAACAATACGAATTCGTCGCGCTCCAGCGCCTTGCGCAAGCTGTTTTCGATGGTCATGCGCTGCGTCATGCGCGTGGTCAGCGATGCGCTATAAAGCTGGCAGTTATTGCGACCCAAATCCTTCGAGTGATACATCGCTGTGTCAGCGGTTTTCAGCAGGGCCAGCGCGTCCGTGCCGTCCTCCGGAAATAGCGATATGCCGATGCTCGTCGTCACGTTGATTTCGTGCGAATCAACCATGAATGGGCGCATAAATTCTTCTTTGATCCGGTGCGCGACCTTGACTGCGTCCTCCGGGCGCGCAATGTCCGACAACAGTACCGTGAACTCATCGCCGCCGAGCCGTGCGATATTGGCTTCATCAACCTCCATCGTGTCGCGCGCGACGAGATCACGCGGACGCAGCACTGACTTGAGTCGTTCCGCCACCGCCTGTAACAGATGATCACCGACGCTGTGCCCCAGCGTGTCGTTGATGCGCTTGAAACCGTCAAGGTCCATGAACAGGACGGCGAGTCCACGATTTCCGCGCTTCGTATTATGCAGTTCGCTGTCGACGCGCTCCAGGAAGCCCTGCCGGTTTGGCAAGCCCGTGAGGCTGTCGCAATACGCGAGATCGCGAATCCGCTGTTCCGCGTACTTACGCTCAGTGATATCGCGCAGCAGGATCAGTACCTCGTCGGTGCCGACAGCGACCGAACGCGTTTCGTACGAGTGTGTGCTGCCGTCGCGCGTGATGACGCATTCGTTCGTCAGGATCTGCCCGGAAGCGAGCGTTGATTCGATCTGATCCAGCACCGGATCCGCGACCTCGCGCTCCATGACTTCGCTAAGCGAACGTCCCGGGCATTCCTCCGAATTCAGAAGATCGGTACCACTCTTGCCCTTCATGTAATCGAGAATGAGTCCGGCGCGGCTGACACGCAGCATGGCGTCCGGGATCGCACTGAGCATGGCGCGAGTCTGCGCTTCGAGCTTTCCCAGCGAGTGCAAATTGTCGCTGGCCCGCAACATGTACCGTACGCGATGGCCGAGGCTCGGCAGATTGACTGGCTTTGAGATGAAATCTGTCGCGCCGGAATCATAGGCGCGGGTGACGGACTCCATATCGTCCATACCAGTGACCATGATGATTGGAATCTGACCACCCCAGATCAGTTCGCGCTGCCGGATCGCTTCACAAATCTGGAAGCCGTCCTTGCCAGGCATATCGACATCAAGCAGAACCAGATCCGGGTGCAGCTCATCAATCAGATTAAGTGCTTCCTCTCCATCGGCCGCCAGCAAGACTTGAAGGCCCGCCTGCGTCAGCGTTTCCTCCAGCAACAGGCGCGCGGTCATATCGTCGTCGGCGATCAGCACCGTTCCCATCAATCGGCTCTTATTGAACGGCATGGTGACAGACCCCCCCCAACTCCTCAGACAACCAGCGCGAAACACGTCCGTATTCCGCCTCGATACAGGCAACCAATTCGTCCGCCCCCGACATCACATCACCCCTTCCCATCGATTCGAGCTTTTTCAGGCTCTCCGCAAGATTTTCGGCGCCCACATTCATGCTGCTTGATTTCCACGCGTGGGCCGCTTTCTGCATTCCCCTGGAGTCCTTGGTAGCGACCGATTCCTTCAATATCTGAAGTCTTCGTGGTGCATCTTCCAGATAAGCGGTAATCACGCGCTCTAACAAATTTGATCCACTTTGGCTCTGCAATTGACGCATCGCATCAAGTGCCCGGCCATTGACGGGACCGGCTGATGGCTCCAGCTCCAGGAATGCAGATTCGGCCGAAGCAGCCGCGGCTTGGCCGACCAACGGCACCGGTGCGGCGACCATTGGCAACCAACGAAGCAGCGTCTCCGCCAGGTTCACAAGCGTGAATGGTTTGCTCAGGTAATCATCCATGCCCGCCGCAAGACAGGTTTCGCGATCACCTACAACGGCGTTGGCGGTGAGGGCGACGATCGGCGTGCGCGGGAACCTTTCGTCCACTTCGCGTCGGCGGATGCTCGCCGTTGCCTCAAAACCGTCCATCACCGGCATATGGCAATCCATCAACACCAGATCATAGGCTGCGTGGTGGAGCGCCTCGACCGCCTCGCGCCCATCGCGCGCCACGCTCGGCTCGGCGCCAAGCAGCGCCAGCATTTCCAGAGCGACTTCCTGATTCACCGGATTGTCTTCCGCGATCAGGATGCGGCGACCTGCGAAAGGCCGGCTGCCGGCAGCAAAATTGGGGGCAATCGCCGCCTCGTCTTCCGACGTGCGCCCTTCGTCACCGGCAACTGCCGGGATCAGGCACTTGAGCAGTTCATGCGGACGCACCGGCTTAGCCAAGCGCCGGATCTGCCCGCTGCTCCGCGTCGTACCGGCTTTATTCGTCATCGCCATCGAACCCAGCAAGACCAGGCGCAACGACTTCAGCATTGGATTGGCGCGAATGGCATCGGCCAAAAGCACCCCATTACGCGTGCGCAGATCCATGTCGACGATCGCAACCTCGAAGCCCTCATCGCGTCGCGCAGCGTCGCCGAGCAGCGCCAATGCCTGGTCGCCATCCTCCACACTTTCCGCGCGCATCTGCCAATACTCGACCTGGCGCTTGATGAGCATGCAGGAATTGGCGTTTTCATCAGCGATCAGCACACGCATACCGCGGAGCACGTCCGGAATCGCGGATGCCGTCGCCGCGGCGGCGATCTTCCGCAGTCGTGCTGAAAACCAGAAAGTAGAGCCCTGTCCGGAAGTGCTGACCAAACCGATCGTTCCGCCCATCATGCCAACCAGACGCTTGCAGATGGCTAGCCCCAGACCAGTGCCTCCGTATTTCCGGGTGGTCGAGCCGTCAGCTTGCGTAAAAGATTCGAAAATTCGGGCCTGTGCTGCCTGCGGAATGCCGATGCCGGTGTCCTCGACCTGAAAACGCAGCATGCGGAAATCATCTTTTTCTTCCACGATCAGCAAGCGCACGATCACTTGCCCGGAATCGGTGAACTTCAAAGCGTTGCCAATCAGGTTGGCGAGCACCTGGCGCAGCCGCCCCGGATCGCCGCTCGCCGTCAGGTCCAGGCCCGGCGCGATATCGACCAGCAGTTCCAGCCCTTTTGCCTGCGCTTGCTGGGCGAACATGCTGGCGGCGACTTCCACCAGTGCGCGGACATCGAACGTGATTGATTCCAGTTCAAGCCGGCCCGCCTCGATCTTCGAGAAGTCCAGAATGCTGTTGATCAGACTCAATAGGTGCTCGCCGGAAGTCTTGATGCCTTCCGACAGGCGCCGCTGGCGCTCGTCGGCGGCAGTCGCGAGCAGCAATTCCGTCATGCCGAGCACGCCATTCATGGGCGTGCGGATTTCATGGCTCATGGTCGCCAGAAATTCGCTCTTGGCACGACTCGCCGCTTCAGCCGATTCCTTGGCTTTTTCCAGTTCGGCGGTGCGCGACTGCACCTGCTCCTCCAGGTGCGAACGGCTGCGCTCCACCTCGGCGTCGCGCAATTCGATCTGGGCGAGCATCTCGTTGAATCCATCGACGAGGATGCCAAGTTCGTCGTCGCTGGTTTTTTCCACCCGCAGCGTGTAGTCCTTGCGCAGCGATACCTTCTGCGCGGCATCCACCAGCCGCATGAGCGGATCGGATATCGATTTCCTGAACCCACCGGCCAGCGAGATTGCGATCCAGAACGCAAGCACTGTGGCGCCGCCAAGCACGCCCAGCTTGCTGGCAATATCGACCCACATACCGGACAGATCGGCTTGGATCAAAACCATACCAAGCTGCTCGCCTTTTTGAACGACTGGCCGTGACACGCGCACTTTCGTTGCCCAAAAGCTCAAACCCTCATCACGTACGCCGGTGGTACTTATCGTATCCGGAATACTGCTCAAGCCATTTGCGTCTGCGCCGCGAGACGGCGCGGAATAGCGGGCGAACAGTTTGCCGTCCGCGCCATAGGTCGCGGCGACGACCACTTCCGGCTTCACGCTCAGTGCACTGAGCGTCTCGATCGCGGCCTTCTGATCGCCAAATGTGATGGCGGCGCGACTGTTGGCGGCGATCACATCGGCGAAGCTGGACAGCTGCCGCCACTGCTCGGACTTGCGCGAAATGATCTCCGAAAAACTAAGTGCGCAAAACACGATGCTCAGCGCCGCGCCGGTCGCCAGCATCGTGATGATGGTCAGCTTGCGACTGAGTGAGGCGTGGGCAAAGTCGAACATCAGTTCGATTCCTGCCCGACGACTGCGTGCGCCAACTTCATGAGATCGGAGCTAATGGACAGACCAGCGGCGCGAGCCGCCTGTGGATTCACGTTGAACTGAACCTTGCCGCCTCGCGTTAACAGTTCAAAAGCTCCGCCATGCTCGGCGAAATCATCGATATCACTGACGGTCAGAATGTGCTGGGCATGCGCGGCTTTCAGGATTTCCTTGATGCGATCATGCTCGGACTGAGCGATGAATAGCGTCTGACAGCCAGCAATGTCCGCGATCCTGTCAGTCCGGCGCACTTTGACACTGCGCCCTTGCAAGGTCTTGTTCTCGATCTCGCCGAGTCCCTGCCGGAATTGCTCGACATCGCCAATCGTGCAAATCACAAAATCGTGCGAGGACCCGCTTGCCGCGTCCGCCGTCCATTCAACGAACTTTCCGAAGTTGTAGACAAATGCCATTTTCACGGATGCTTCCGAAACCGACCCGGCGTCAGCCCAAGCCGTAACCGGTATCGCAAACAAACCGGCCAGTACCGCGACGGCGCCAACGATCGTGGCCATCACCGACACACCGATCCGCTTCGCTCGGCGCAATGGCGCCGGGCGGGTTGTGCAGATTCCCGCACGTGCAAAGCGCGGAAATTCGATCGCGAGCACTTTCATATTTGCTCGCCGATGTTCCGCCAATGGGAGCTCAATACGTCCATGTGATCTTGACGTACGCCGACCGGTCGACTGTCAGAGGCTGCGACGAAACGCCATCCGATACGAATTCCAGATGCTGTTTGTCCAAAAGATCCTTGCCAACCAGCGACACATCGAAATTGAACGGCAGATTCCACGACAGCGCCGAATCGAGCGTCGTGTATTCCGGAATAAAGGGGGACGCGCCGGTGGCGACCCGCTCGCCGACGTGCCGGAGCCACAAATCTAAGTGGGTACCGGCAATATCCATCGACGAACGCAGGGACAGGAGGGTGCGAGGGGAAGCATCGAACGCATGATTGGAGTCATCGGGAAGGCCGTACTTCAGCCATGTCCGCGAATAGCTGCTCTGAAGCCGCCACCAATCGACGACGCGCCAGTCCGCAGCCACTTCGACGCCGGTTTCGCGGGCGGAGAATCCATTGCCGAGCACAATTGGGAGAAGCAGACAGGAATTGCCGCCGCAATCGCCGACGCCGGCGTTGGCAATATCGTAGCTCGAAGTTTCCAATTCTTTGTAATGGTGAACGAATCCCGTGAGGTCGAGAGAAAACGCATCGGCGAATTCCGAGCGATAGCCCACTTCGTAAGCAGTCAACCGTTCGGCGCCGAGATTCGACGGTACGGTGACAGGCTGAATGGCGCAGTGATCGGGATGTGCCGCATCGCAAACGTTCGGCGGGGTCGTTGAGAGCGGAGGGAATGCTGCGTTGTAACGGAGGTTGCCGTCGCGCTCGCCGGCCGAAGGGGTACGAACCGCCCCGGAAACCGCGGCCCACAGTTGGTTCGATGCGTTCACATTCCATAGCAGGCGCGCGTTCGGCATGAAGTGCGCGCCCGTATAGGTGTCGTGCTCGACCTTGGCGCCGAGGGTCAGACGCAAGGATTCCGGCGTCAGGCGCAGTTCATCCTGGGCGAAAGCGCCACTGATCCGCAGATCCCGGCTGGCGGGATCGAAGCTGACGACGTCGGTGCCGTCGAGGCGATAGCCTGAACTGCGGTAGTTGAGACCCCAAGTGATGTCGTTGCGCGTTCCGACGTGAATGCGGTGCTCGAACTCGAAATCAAGCGTCTTTTGCTGCGTGGTCGCAAAATCCGGAATCTCGATCGTGGAGAAATCGAAGTAAGTCTGAAGCGATATGTCCTGATCGGGACTGAGGGTCTTGTCCCAGCGGCCGAGCAGATTGCCGCCCGAATTGTGCTGCTGTCCATCAATGGTTGCTAAATAAGGCGGGAGGGCATTGGGAATGTTGATTCGATCGTCCGAGGCCAAGGTATACGTCTCGCCCTGTACCGAGAGAGCGCTATCGTCCCGCCGGTCGTCGGCGCGGAAGCCGGCGTGCGAGGAACGATATCGATCGTTCCCCGGCTGTCCGGACGCATCATCCGATGCGCCATGGACCTCGGTCTTGCCATAGACGCGATACGACCCATTCGAAAATAGGTGATTTCCATACTGGAGCGTCGCGAACCCGTGGTCCTCGGTACCCGTGCCGCCCGAAACGAGGACGCCCTGCGTCTCGGTCGAATGTTTGGAAATGATGTTGATGACGCCGTTGACGGCGTTGGCGCCCCACACGACAGCGCCGGGACCACGGATCACTTCGATCCTATCGATATCTTCCAGAACCGGCCCGAGCGCTTCCCACACCACACCTGAAAACAGCGGCGTGTAAACGCTGCGACCGTCGACTAGCACCAGCAGCTTATTGGCAAAACGGCCGTTGCCGCCGCGAATGGTGACCGCGTAACGCCCGCCACCGATGGCCGCCACATCGACACCAGGCGCCATGCGCAAGGCCTCAGGTACATTTCTCGCCCCGGAACGGCGAATGTCCTCGCCGGTGATGACGAAAATCGCGGCCGGCACTTCGGATAATTTCTGCGCCTTTTTGGAAGCGCTGGTGACCTCAATGTTCATCAACTCCTGAATGCTGAGATCGGCCAGACCGTGGTTGGCGGGTTCCGTCGCGGACAAAGACGAAGACGCATAGCCACCGAACAATGCGATACCCAGTCCAACAATCACTTTCGCCAATCTCCTTCCGGCGATATGAATATTTCGGCACGCACGCACGATTCCGCCAGCGCTTGTCCGCTTGCCGATATACCGCCGCCGGAAGTTCAATACGTCCATGTGATCCTGACGTACGCTGACCGGTCGACTGTCAGAGGCTGCGACGAGATGCCGTCTGATACGAATTCAGGGTGGCGGTCCTTCAGAAGATCCTTGCCAACCAGCGACACATCGAAGTTGAATGGCAAATTCCATGACAGCGCCGAATCAAGCGTCGTGTATTCCGGAATGAAGGGTGACGAGCTGGTGGCAACGCGCTCGCCGACGTGCCGAAGCCAGAGATCCCAGTGCGTACCGGAAATATCCATCGACGAACGCAAGGACAGGAGAGTACGGGGGGAAGCGTCGAACGCATGGCTGGTGGCGTCGGGAAGAGCGTACTTCAGCCATGTGCGCGAATAGCTGCTCTGGAACCGCCACCAGTCGTTAACACGCCAGTCCGCAGCCGCTTCGACGCCGGTTTCACGAGCAGAAAATCCGTTGCCGAGCACAATCGGGACCAGCAGATAAGGATTGCCATCAGAGCTGGCGACGCTGACGCCAGCGAAATCGGGGGTCGAAATCTCCAGTTCGGTGTAATGGTGAAGGAATCCCGTGATGTCGAGCGAAAACGCATCGGAGAATTCCGAGCGATAGCCGACTTCGTAAGCGGTCAGCCGTTCGGCTCCGAGATTCGAGGGTTGGGTGACGGGTGCAATGGCGCAGTGATCGAATTGGGCCAGACTGCAAACATTCGGTGGAGTCGTTGAGGATGGCGGAGTCACGGGGTTAACGCCGACCCTACCGTCGTGCTCGCCCACCGAAGGTGTGCGAACCGCCTGGGAAACCGCGGTCCACAGCTGGTTCGATGCGTTCACATTCCACAGCAGACGCGCGTTCGGCATGAAATGCGCGCCCGTGTACGTATCGTGCTCGAGCTTGGCGCCGAGCGTCAGCCGCAGGGATTCCGGCGTCAGGCGAAATTCGTCCTGGGCAAAAGCGCCGCTGATCCGCAGACTGCGGCTGGTGGGATCAAAGGTGATGAATTCGCCGCTGTTGTCGCGATAGCCTGCACTGCGGTAGTTGAGGCCCCAGGTTATGTCGTTGCGCGTTCCCGCACGAATACGGTGCTCGAACTCGAAATCAAGCGTCTTTTGCTGGTTTGTCGAATAGCCCGGAATCTCGAGTGTAAAGAAATCGAAGTAACTCTGAAGCGATATGTCTTGATCAGGACTGAGGGTCTTGTCCCAGCGGACCAGCAGATTGCTGCCCGAATTGTGCTGCTGTCCATCAAGGGTTGTTGCCGAGTAGGGTGCGATGACAGCGGGAACGTTGAGCCGATCGTTCGTAGCCACGCCGTATACTTCGCCCTGCATCGAGAGCGCGCTGTCGTCCAGTTGATCGTCGGCGCGGAAGCCGGCATGCGATGAACGATTACGATCGTTCCCCGGCTGTCCGGAAGCATCATCCGATGCTCCATGGCTTTCGGTTTTGCCATAGATACGATACGACCCATTCGAAAATATGTGATCGCCATACTGTAGCGTCGCGAACCCGTGATCCTCAGTACCCGTGCCGCCGGAAACGAGGACACCCTGCGTGTCGGTCGAATGCTTGGAAATGATGTTGATAACGCCGTTGACTGCGTTAGCACCCCAGACCACGGCACCGGGACCGCGGATCACTTCGATTCTGTCGATATTCTCCAGAACCGGGCCGATTGTTTCCCACACCACACCGGAAAACAGCGGTGTGTAGACGCTGCGACCGTCGACTAGCACCAGCAGCTTGTTGGCAAAACGGCCGTTGCCGCCGCGAATGGTGACCGCGTAACGCCCGCCACCGATGGCCGCCACATCGACACCAGGCGCCATGCGCAAGGCCTCAGGTACATTTCTCGCCCCGGAACGGCGAATGTCCTCGCCGGTGATGACGAAAATCGCGGCCGGCACTTCGGATAATTTCTGCGCCTTTTTGGAAGCGCTGGTGACCTCAATGTTCATCAACTCCTGAATGCTGAGATCCGCCAGACCGCGGCTGGCGACTTCCGTCGCGGACAATGACGAAGACGCATAGGCACTGAACAGTCCGATAGCCAGGCCGGCGATGACTTTCGTCAACCTCTTTTCGGCGACAGGATTACTCCGGCGCGTGCGCGCAGATCCGCCGGCAGCGGTCATTTGACGCGTCGCATCCCTCCGGAGCCTTATTTTCTTTACCATGCGTCCCTCGGCCAGCGTCGCGATCCAGAACTACACTCCGGCAGTCAGGCACACCTGTGAGATTGTCCGGACAATAGCGCTGCGTCGTAATTTCCCATGCGAAGCGGCTGATTTCAGCCATTTAGTCAACCTCGCAGTCCCCGCTATCGGCAAAGCACGGGAAACACTTGAACTTTCCCTCGCATTTGGTCGGCTGGCGACGCGATGAACGGCCTAGCGGACGTAGCGCATACCTACAGTCGCCGGCATGAACTCGGCTTCCGTCATCGGAATACCGTAGCGCGGGGGCAGATCCTCGGCGAGCAGACGCGTTGCGAAGTAGCGGCCGTCGTCAAGGTCATAGGTGACAACCGGCGCACAGTTAGCGGACTGCAGGTCGTAATCCGGTAGCAAATGCCCTTCCTGGAAGCGCCAGAGCGTCCCATCACTCTTGTAATTTTCGACGAGCACGATATTCCAGCTGTCCTCGTCGATGTAAAAAACGCGCTTGCCGAAACGGTGCTCCTTGCCCTCCCGCAGCGTGGCCTCGACCATCCAAACTCGATGCAGTTCGTAGCGCAGGGGCGCCTGATTGAAGTGCTTCGGCGTCAGCAGCAGCGCGTAGGTGTAGCTGCCGTCGCTGACACGGTAATCGTTATAAGGCACGTACAATTCGCGCTTACCGACCAGCTTCCACACATAGCGGTCGAGCGGACCGTTGTACATATCGATCATATCGACGAAATAAATTCCACTGGAACCCGCGACCGGCTGGTCGTAGCCGACCGGTGGAATGCGCATCAGCTTGCGCAAGCTTTGGATCACCAGCCAGACACCGCGCTGATCTTTGTGCTGATCCGCGGTCTCGTGAACCAGCACCCAGAACGGTCCATTGAGCCCTTTGGAGAAACCCACCAGGATGTATAAAAGAATGTTGTGAGTGGCGATATCGATCGGATCGCGCAAATTGGCGTAGCGGTAGTAGATGCGATCCGTTTCCCTCGTCATGTCGCGCATACCGTTCGGCCACTCGACCGCTTCGGTGGATTGGATTTCCGCAGTGTCGCCGCGATAGCGCAAACGATGGTTCCACATCACCTCGGCGCCGGTCTGCGGTTGCGGGAACGGAAATCCGAGACGAGCATCCGCGATCGAATCCGTTCCGACCGTTTTCGCCTTCCCCACATTGGCTTGCGTAGCGGCCTCGATTGCTTGCGGATAGACGACCGTGCGTCGTGTCGCGTACACCGGCATCGTGTAATCCGGATACTTTGTCAGCAGCGCCTTGTGTCCGTCCGCAAGCCGCGATGCATATTGCGCGGCATTGGCGGCATCGATCGTGAACAGCGGTTTGTCGTCCGGGAATGGATCCACGAGGTGACCGCCGGACTTGTAGGTCGCCGGCCACTGGCTGCGGCTGAGACCGCCGGTCCAGGGCGGAATCGTGCCGTCGCGGTTGCCGGCCTGCTCGGCACCGATCGCGGTCTGACCGGCATTGCCGGCGACCACACTGGGCACCGCGGCGGTCGGCGGCGGCCGTGAACCACTGTCCATCGCGTCAGACAGCGTCACTGGCGCTGCCGTCGCCAATCCGCCTGCGAGCGTCGGCGCGGAATCGTCACGCGCGTGCTGACGGCTCGCGGCGAGCAAGGCCTGTTCGCGCGCCTGCCCGGATTCGAGATATTTCACCCACTGCGCGGACAGATCATGGCTTTGCGGATAATTTCCAGCATCGCGGAACGCGCGCATGGCACCGTCCACATCGGCCTGCTGATATAACGCCATGCCCAGCGCCAGGTATACGGGACCGGATTTTCCGCCAATGGCGATGCCTTGCGAAAACGCCCGCGCGGCTTCGCCATATTCCTCACGGTCAACGTGAAGCTGTCCCAGTTGCAGATAAAGTTCGCTGCTCGGCTGCGCATACAGGGCATCCTCGATCGCTGGGATCGCCAATGACGACTCGCGCGCACGCACCCACAGTGCGGCGAGATCGCGTAAGTTTTCGGCGCTGCGTGGCAGCTGTCCGCCGTCGAGCCATGTGCGCAGCAGCGAACCCGCCTCGAACGGCGCTCCGATCTGCGCAGTCAGCGACACCAGCTGCAGACGCTTGTCCGCGCTGTCGAGATACCCGAGCCGGCTCGCGACCTCCAGGGCCGCCTGCGCACGCTGCTTGTCGCCGGTTTTCCAGTACAGCGCCATCAGGCGGAACCAATCGTCGCGCGCGCTCGGCTGGTCGCGCACCACGGTTTCCAGCACCCGCGCGGCGGCGCGCTCATCGCCATCACCGACATAAGCGGCATAGAGCGCGTGCCGCCACGCGACGGCGGGCGCATGCGTGGCGGCGACGCCTTTCTGCAACGGTGGCAATGCATCGCGGTAACGCTTTGCCTGCACATAAGCCGCACCCAGGGCCACCAGTTGCTCCGGTGGCAGGTTTGGATTGCTGCGATATAGCGGCTCGATTGCAGCGATCACCGCTTTTGGATCGCCGTTACCGATGCGCAACTGCGTGAGATCGTTGCGCATCTGTTCCTCGGCAGGCTCTGACAGCGCGTGCAGCGCCAGCGCCTGCTGCAAATATCCTGCGGCGGCGCCATAGTCCTTGCGCTGGGCGGCGGACACGGCCATGTCGCGCAGCAGCATCGCTTTGGCATAAGGATCGCTTGTCGTTTGCAACTGCTTCTGCGCGTCCAGTGGCTGCGCGCGTGCCTGCGGTGGAGCGACGCGGACTTCGCTGTGATACTGGTCGGCGTATGTGAGATGCATACACAACAATCCCGGCAAAATACCGGCCCAGGCGTATCGCCGGACTCGATTTTTTCCGATCACTGTGTGCGCCAGTTGTATTTGCAGTCTTCGGGATCCATCGGCACACGCTGCTTGACTTCGCGCATTTGTGAGGATTCGTCGTAGATCCAGTTGGAGATACTCTCGATCGCCGCTGCTTCGTAAACACCGCGCGGCTGCGCGTCGATGATCCTGACGTTAGTCACATGACCATTCGGCATCACGATGAAAACCGCCTCGACCCAGCCCTTGATGTTCTTCTTGCAAGCCCATTCCGGCATCTGCGGCCGCGCAGTCGAAATCGGCAGCAAATCCTTGCCGACAAAATCCTCGCCGGCAGCATAGCCGCCATTCCCTGATCCATTGCCGCTGCCGGAACCGCCGCGACCGGCGAAACCACCGAAGACACCGGACTGACCGAGGCCCAATCCCGCTCCGATCGCGACCGGCGTGCCCACCGCCGTGGCCTCAATGGTGGCCGGCTCGATCGCGATGGTGGACGCCGGCATGCCGGGAAGATCGGCGCGCGCCAGTGAAGGCGGCGCAGCCGGCGGCGTGGCCGGTGGAACCGCTGGCGGCGGCGTCTCGGGATCGGTTCTGCGATCGAGTGTCGCCATTCGTACGCCATCGACGACGTCGCGTGCAGCCGGCGGCGCAGTAGGCGCCCGGATCATCCACTGCATCATCAATAGGCTCAGCCAGACGATCGCAATCGCTGCGACCATGGCGTAGAGCCAGCGCGACATACTCGACATTCCGGGTCCGACCTTCGCGGAATTCGCCGCGCGCATCTAGGGCTGCGTCGACGGCATCGCCGCGATGGCAACGTCGTCGACACCGGCCAGCTTGGCCTGATCCATGGCCTGCACGACCAGACCGGCGCGGGCATCCCTGTCAGCCTGGATCACGACCGGCGCCTGCGGCTTCTGGCTGCGCAGACGTTCCAAGGTCGCGCGCAGCAGGCGGATATCGACGTGCTGGCGATCGACGACAATATCGCCCTGCGCGGAAATCGCGACAAAGATGCTGCTGTTATCGACCTTGACCGCAGTCTTCGCGCTTGGCCGGTTGACCTTGATGCCCGATTCGGTGACGAATGCGGTGCTGATGATGAAAAAGATCAGCAGATTGAGGAAAAAATCGAGCATCGGCGCCAGGTCGATATGCACTTCCTCCTGCTGATGCGCATGGCGGCGGATTTTCATGAGCTCATTCCGGCAGCAGCAGATCCGGCAACCGTTCGGAGGCTGCGCGCACGCGCGCACCGAGCTGTACCGAGAAGAACAAACCGAACAGGCTGACGACCAGACCGGCCAGCGTCGCGATCATCGCGTGCGACACGCCGTAGGCCATCGCACGCACGTCAGCCTGGCCGGCCGCGGTCATCGCATCGAACACTTCGAGCATACCGGTGACGGTGCCAAGCAAACCCAGCAGCGGCGCCAACGGCACCATCACGCGAATCAGCGGCAGCGGCGCACTCAGACCGATTTTCAATTCCGAGATCAATTGCTCGCGGATGCGGCGTGCGATCCACGACGAGCGTTCCGGTCGTGCCGCCCATTGCGCAAGCCGCCGGTTGAGTTCAAGCCGATGGACTCGCCAGAGATACCAGTAGCGTTCGAGAATCAGCGTCCACATCACCAACGCCGCGAGCACGATCCACTTCAGCACCCAGCCGCCGAGATGCAGGAAATCGTCCGCCGACTCGAACGGTGCGACGAACGACTCAGCGAAGCTGGCGGCAACCGCATTCCAGAAATCAACGGCCATGCTGACGCGCCATTTGCTGTTCGAGTCGCCGCGCGAGCAGGCCTGCGCTTTGTTCATCGAGGATCTGCACGAGCACGCGCGAGCGCGCCGCGAGCACGCTGTTGATGAACAGAATCGGGATCGCAATCAGCAAACCGAGCACTGTGCTGATCATTGCCTGCGAGATGCCGCCGGCCATCACCTTCGGGTCACCGGCACCGATCTCGGTGATGACCTGGAAGGTGATGATCATGCCGGTGACGGTGCCAAGCAGACCGAGCAGCGGGCCAGCAGCGACGACCATACGCAGGAATGGCTGGAAGCGTTCGAGTTTCGGCGTCTCGCGCAATACGGCCTCGGAGATGCGAGTTTCCAGCACTTCCGGATCGTGCGCGGCGGTGTCGTCGCGCAGGCAGGACAGTACGCGGCCGAGTGGATTGTCAGAGGAAGGTCTGTCGATATCGCGCAGCTGGCGTTCGATGCGACCGCCGACGGAAAACAGATAAACGAGCTGGAACAGCGCCAGCGCGGTGCCGATCACGCCGACGGCGATGATGGTGTAGCCGACCACTCCGCCCTGCCCGATCCGTTCGCCGAGCGTCGGTCGCTGTGCAGCGAGCCGCAGCAGGTTGCCCCGCATTGGATCGACCGGCAGCGGCGCCCAGCCGCTCTCAGCGACTGCAAAATCTTTCGCGAGTCCGGTATCAAATGTCTGCCGTTCCGCTACCTGCAGATGGCCGCCGGCCTGCGCAAGCAGATAACGGCCGTCCGCGAACGCGATGAACGGACCGGCACGGATCACGCGCATGCGACGCGACTGGCCATCGATATCGATGACATCGGCATCGAAAGCCGCCACCTTGCCGTTTTCGGTCATCTCCTGTTGCAATGCGTACCAAAACGATTCGAGCTGGTGCGGACTCGGCAAGGTATTTGGATCGGCCAGCGCGTCGAGCAGTTTCAGCCGTTCCGGAAACTGCGCGCTGACATAGGATTCGGCAACCTCGTTGCGGAACTGGCTCGCCGCCTCGCGCACTGCCGCGTACACCTGGCCGAGGTCGCCGACGCGCGACTGCAATTGGCTCCTGAGATCGGTGATCGCTTTCTGGTTCGATTCGTAGCGTGCACGGATTGAATCGGCCTTCGCCTGTGCCGCCCGCTGCCCGGCTTCCGCTTGCGCGAGCTGCGACTGCTGGCTATCGCGATTTTTGAGAAAGCGCTGCTCGCGCTCCTGATTGATGTGCGCGTCCTGCTGTGCGGAATCGCGAATCTGACGCAGAAGCGCATCGAGATCCTGCGTCGCGGGCGCTGCCGCATGCGCGGCCGGCACGAGCGTGGTCATGATTTCCGTCAGGCTTGACCACAGCATCGAAACCTCACGGGCCGGCAGGGCACCAGTTTGAAGCCCACTACTTTTGGCAAGTGCCGGCACCGGCAACGTCAGCACTTCCGGCGCCGCTGTTTCGCTGGCGATCTTCAGTCCCTCCCGGATCGCACTACGATAACGGCTTTCGAGCGGCAGCCATTGTTTGGACTCTGGGTCCCAGCGGCCGGCAGCACGGCCATCGAGCGCGAGGTAATAAAGCGCGACGCGGCCGAGATGCAAAATATCGACTACTTTCTGTGCGTCACCCAGCGTTACCTGCATGCGCTCGACGCCGAGCCGGTGACCATAACCGGCTTCGACACGATACGCTTCCAGAATTCGCCGGAATTTTTCCGCCTGCGGGGTCTCGGCATCCGCGATCACGCGGCGCAGGCTGGCGATTCGCTCGCGCCGCTCCTGTTGCAGAAACGGCAAATCAAGCGACACGAATTTATCGAGGCTGTCGAGCATGCGCAGCATCAGCGGGGTAACGTCGCGCGAGCCGCTGTTGAACTGTTGCAACTGCGATTGCAGCGCATTGCGGTCCGCGTCCTGTGTCGCCAGCAGCGGCTCGATCTGCTGTGAATAAACAGTAAGCTGCTGCGCCTGCCATAACGCCGCGCGGTAACGCTCCAGCAACGCGCGCGTCTGGTCATCGAGTTGATCAACATGCTGCTGCGCAGTAATCGCCGTGCGGTTGTTCTGTACCGTCGCGTCGATCGCCGGCGATCCGGCATCTTCCTGCGCCTGTGCGGTGCTCAATACACCCATCGCTCCGGCAACAAGCATTATGCGGAAAATCCGATTCATCGAATGCCTTGCCTGGAGCGTGTTATGCACTTTTTGATCGCCGCGACGGCGCCTGCACAGGCGCAGCGCGACACGCCGCGGCGTGTTAGCGCCCAGCGAGTGGCTCTCATCCGCATCGACAATAAATCCGGCACGCTGAGTTCGACTCCTGAACAGGTTGCCGGGCGAGTTCAAAGCCCGCACTCCCCCTCCGACGTTCAATACTGTACGTCGTATTCTATTGTCAAAACTGGAGTGGTCGAGTGGCCGCGGGGTGCGAAGAGAAATCTGTGCCGTCGCGGATCCGACGGGCAGTTCGCCGGGGGTGAATCGCTGCAACGGAGTGAGTGACAACAGGCCCTAATGCAGCGTAGCGTCTGAAGCGTTGCTCAGAACACCGTGCCTACTTTTCCAACCTTGCTGGTTTGATTCGTGATCCAGTTCGGAATATCAGCTGCCGGCATCGGGCGCGCATACAGGTAGCCTTGCGCTTCATCGCAGGAAAGATCGTGCAGTAGCCGTGAGTGCGCCTCGGTTTCGACACCCTCGGCGATCACGGTCAGCTTGAGTCCGTGCCCGAGACTGATAATCGCCTGAACGATCATCTGATCGCCTTCGCGCACCAGGAGATTCCTGATGAACGACTGATCGATCTTGAGTTTGTGCGCCGGGAACCGGTTCAGGTAGGCCAGATTGGAGTATCCGGTGCCGAAATCGTCGATGGACAGTTTGACACCCATGTCCTTCAGCGTCTGGAACTGCGCGAGCGTCGTTTCCGCATCGTCCAACAACAGGCTTTCGGTCAGCTCCAGTTCGAGATTTCCGGCCGGCAGCCCGGTCTCAGCAAGCGCACGCTTGACATCATCGACGATCGCTCCGCCACGCAATTGCGGCGCCGACAGGTTGACCGCAATCGTTACGTCGGCAACGCCGGCATCAATCCAGGCGCGGTTCTGACGGCAGGCGGTACGCATTACCCAGGCACCGATCTCGACGATGAGTCCGCTGCTTTCCGCGATCGGGATGAACTTCGCCGGAGAAATGTTGCCGAGCTGCGGATGACGCCAGCGCAACAACGCCTCCATGCCGATCACGGCACCGGTTCCCATGTTGATCTGCGGCTGATAGTGCAGATCGAGTTCGTTGCGCGAGATCGCTTCGCGGAGCGCACTCTCCAGCACCAATCGCTCGGTGGCGTCGGCACTCATTTCGGGAGCGAAGAAGAAATATCTTCCGCGGCCATGCTCTTTCGCACGGCGTGCAGCGACATCGGCATTGCTTATCAGCGAGTTGAGATCCTCGCCATCGGCCGGAAACATGGAGATGCCCGTGGTCACGCCGACGGACAGGCTGCGACCTTCCAGTTCGAACGGCTGCGCAAGCGTTGTCTGGATTCTTTTCGCCATCAATTCGGCACCACTCTTGTCGGTCTCGATCAGCACGAGCACGAACTCATCGGCGCTCCAGCGCGCAATGGTATCGCCGCTGCGCACGATCCCTTTCAAGCGATCCGCGACCATTTCCAGCAAACGGTCACCCACCATATGCCCAAGTGAGTCGTTGACGTTCTTGAAGTGATCGATATCGATGTAGAACACCGCCAATTGCTTGCTCATGCGATGGCAGAAAGCGGTCGCGGCCTTGCCGCGATCCGCAAGCAGGCTGCGGTTCGGCAGGCGGGTCACGGAATCGTAATAAGCGAGGTTGTGTATCTGCTCCTCGGCCTGTTTGCGATCGGAAATATCGCTGCCGACACCGACGTACGCCGTGGTCGCCGAGGCTTCGTCGTACACCGCTGATATCGACAGTTTCTCGGCGAAGAGGGTGCCATCCTTGCGCCTGTTCCACAGCTCGCCCTCCCAGTGCCCCTTCGCCTTGAGCACGTTCCGTATTTCCTCGTAGAACTTGTTGTCGTAGCGTCCCGATCGCAGAAAGTGCGCGGTGCGTCCCAGCGCTTCGGCTTCGGTATAGCCGGTCATCTCGGTAAATACCTTGTTGACAGCGACGATATGTCCCTTCGCGTCAGCCATGACAATGCTGTCGCGCGTGGCTTCGAACGCCTGTGCCGCGAGCTGCAATTGCCGCTGGGCGCGACGGTGATCGGTCATATCCTGAACGAGCACCATGCGGGCGGATCTGCCGCGGAACATCAGTGTCTGGCTGACGATCTCCACCTCGATCGTCGAACCGTCCTTCTTGATATGACGCCAAGGTTCGGAGAGCGCCGGCCAAGGCTCGCTTGCTGAAAGCCGGTAGAGCAACCTGGGCACATCGTCCGGCGGTCGTATGTCTTTGACGGTCATCGCCAGAAATTCTTCGCGGCTATAACCATAATGCTTGATCGCCGCGTCATTGACTGCCAGAAAAGCGAACGTTTCCATGTCGAACACCCACATCGGAAGTGGGTTCGCGGCGAACAGAAATCGATACTCGCGTTCATTCTCTTCGAGACGCTCGCCCGCGACGATCAGGCGTTTGTGCGATCGCTGCACCATGACGAACAACAGAACCGCCGTAACCACGACGAAAGCCAAGCCCTTCCCTTGCTCGGCATACGCAAAACCAGCGCGGCTCTGAAACAGATGCCAGGTACTCAGATCGGACAGCATGATCCATGCACCGGCGATGAACGCATAAGAAACAGCAACCCTGAGCGCGGTTGCGCAATCGGGGCTGAACAATTTCCTGGCGTTTCTGAACTGCGGGATCGACGACACTCCCTATCTCCGAGTGACAGCAGTCTTGCAATCTATAAACTGCTTGACCGCTATCGGCTTCAAATGCCGAAAATTGAATCAGGTTGAATACCGCATCCTCCTGCGAATCAAGGCTCGTCATCGTCCCCGGTTTCGACAAGACTCCAGTGATAGCCCGCCATGTGGCCTACCCATTCGCGCGTCAGCATTGATTGGGATCCGCATTGCGCACACCGCACCGCCTTGCCATCGAGTAGCGCACTGTCGGCCACCAACACGGCAGCACCGCAATAGGGACAAAGCAGTTCATGTTGGCCAGGATTCTGCGGATGCACCGAAGGGATCTGCACGGTGACGCTCTTCATTCAGAATGGTGGCATCTTCACACGAGACGGATGGAAGCGTCTCGTCGGCTTGATCTGGATCAACTGTTTCCGTTTACGCGATGCCGATAATCAAGTCATTATTTGAATTTGGCCTTCGCTCAACCGCGTGCGGAGGATCCGTGGACAATGGTCGCCGGCATTCACTGAAAAAGGGCTCCGTTCAATCGTGATCATCACCGTCACACCCAATCCTGCCGTCGATCAGACCATGTGGGTTCGCAAGCTGGCGGCCGGCGAGGTGAATCGTGCCCACGAGACCCAGATCGATCCGGCCGGCAAGGGCATCAATGTGTCAAGGGTCGTGCGGCGGCTCGGAGCACCGGCCATCGCACTGGGATTTCTGGGTGGCGAGACCGGCGATCTGGTCGAACATGCGCTGACTGCGGAGCGCGTTCCCTTTCATTTCGTACGCGTACAGGGACGCACGCGTATCAACATCACCATCAACGACGAAGCCACCGGCGCCGCAACGAGCTGCTGGGCACCCGGGCCGACGGCATCCCCAGCTGAAGTGGCTGAACTGCGCGCCCTGATCGAGGTCTGGCTCGACGCCGGCCGCGTGCTGGTACTCGCCGGCAGTCTGGCCACAGGGCTGGCGCCCGATACTTATGCGGACTGGACACGGATGGCAAAAGCCAAGGGCGTGTGCGTGATCGTCGACGCTTCCGGCGAAGCACTTGCGTGCGCCCTCGATGCGAAACCGGACGTGATCAAGCCGAATGTCAGCGAAGCAGAAGCACTGTTAGGCCGCCGCCTACCATCGATCACGGCGGTGGCCGACGCAGCGCGCGAGCTCGCAGCGAACGGGGTCGCGACCGTCGTGATTTCTATGGGCGGCGCAGGGCTCGTGTGCGCTTCTGCCGGCCGTGCCTGGCACGTGTGTCCACCGGCGATCGAGCGACGCTCCACGGTGGGTTCCGGCGACTCGCTGGTGGCCGGCATCGCGGTCACCTTTGCGCGCGGCGGCACGATGGAAGATGCGCTGCGCCTCGGCACTGCGGCCGGCGCTGCAACAGCGCTGTCGACAGGCACCTCGCTGGCAACGCCGGCGGAAATCGCATCAATCCTGCCGGGAATTTTAGTTGAACCAATTTGAAACGCGGTAGGTCTTGATTCACCACTACAGCTGTCGTTTGATCTGCATCAATGCGATGATTTCAGACACGATGGGTAAAGTAAGGCCATGATTAAGAGGCAACGCAGCGATCGAAGTCATTGTTAACAAACCCTAGGGGGAAGTACCCATGCGGGACAAGAATAAGACCAGCGAGTCGATGACCTCGGTGGATCGGGCTTGGCTCGAGATGGACGAGCGCAACAATCCGATGATCGTCAGCGCGATCATCGAATTTGAAGGCGTGCGCAGTCTCAAACAGCTCGCCGCCTGCATTGTTAGCCGGCTGCTTGAATATCCCCGTTTCCAACAGCGTGCCGAGGACGATAGCGGTCCTGCCAAGTGGATTTCCGACCGTGATCTGCGGTTCGACTATCACGTGCGTCTGCTCAAACTGCCTGGCATTGATCCCGATCCGGAGTGGGAACTGCGGCAGGCGGTCGGGTATGAGCTGAGCCAGGGACTGGACCGATCCCTGCCGCTCTGGCGGATTACGCTATTTCCGCGCGGCAAGGGTACCGCCGTGGTGTTGTTCCGTGCGCACCATGCCGTTGCGGATGGCATCGCGCTGATGCAGGTGTTGCTCAATATCACCGACGACGCGATCAAAGCGAAGGCCGCGACGACGGCCAAACCATCGAAAACGGCAAAAGCCGCGCGTTCACCGGCGCGCCGCGGCCCGGCCCGTCAGCTCAAGCAAATCAGGTCAATGCTGAAGAAAATCGGCGATTTCGTGGTTGCCGACATCCGGCATCCGGCCCTCGCGGCGCAGCAGCTCCGGCAGGGACGCGATGCCGTCACGGCCGTCGTGCGCTTGATAAGGCTGCCGGCGGACAACCCGGCCTGCTTCTCCGCCCCCCTTTCGGGGCACCGCTCTGTGGCGTGGAACGGCGCGCTTCCGTTTGAACCGATTCGCGTTTTCGCCAAAGCCAATAACATCAAGATCAACGACGTGTTTCTGACCGCGCTCGCCGGCGCCTTCCGCAAATACCTGGTCAAAACCGATGGCGCCGTAAGCAAAGGGCAGAATCTGCGCGTGTCCATCCCCGTAAATCTACGCACGGAAGCCGACGGTGACCTCGGTAACCGCTTCGGTCTGGTGATGCTCGACCTGCCGATCGGCATCAGCGACTGGCGCAAGCGTCTGAAACTGGTGTCAGAGCGCATGGAAGCGCTGAAACATTCGCCCGAGGCACGTGCGGTTCTCGCCTCTCTGGCGGTGGCCGGGCGCATGCCGGTAGCGGTCGAAAAGCGCCTGGTGAACTATCTGGCCGCCAAGACTGCAACCGTAGTCTCCAACCTACCGGGCCCCAAGGAACCTCTGCGCATCTCGGGTGCGCGTTTGCACAAAATGGTGTTCTGGCCGCCGCAATCAGGCGGCGTCGGCATCGGTATCAGCCTACTCAGCTACGCCGGCGGCGTCACTGTCGGCGTCTCCGCCGACATCCAGGTGATTCCCGACCCGCAGTTGCTGATTGCCGCGTTCAACGAAGAAATCGATGCCATGGTCGGCGTCAGGATGGTGCCGGAACCCGGACTGAATGCCGCTGCGGTGGCGGAAAGCGTCTGATTTGCCGGTCCTCCCGGTTCTTTCGGATAGCCGTCCGCTTGTCGGGCATGCAGCTGATTACTTATACTTGTCGTCTTAACCCGCCTTGACTGCTCCTGCGACGCGAGCCGCGGCGGGTGAAGCTTGTTTGGGAATTGGAGAAAGACTTATCAGCGCTGAACGTCAGGATCGCCGCAACGAGGAGATTACCGCACCCCGCGTGCGCGTCATTGATGCTGATGGCAGTCAGGTCGGCGTCATCGCAACACGGGAAGCCTTGGCGAAAGCCGAGGAAGCGGGTCTCGATCTGGTCGAAGTCTCGCCGAACGCAGACCCTCCGGTCTGCAAAATCATGGATTACGGCAAGTTCATCTACCAGAAAGAGAAGCAGCTGCAAGCGGCCAAAAAGAAGCAGAAGCAGATCCAGGTCAAGGAAGTCAAATTCCGTCCGACGACGGAAGATGCCGACTACCAGACCAAGCTGCGCGCCTTGCTCCGCTTTCTCGAGGAAGGTGACAAAGTCAAGATTACGGTGCGCTACAAGGGCCGAGAAATGGCGCACCAGGAGCTGGGCATGCAATTGATCGAGCGCGTCAAGGGCGATCTCGAAGAGCTGGCCCAGATCGAGCAGTACCCGAAGCTCGAAGGGCGCCAGACCATCATGGTGATGTCGCCGCGGCGACGCTGATTATTGAAAGCAGTCAGGAGTATTGAGATGCCGAAGTTGAAGACAAACAAAGGTGCCGCGAAGCGCTTTGCCCGTACCGGAAAGGGCGGATTCAAGCGCAGCCATTCGCACAAGCGCCACATTCTGACCAAGAAGAACGGCCAGCGCATTCGCAATCTGCGCGGCCCGACCATGGTTTCCCCGTCGGACAACAAAGAAGTCCGGCAAATGCTGCCCTACGCCTGAGGCGTTTGGGTTTTTTCACCACATGACAAGATTCGCTCAAGCGAACATCAGATAAAGGTATACGAACATGGCAAGAGTTAAACGCGGCGTTACCGCCCGCGCCCGCCACAAGAAAATTCTGAAGAAGGCCAAGGGCTACTACGGCGCCCGCTCGCGGGTGTTCCGCGCGGCCAAGCAACAGGTCATCAAATCCGGTCAGTACGCGTTCCGCGATCGCCGGGTCAAGAAGCGCGAATTCCGCGCGCTCTGGATCCAACGCATCAACGCGGCGACCAACGAACTGGGCCTCTCCTACTCCCTGTTCATTCACGGACTCGACGTCCTCGGCATCGATCTCGACCGCAAGGTGCTGTCTGACATCGCCGTGCACGACAAGCCTGCATTTGCGAAGCTGGTGGATCAGGTCAAGGCCAAGCTCGCTGCTTAAAGTCGAAGTCGTTTCAGCTTTACCAGGAGAGCGGCGCTTGCGCCTCTCTCCTTTTTTATTTTTACTGTTTTCTATTTTTGTTGGTCCGCACAGCCATTCGCTGGCATCTTCAGCTCATCGGACAAAACACACATGACTACCGATCTTGATGCCTTGCAAAGCCAGGCGATCGCAGAGATCGAGGCCGCCGCCGACGCGCGCGCGCTGGACGCGTTACGAGTCGATCTACTCGGCAAAAAAGGCCGTGTCACCGATTTGTTGAAACAGCTCGGAGGCATGCCGCACGACCAACGCAAGGCGTTCGGCGAACGTGTCAACCGCACCAAAGACGCGCTCGCCGCCGCGATCGAGAGCAAAGCGGCCACACTCGCGCGCGCAGAGCTGGACCGCAAGCTGGCGTCGGAAACCATCGACGTCACACTACCCGGCCGCGGTGAAGCCGTTGGCGCGCTGCACCCGATCACACGCACGATCCGCCGCATCGAACGCATCTTCGCATCGATGGGTTTCGAAACCGTCGAAGGCCCGGAGATCGAGGACGACTGGCACAATTTCCAGGCGCTGAACATTCCTGAGTCGCATCCTGCACGCGCAATGCAGGACACCTTTTACGCGCTCGACGGGGCGCGCCTGCTGCGCACGCACACGAGTCCGGTACAGATCCGCACAATGCAAGCGCGCAAACCGCCGATCCGCATCATCTGTCCAGGCCGCGTCTACCGCGTCGATTTCGATCGCACCCACAGCCCGATGTTCCATCAGGTCGAAGGACTCTACGTCGCCGAAAGTGTCGGCCTCGCCGATCTCAAGCACGATCTCATGCGCTTCCTATCGATGTTCTTCGAGCGCGAGGCGGAGGTCCTGTTCCGTCCGTCATACTTCCCATTCGTCGAACCCGGCGCCGACGTGCACATGCGCTGGGGCGAGCGCTGGCTGGAACTACTCGGCTGCGGCGTCGTCCACCCGAATGTGCTGGAAGCGGTCGGCATCGATCCGGAACGCTATTCAGGCTACGCCTTCGGCATGGGCGTCGAGCGCCTCGCAATGCTGCGTTACGGCGTCGATGATTTGCGGCTGTTCTTCAACAACGACCTGCGCTTCCTTGAGCAATTTCGCTGAATCGGCAAAAACCGATGATGAGAAGGTCGGATCGCAACGCGAAACGATGTCCAAAAGGTGGAATGCGCTGGCGCTGGGGGTGTCAGAAATTCGGTGTGTGAGCCAGTTGGATCTGTAACAAACTAATGTGGGCCGTGCGTGCCATCGACTCAGGGCCTAAATGAGCAGGTGGCAGCGGTCTCGTACCGCCGCCACCTGCCGGGCAATCAATCGTCGATACAATTTTCCGATCCGCGATCGCTTACGGTACCGTGAACGCGTAGATCTGATTGTTCGCATGTCCAATACGCGAGTAGCCGGACCCCCAATAGATCACGCCATCGACGATCGAAGGCGAATCGACCACTGAGCCGCCGCTGGCAAATCTCCATAGAATGTTGCCGCTGCTGGCCTCGAGGGCGACGAAATCACCGTCCAGGGTGCCGGCATAGACGACGCCGTTGGCAACCGTAAGGGCACCATTAGCAATTGTTCCCTTCTTATTGTTCTTGTGCTTGGTTGCCTTCGTCTGCCAGAGAATCTTGCCGTTGTGCGCAAGATCGAGGGCCGCCCAGGAACCGCCATCCCAAGAAGTGCCATCCTGAAATTTGAACGTCTGGCCCGTGAAATTCGCTTCGGCGATATAAACGCGATTGTTATCCGTCGCCGAACCCCACTCGATGCCCCCCTCAAGGCTGGGAGGGCCCGCCAAAGTCGACCACACGGTAGCGCCGGTATCCGGATCGAGCGCCCAGTAGATACCATTCTTCTGGCCGGCTCCGACCAACTGCGGATGGCTGGCTGTCGCACTGATGAGATTGACGCCGGAGCCGAAATCCCAATCCACACCTTTGACCGGGCACTTCTTCGCGTTCAGGATGCAATACGCCGTCCAGGCATCGGCACCTTGCAGGCGGCGCGCCCATTTCACATTGCCGTTGTTCATATCGTAAGCGACGACTGAATCAACATAGTCGCCCGGCGCAAGGCAGGCCACCTGCTTGGCGAGCGTAGCCGGATCCGTAGGATCCTGATTGGCACCGATGTTGTTGACGCAAGTCGCGACATCGGCCGGTAGCGAATAGTTGTCGCCAGTCGTTAGATAGATTGAGCCGCGGGCGGCATCGACGACGATCGGGCTGCTCCAAACGCCACCCCCGGTGTATCCTGGGGGGACCGTATTCTGGTGCCAAATTTCTTCGCCGCTGCCTGCTTTGAGTGCCCACACGCTGCCACGGAACTGGGGCCCTTTCTTTCCTTCGAACAGAACCGTCGCTTCTTCAATGGAAGCCACGCCAACGTAAACGACATTGTTGTAAACCATCGGCGAATCGGTGATCAGTCCACTGCCATCGGTTTCGACCGATTTCGTCCACATCTTCGCGCCGCTGTTCTTGTCGATCGCAATCACGGTTGCACTCGACTGGTCACCGAAAATCAGTGCCGTGTCGGTAATTGCGGGGCTGTTGCGGGAAGTGGAGCCGCGTTTGCCCGTAAAAGTCGAAATGTCCTTCTCCCAAACTTCAGTGCCATCTGCAAGATTCAATTTGTAGATATAGCCTTTCCAGTCGGTCGCATAAAGATAAGCGCCATCCACGGTCGGGGTCGACGATACCGCCCCGTGGGTGTTGAAAACCCACTTCTGCTTGAGATTCGGCACTGTGGCCGCGCTTAGCTTGGTTTCGTTCGGGGCGTAGCCCTGATTGAGCGGGCTTCCGCCCCAGACCGGCCACTGCAGAGAAGCGCTGGTGGCTGCTTGAGTCTGGGTTGCGTAGCCGCCCAGTGCTGTAATGGAAGTCACTATGGCCAGATTGCGCGCAACATGGCGCAGAGCATGGCCCGACAGGCTCGTTAAACCCATTTTGAATCTCCTCGGCTGTCCCACCGTTGTTTTGTTTACAATTTTTTTTAGGCACTTTTACACAAGCTGCCCTTATGTATTTGAGCTTATACCATGTTGAGGTGGCAGAGAAGTGGCCCCGGTGAATCGGTAACGGGTCAGACTCGACATACGCGATGAGCGCAGCGATGGCCGACGAGATGGGCTGCGCCCGACTCGCCGCGGTACAGTGTGAATTGCTCTCCAAGAACGCGGACTTGAACGGCTTGTCGCACATCAAGCCGGGTCGACTCGTAGATCGGATGCCAGAAGCCGCGCAAATATCGGCCCGCCAGCGTGCCCGGCCCGGTATGCACGAATGGCCAGCGGTCGTCATCAAGCATGCTCGTCACTCCGTGAACCGGCATAATCTCGGCGTGGGGTACCATTTGAACGAAGCATTACTCATAGCTTGAAAACTTGAACCATGTCTACTTTCCGCCCTACAACCCTTGGCGCCCGCTCGGGACGTGATCCCGCCGGCCCTGACAATTCGGCAGGGGTGTCTATGCTCATTCTCGTTACGCGTATTACCAGAGACGCCATTCTGCTATTGGCAATCTACGCATTATGGATCGCGGGTCATCACACGACGGCATCGGCATTCGCTGTCCCGACGGCTATCGCGGCAGGTGTGATGATCACGGTAGCGGCTTTTCTGGTCCACGAGTGGGGGCATCTATTCGGCGCCTGGCTAAGCGGATCGGCGGTACAAATTCTGCGGAATCCGCTTTCCGTTTTTCTATTCAACTTCGACGAAAACCGCAATAGCCGCAAGCAGTTTGTGGCGATGTCCTGTGGAGGATTCGTTGCCAGCGTCATCGTCGTTCTTCTGTTGTTCATGACGTTGTCGTTCCATGCGCTGGCCGATCAGGTCGCGTGGGGACTGACGGCAATCGGCATCGTGGCAACGTTCGTTCTCGAAATCCCTCCTGCCTGGAGGGCGTTCAAGGCGATGTGAACTCAGACGGTATTTTTTGCGGGGAAACTAACAACCCGTCGGATTTGCGAGGTGTCCGAGGCGGTTCCGGTACCCGTCATTGCCACCCGAAAGACAGCATCATGAATATTTTTTCACGTCGAAGCGGCTTCGACGCCCGCGGCCAGCGCCGCTGTGTCAGCTTCGGTGAAGGCCGCCACCTCATCGATTGACAACATGTGATTGACGTTGAGCAGGATGACGAAGCGGCCGTTCACCTTGCCTAAACCTTGCATGAAATCGGTGCGAATCTTGGCGCCGAACGCCGGGGGCGGCTCGATATCCGAAGACGCAATATCCAGCACCGCATTGACGGCGTCGACCACCACTCCGATGACTTGATGTCCGCTGCCGGCTTCGGCTTCCATGATGATAATGCCGGTGCGCTTGGTAACCTGCGAAGGCTCTGCACCGAAACGCACGAGCAGGTCCATGACAGGCACCACGGCGCCACGCAGATTGATCACGCCGCGAATGTATGGCGGCATCATCGGCACCACTGTCAGGTTGCTGTATTCGATGATTTCCTTGATGCCCAGAATGCCGATGGCGAACACATCGCCGGCGAGCATGAACGTCAAGTACTGGCCAGGCTCGGCACTGACTTTCATCACGGACTTAGGGTTCGTCGCTGATGGTCGGAGATCGCTTTGAATAGCTGTGCTCATGATTGCGCTTCCTGGAATTGGACAAAGTCGGCTTCGCCGGAAGCCTGCGCCGCGAGAGCGACAGGCTTGAGCCGCTGTCTTCCGGATGTCAGCACAGCGGGCATGGTCGACTGATGTAGCTTGAAGGGCCGGTTAACGTATGTGATGCGTCCGTTGATATCAGTCTTGGACATGATGTATTCAGCGATCTCATTCGTGCCTGTCGCTGCGTTCCTAGAACGGTGTGAACTCAGTCTCGTTCGGTGCGGAAATGGGAACCACCGTGCGATTCCCACCCGGCTTTCCTCTCGCCTTCTTTTGCACCGTCCTCGTTACAAAAACCTCTTTATCCGAGCCACTTTTCATGTTCCGAGAATTAGTTGTATGCAAAAGCTTGAAGAACGACATGGTCTCTTGCAGTTGCTCGGCCTGACTGCTCGTCTGTTCGGCGGTAGCGGCCAGCTCTTCTGAACTTGAAGCGGTCTGCTGCGTGGTCTGGTTCAATTGACCGACGGCTGAATTGATCTGTCCCACAGCTACGGACTGCTCTTCAGAGGCCGTCGCAATTTCCTGCACGAGGTCGGAGGTCTTCTTGATGTTCGGCACCATTTCGTCAAGCAGCTTGCCGGCTTTCTCGGCAAGCTCGACACTACCGATTGCCACGGTACCGATCTCCTGCGCAGCGATCTGACTGCGCTCCGCCAGCTTCCGCACCTCCGCCGCGACCACCGCGAACCCCTTGCCGTGCTCACCGGCCCGCGCGGCTTCAATGGCAGCATTCAACGCCAACAGATTAGTCTGATAGGCGATGTCGTCGATGATGCCGATTTTCTGCGCAATCTGCTTCATCGCCGCCGCTGTGGCCTTGACCGCTTCACCACCTTCAATGGCTTCCTTTGCCGCCTTGGCCGCCATGCCGTCCGTGACTTTGGCATTCGCCGTATTCTGGGAGATGGATGCTGTCATCTGCTCAATCGACGCGCTGGTTTCTTCAACTCCCGCCGCCTGTTGGCTTGATGTCTGCGACAATAACTGCGCTGTAGAGCTGATTTCTTTCGAAGCGCTCGCCATGGATTCAGCGCCGCTATTAACCTCGGTGACAACCTGCGCGAGTTTCTCGGTCATGTTCCGCATCGCCGCGAGCATCTGGCCGATCTCGTCGTTCGAATGGGTGTCGATGCGCGCCGTCAGATCGCCTTCGGCGAGACGGTTGGCAACGAGCAAAGCCTCGCCGATCGGCTTGGTGATCGATCGCGTGACGATGAAGGCAGCGATGATCGCCAGCAACAAGGCGAGAACAGCGGCGCCCGTCATCAGACTGCGCGCGGACTGATAAGTCTTAGCTGCGTCGGCAGCCGCGTCGACATTCATCTTGTCTTCGAAGGCCGCCAGGTCGCGCAGATTTTGGTCCAACTTGTCGCTCGGGATCCTATTTTCGTCGCTAAGCAGGATGCGGGTCGCTTCGTCATTCTTGTTTACCATGCCCAGGGCAATCACTTTGTCTTGCACTGCCCGCACGCCCGCAATGTACTCTCTGATCTTTTCAGCGAATTGTTTTTCGGCATCTGTCGTGGTCGACGATTCCTTGAATAGCTTTTCCAGCGTATTTTCAGCGGTATCGAAGTTCGCGCGCGAAACGTTCATATTATCCCGCTCCTTGACCAAATCGACGTCAGCGGTGACGAGGATGAGATTTCGCAGTCTTATCGATGTATCTTTCGCGGCCGTCAGCATGTCGTAGGCAAGAGCCGTTTCCGGCTGATTGAATTGCGTGATGTCGGTCAACACGTCGTTGATATTCGAAAGGCGCGAAACGCCGACGTAATAAACTACCAGCAACATGACGGCCAGCATTGCAAACGCCCCGGTGAGTCGGACGCCGATCTTTATATTGTTGAGCATTACATTTCTCTCTCTCGATACGTGTTAAATCCGTGCTGCCAAAGTTGGACCCAACCAGGGATCACTTCCACTGGCGCTGGTTATCGCAAGAAATGACAAAATCGCGGCGCCAAAGGCCCCCCGTCCATGTTATTGATGCATCTTGATTCTCCTTGTCGCACGACCCAACAGGCTGTTATATAGCCATATTTGAAAATGCATCATTCAGATTCGGCGACACTGGCTGACGAAGTCAACCGCTGTATGCAAGCGCAATTGCTGCAGATATGAATCGCATTAGCACGTTCACAGCGCCTTCAATGGCCTTTTTCGCAACCCGTTTCCATAATGAACTTGGCACTGTATCGGCTTGGTAGACTTAATCTGGATCAATTGATGCTACGTCGCCGATTCTGCATTCGCACTTGGGATCGTCACGGCAATAAAAGAGGATATGAGATGCTCTGGATAAAATGATTCGATACCCATCTACACTATTAGAGTGTGTTATTTAGATTTTTAGAGTGCGGTATGCGCTTTTGGACACAGCCTTTCGGGACAGCACCGGCTCGGGCACCCCGGTCAAAATGTGCGCAACACGCTCTAATGATTGTCTAATCGGTCGAATCGAACATGAGTTCGCGTACGTAATCGCCCCATGAGCCAAAATATCTTGCACAGTACACAGGAAACCGTGGAGGCGATATATCGCACCGACTCCCGTGCCGTGCTCGCCACGCTGATCCGCTTGCTCGGCGATTTCGATCTTGCCGAAGAGGCGCTGCACGAAGCTTTCCGGACAGCACTGGAACAGTGGCCGCGAGACGGTGTGCCGGATAATCCCCGTGCGTGGCTGGTCAGCACGGGACGATTCAAGGCGATCGATACCATCCGCCGGCAGTCGCGCTTCGATCCTCTGGATGTGGACGTGCATGACGCGGCTGCCGAAGATGTGGCGGCACTGGAAGAGACCGATAGCGTCGAGGATGACCAGTTGCGGCTTATCTTTACTTGCTGTCACCCGGCGCTGGCGCCGGATGCGCAGGTGGCATTGACGTTGCGCGAAGTCTGCGGCCTGACGACGGAGGAGATTGCCCACGCTTTCCTGACACCGGCGCCGACGCTGGCACAGCGAGTCGTGCGGGCAAAGGCCAAGATCCGGGATGCACGCATTCCATATGAAGTGCCGGGGGCCGCTGAACTGCCGGAACGCCTGGATTCGGTGTTGCGTGTCATCTATCTCGTGTTCAACGAAGGTTATACCGCCAGTACCGGCGCTTCGCTGACACGCCACGACCTGTCCGCTGAAGCTATCCGGCTTGGACGTTTGCTCGTCGATCTGCTGCCTGAGCCCGAAGCGATAGGCCTGTTGGCCTTGATGCTGTTGCACGATTCGCGCCGGGCCGCACGCACGTCGCCTTCTGGCGAGCTGGTACTGTTGGATGAACAGGATCGTGCGCTATGGAACCTTACGCAGATCGAAGAAGGTACCGCGCGGGTGGAAACTGCACTCGCCTCACGCCGATTCGGACCCTATGCGCTGCAGGCAGCGATAGCCGCAGTGCACGCGCAATCGCCGAGTGCCGCGGCTACTGACTGGGATCAGATCGTGGGTCTCTACGATGTTCTCGCACGCTTGGAACCTTCCCCCATCATCGAACTGAATCGGGCAGTTGCCGTAGCGATGCGTGATGGTCCGGAAGCAGGCCTTGCACTGATCGATTCCCTGCTCGCTCGCGGAGAGTTGAGCGACTACAGACTGGCATACGCGGCGCGTGCGGATTTGTGCAGACGGCTGCGGCGAACCGCAGAGGCACGCGTGGCCTACGAGCAAGCGCTTGCTCTCACACAACAGGAAGCGGAACAGCGATTCCTGAAACGCCGGCTGACGGAGCTGGATGCGCCCTGATCGATACGGACATAACCATTCCGCAGATCGGTCAAATTTTTTTGAGGTCGCGATGTCGATTTAAAGCCCCGCCGTTCGACTAATCGATGAGAACCGCTGATTTCACCCCTCACATCCAGGAGATACGGCAATGCGTTTCATGATTATCGTCAAAGCAACCAAAGATTCCGAAGCCGGCGTGATGCCGGAGGAAAAGCTGATCGCCCAAATGGGAAAATACCACGAGGAGCTGGCTAAGGCCGGCATGCTGCTGGATGCCTCGGGGCTTCAGGCCAGCGCCACGGGCTGGCGTATCAAATACTCGGCGAGCAAGAGCCGTTTTGTGGACGGACCTTTCGCAGAGACCAAGGAACTCGTCGCCGGCTACACCCTCATCCAGGCCAAGTCGCGCGAGGAAGCCATCGAATGGACGCGGCGCTTCCCCAACCCGGCCGTGGATGGCAAAGAGGGTGAGATCGAGGTGCGGCAGCTATTCGAACTCGATGACTTCGAGCAGAACGATGCGGTGCAGCGCTTCCGTGAGCTCAGCCTCGGCACAGCAAACCAGGGCCTGTAGTCAAGGTCCTATTTCAACCCCAAACAAAGCGAAAGGAGATTCACATGTCAAAGATCAAGCCTATTCCTGACGGTATGCGCACGGTCACACCGCACCTGGTTTGCGCCGGCGCGGCCGACGCGATCGAGTTCTACAAGAAGGCCTTCGACGCCGTGGAATCGGGACGCATGCCAGGTCCCGACGGCAAGCTGATGCACGCACAGATCCGGATCGGCGACTCCGCCGTCATGCTGGTCGATGAGTTCAAGGAATACGGCGGCTATGGGCCGAAGTCGCTCAAGGGCTCTCCCGTCACAATCCACCTTTACGTCGAGAATGTCGATGCATTCCTCGCACGTGCGGTCGTGGCGGGGGCGAAGATCACAATGCCGCTCGCGGACATGTTCTGGGGCGATCGCTACTGCAGGATCGAAGATCCATTCGGCCATCACTGGTCAATCGCGACGCATGTGCGCGACTTGACAGCGGACGAGATGCAGCAGGCAATGCGGCAAATGAGCAGCCCAGCTTCCTGAGACACGCACCATGACCAGCAAGATCACACCTTTCCTGTGGTTCGACAGCCAGGCCGAGGAGGCAGCGAAGTTCTACACGTCGATCTTCAAGAACTCGAAGATCGAAACCATCGCACGCTATGGCGACGAAGGACCCGGCCCCAAAGGCACGGTGATGACTGTGGGTTTCGAGATCGAAGGACAGGCCTTCGCCGCGCTCAATGGCGGCCCGAACTTCAAGTTTTCGGAAGCCATCTCGTTCGTCGTGAATTGCGAAACGCAGGAGGAAATCGATTATTACTGGGACCAGCTTTTGGCGGGCGGCGCGGCGCAGCAATGCGGCTGGCTCAAGGACAAATACGGAGTGTCGTGGCAGATCGTCCCGACGATGCTGCCCGCACTGCTTACGGACAAGGATCCTGCAAAATCAAAGCGCGTCATGCAGGCGATGATGCAGATGATCAAACTCGACGTCGGCAAGCTGAAGCAAGCCGCAAGTTGAAACAAGCCTATAGGCAGCGATAATCCAAACAAAGCGGCGTTTGAGAAAACGTCGCGCGGAGCCTGATATGAAATACCTGTGCCTGGTGTACGGCGAGGAAGACAAAATTGCAGCGATGGACGATCAAGATTGCCTCGCCTGCGATGCAGCCTTGCGCGCCAGCGGTCACTGCGTTGCCTCGGAAGCACTTCAGCCTGTGGCCACTGCGACGACGGTACGTGTCCGCAACGGCAGGCTCTCGGTGTACGACGGACCCTTCGCCGAAACCAAAGAGCAGCTGGCCGGGTTCTATCTGATCGAGGCGCGCGATCTGAACGAGGCGATCCAGCTGGCGGCGAAAATTCCACCGGCCCAGGTCGGCAGCGTGGAAGTGCGGCCAATCCGACCCATTCGGGAAGAGCCCAGGTCAGGCACGCGCGGATAGCAGAGCCCTATATCCGCGCAAACTGCGCTTCGCGTCTAGTCAGGTTCAGTTGCGACGGCCACCGAACAGGCGCAGCAGCATCAGGAACAGGTTGATGAAATCCAGATAGAGCGTCAGAGCGCCCATGACGATTTTCTTGCCAGCCACGTCCCGCGCGTCGGCTTCAAAGTAGAGCGCTTTGATCTTTTGCGTATCGTAGGCGGTGAGACCGACGAAGACGATCACGCCCATGACCGAAACCGCGAACTGCAGTGCGCTGGATTTCAGGAACAGATTGACGAGGCTGGCGATGATGACGCCGAACAGGCCCATGATCAGAAATGAGCCCCAACGCGTCAGATCGCTCTTGGTGGTGTAGCCATACAAGCTCATACCGCCAAACGTGCCGGCGGTGATGAAGAACACGCGCGAAATGCTCTGCCCGGTATAGAGCATGAAGATCCCGGCGAGCGACAATCCCATTAGTGCGGCATATATCCAATACGTGACTTGAGCAGTGACCAAACTCATGCGCTGGATGCGGAATCCGAGAAACAGCACCATGCCCAACGGTGCCAGCATTACCAGCCAAATCAGTGGGGTGCGCGCGATTGCGAGATAAAATCCGGTCGAAAACGCGTAGTACGCGACGGCGCCGGTGAGCGCAAGCCCGCCCGCCATGTAGTTATAGATGGCCCGCATGTAATCCGATAGCCCAGCCTGGACGATTGGACCAGCGGTGGTCGCCAGCGTTGAGTTGCGTATGGGCTTGAGATCAATAGGCATGACTGGTTCCTCAATTGTTGCGTTAGCCAGAATACTGCATCCGCCCGAATATCACAGGCCTCGCCACAGCGTTCCAGCGTGTAGTTGGACAACCGTTCTCAGCGTTCGTCACGAATGACTTTATGACCGCGGCGGCAGGCGCCCACCGGGGGTCGAGCCGGAGATTTGCAGTTCTTCTTCGGTCATATCCACCGGAATCCCTTCGAATAGCGGTGTACTCAAATACCGCTCGCCGGTGTCGGGCAGCATGCACAGCACCGTTGCGGCCGCAGGGGCGTCCTTGCAAACCTGAAGTGCGCCGGCAAACGTCGCACCTGAAGTAATTCCGACAAAAATGCCCTCCTTCTGCGCAAGCTGCCGGCTCCAGTGCATGGCGTCGGCGTTCGCAATCGTCAGCACGCGATCGATGCGGCCGGTGCTGAGTGCGTCTTCGGTCAGTTTGGGAATGAAGTCAGGACTCCAGCCCTGCAGCGGATGCGGCTTCCATGCCGGATTGCTCGTCGTCGCGGAACCGTCCGGTCTTCTTTCCTGCTTGGCGCCGGAAGTCAGCATCGGCGCCTCCGCCGGTTCGCAGACGACGATCTTCGTCTCCGGTCTTTCCTTGGCGAGAACGCGCGATACACCCTTGAGCGTGCCACCGGTGCCAAAGCCCGTTACCCAATAGTCGAGCCGTTCGCCTTTGAAATCTTCGATGATCTCTCTTGCGGTGGTCCGGGAATGCATATCGGCGTTGGCTTCGTTCTCGAACTGGCGGGTCAGAAACCAGCCGTGCGCCTTGGCCAACTCGACGGCCTTGTTGACCATGCCTGTGCCGCGTTCCGCAGCCGGCGTAATCACAACCTTGGCACCGAGAAAGCGCATCAGCTTTCTGCGCTCGACGCTGAAGGTCTCGGCCATCGTCACCACCAGCGGATAACCTTTTTGCGCGCAAACCATGGCAAGGCCAATACCGGTGTTGCCGCTGGTGGCTTCGATAACGGTTTGCCCCGGTTTGAGCTGTCCCGAGCGCTCGGCATCTTCGATCACGCCCAAGGCCAGACGGTCCTTAACCGAGCCCAGGGGATTGAACGCCTCGATCTTCACATACAAATTCACGTCCGGGCGCCCGAATTTGCCGATCTTGACGACGGGCGTATTGCCCACGGTTTCGAGAATATTTGCGAATTTGTGTCCCATCCCATCTCTCCGTTTTGATTTCGAGGTGCGCACACCCGACGGCGCGGCTTCGGGCTGAGCGCCCCCTGCATTGGTGTAGCAGAGGACAGCGCTCGCCGTCATCGACGCCTCTCGGTTACTAACCACCCGGATTCTAATCTGAACAAGAGCCTGAGAGTCCACGTTGTCGCCTCACAGCGGCTCCTTTACGGCTGCCTCCATAGTGGCGAAGATTGGCACCGAAGATTTCCGATGTTCTTCCATAAAGTGTCAAGTCATTGCCTGTGTTGCGCAACGCCGGTGCCAACTCGGCGGCGTAGGGCCCAAGCGAAAAGCGATGGATCGATCAATACTATGCGCATAGCCGGGCAACTCCCGGTAACGGATGGATTTCGCTGTGCTTCGTCGACGAGCACGCGCAATTCCAGAGAATGACGCTCAGTGCAATTCCCTGCGCCGTCGGCGTGTACAGCGCATTCAGGAAGAACGACAAGCCCACAGCGAGCCTGAAGACGCCTGGTCCCGAGCCTTTCGCCATGCAAAAGACGAAGAAGCTGAACAACGCGCTGGCGCCCACCAGACCAAACTCGAATACGATCTTGTTGAGCGGCATTTCCGAGGCTGTCAGCACGAAATTTGCCGATGCGTCGGCGTAAGAGCCAGCACCATACCCGAAGAACGCGCGCCGCCAATCCGGCCATAGCCAGTCGTCAAACGCGTAGAAGCCGCCAATGAAACGTCCGAATGCGCTCGATTTCGTCGAGCTGAATTCGCCCGCGCGATTGATGAAAACATCGAGGTTGAGACTGTCAGAGAACAGGATCAAAACAATCAGCGCAGGTCCCGCTGCAAGCAGCAAAGTCCAGCGCCGCTTCGAGATGATGACGATCGGCATGCACACCGCAAGGATCATCAGACCGGTTCCGGAGTATGCGACGAACATCGCTACCGCGAATGAAACCAGTCGCCATAAGCGATTGGACGTCACCAGTTCGGCAACCAGAGCAACCGCTATAAGTTGACTGAATTGCGAAGGTTCTAGCAGGAAAACACCGTTCGCCTTGTAGGTATTCGTTCCGTAGCTAAGAGGATTCAGATAGTTGTAGTGCTGGATAAGAATGTCCTTGGGCAGGAAATGCTCGATCGGAAAAGCAAATCGGGAACCGATGACGAACTGGAGTAAAAACTGTGCGATGCCACACAGCGCGAGCAAGGTTGCCAGATTCAGAAAGAAAGCGAGTGCCATGCCCGCACGATGCGCGGGCACGGGCACATATACCACCATGGTGAAGAAGAGCGTCGTCACCAACAACATCGAATTCATCGAAAACGAATCACCCCCGAAAATCTGCATTGCCCACAGCAACGCCACCACCATCAGATACAAGCTTAGGCGTCCCGGATCGAAGCGCATGCGGCCCAGTAGCAGACCCACCAGAGGGATAGCGAGCAGAATCGGAATCGCAATCGTGAACGCGGAAGACAGTGACGATATCGCCACTTTCATAAATATTGTGGTAGCGATCAGCGGCGCGTACAGAAGTAATGATCCGAGCCGATCGCGAGCGCCGGCGTCCGTTGATCTTGAGTTGTCCGGCGCCACTAGCACGCCTCCGGTGTTCATCGCTCCAGCAGGCGTCATCATGATGACGTCCCTGATCGGATGCACAAGTCCAGGATTCGTTCCCCCACGGGCATTTTCACGAGTGATCCACCTGCACACCGTGCCAGACGCGGATATAGTCGATCGAGTAATCCCAGTCATGCTCTCCGCTGATCATGTCGTGCAGATCCACATTCGGGAACATCATGCCGAGTTGATTGGTGACGAGGATATGCGCAGGGGGTGCGTGCCACTCGTAATGCGTCTGTTTGACTTCGCGTCCGTCAAGAAGCCATACCGTTTCATTCTCCCGCCAGTCCAAGGCGAAAATACGGAAGTCTTTGGAAAAGTCGATACCGGACGTGTACTCCGAATGCTTGAACAAAGTGGACAGATTGCGCGGACGGCCGTACTTGTCCGGGCGTCCGTCGACCTGGACGTTATCTGTCATGACCAATGCCGCGGACGGTTCCGCCAGTTCATGAATTCATGAATATCGATTTCCGAGAGCTAATGAAGTCGCAGAAAACGTGCCGTCCAGAGGCCAGCACTCAGCCAGAACGCCGGCCAAGTGCCCAGCCCTCGCGGAAGCCGCGCGCACATTTCGATATGCATCCGGGGCAGGTCACCGGAAATTTCGCGCCTGCCTTGAGCGTCAACGCGTCGGCGGAAAATACGCGCAGGGAGCGCGGAGTGCGCTCGGGATGGTCGCGGTGATAAGCCCTTCGGCCGCAATTTCCCCATGTGCGCCGTGAGCGGACGCGGAAGAATTAACATAGGGACTCAGTGGTTGCTGAGCTGCTAACGTCTCGAATCGCGACGCCGGTCACGATCCGACAAGGCTGGCGGACACGTTGACGGCGAAACCGAACACGGCGGCGTTGAAAACGAAGGCAAGTACCGCCTGAGCAGCAACGATTTTTCTGATCGATACCGATCGCGTTGCGATATCCGCCGTCTGGCAAGCGGCGGCGATCGTGAACGAGAAGTAAACGAAATCCCAGAAAACCGGTGAAGCCTTATCCTCCGGAAAAATCAGCGGCCGTCGTTCCGGCGAATCGCTGTAGAACATATCCGCATAGTGCAGCGCGAACATCGTCGGCACCACCAACCAGGAGCCGAACACGGTTAATGCGGCAAGGAACAAGTGAAAATCCTTCGTCGGAGGATCGGCGTGCTTCACGGTCGCCAGCAGTTTAACGATGGCAACAAGGCTAACCAACGCGGTCGTGCTCACCAGAATCAGAATGATGGGAGCCGTTGCGTCTTCTTCCTCGTAACGTATCCGCAAATCTTCGCTGCTGCTGTTCGTCATCAGCTGCCAGACCAGTGCGAGAAACAGAAACACCCCGGTATTCCAGCCGACCATCATCCGCACGATCGGTGAACATGAGATCGGTAAGGCAGCCGCTGCCACGACACCCATCGCCAAAGCCATCAGAAACCGGCTATGCCGGCTTGCCATCTTTATCGCGCGACGTGGGAGCATTTCGACGATTCGGATCCGATTGGAAGCGCACAAAGGGCGAAAACATACGATCGAGCCCTGTCGATCGCCGCAAGACGGGCTCGAAGCATCACATCCTTACGAACGTACGGATATCCCTTTGAGCGCGAACGTCACGCGCCGTTCCATGATTCTAAAAAAGATGCGGGCGTACATATCGTCACGCCCGCACTATCCGTCATCGATGCTCGCGCTCAGAGAATACCGGCGACTTTCTTCCCGTCGGGACTTCCCAGGCCGGTGCAAGCATCCCAGCCGGTGGATGCCGCGAAATCACCGTTGTTGCCCTTCTTGATGTCACGCAGACTCGCTAGGTTCTTGTACAACTGCGGTTGTACAAAACCCACCGGTTTACCCTTGGCGGCATTGATGCGCGCAATCAGCCCGGCCCACAGCGGAGCAACGGCGCTGGTGCCGCCGATGACCATATCGCGACCGTCGACGCGCACTTCGTAACCGGTCTGGGGGTCGGCATCGCCGGATACATCGGGCACGCCACGCATCGTCAGCTTCTGCATCTCGCCGCCGGTACGGGTGACTTTGAGATCTCCCTGCCAGGCAGGCAGCTCGAAGACTCGGCTCACGCCGCCCCCGCCCGCGCCACCCCTGGAGCCGTTGTTCCAGACGACTTCGCTGGCGATGGTGCTATTCGACGCCTGCAGGCTGGTCCCGCCGCAAGCAAGACAGTGTGGGCTGGAAGCGGGAAAATCGACGTGATCGGCCCCATCATTGACACTGTCGCTGGAACCGCTATCGCCAGAAGCCGCGCAGATCGTGATTCCCATCGCGGCGGCGGCCTGGAACGCCTGGTCGAAGGCGTCCAGCGCTTGCTGGGTCCAGCCGGATTCGGCGCCGCCCCAGCTGATTGAGATCACCGAGGGTCTGAAAGTGGTGTCGTGGATGGCGGTGGTGATGGCATCGAGGAAACCAGCATCGGTATTGGGCGCGAAGTAGACTGCGATTGTGGCGGCCGGAGCGATGGCGCCAGCGACCTCGATGTCGAGCATCACCTCGCCATCCGGACCATTGGCATCGCCGGTGGGATGGTTTCTGCCATGATCGACGGATACGGATACGACCTTTGGCTTGGCAATACCCAGCTCCGAAAAATATTTCCTCAGGTCGATGTTGCGGTAGCCGCCGCCGAGTTCAATGATTCCGATGCACTCGCCCTGGCCAGTGCCGTCCGGAAAGTTGTACAGCGACGCGAGCTGGGTAGGCGTATAAGAGGTGGCGGCCGCCGCCGCCGCGTCCCAATGGACATTGCCCTGTGGCTCGCGGATGCGGAACCGCGGACGTGCTTGCGGGCGATTGTCCAGACCCAGCACGGTGTCGACGATGCCGGCCAGCTCATTTGGCATATTGAGCGGTCCGGTTCGGCCACGATAGGTACCACCGTCGTGCTCGAAAAGCTGAAGATCGACGCCAAAGATTTCATTGAACTGGGCCACGGTTCCAGACACAACGACAGTTCGGCGCGCAGCGTGTTCCTGGACCACCTGCAAGCCGTGCTTGACGGCAAAGGTCTTGACCTTCGCAAGGTCAGCCGGATCGGCACCGAACTGCTGAGCGAATTCTTCACGCTGGAGATGCCCCCCGGGCTTGCCGCCCTCCGCGAGCTGCTTGACGCGTTGCTTGAGCGCATCGGCGGCGCGATGTCGCACGAGCATGGTTACTTCCAGGCGCTCGTTCGGATCGGCTTTGCCAATGGATTGCGCCCCGGGCAGCGGTTGACGTTCGCTACCGGCAAGTGGATGTTTGGCTTTGGTCATGACTCAAATGCTCCTTGCAATGCCGCAAAAAGCGGCTGCCTATCCTAAGCCCAGGCGATCATCTTTTCTATGCTACGGGGTAACGTCTGACTTTGATGATTCGATCCAACAGCGAGCGCCGTAACCCTTATGCCAGCGCCGGTAACCGCCATTGAAAATTGCTAGTCCACCCGATACTTACGCTGCGTTTGGCTGCGGATCGACTGCACCGATGCCGATATTTAGCCGCACAGGCGCGCCACGATCCCATCGTCCGATCGCGGCGCTTATCCCAGCATTAACGAGTCTCGGCAGCGACAGATCAACGTTTATTGCTCGATGTGTCGATCATTGCTCGCCCGCATTTCTCACGGGGGGACCGGACGAGCGCCGGAGCGAAATCCATGGTTGTTCCATGGGTTGAGGGTTGAGTGAGACACCGGCCGGGCGCGCGAGGGGAAGCCAGAGCCGATCAGCCGGAGAACCCTCCGACATCCTGATAAATATCCCGATTTGCAGACCGCAACGCGGCTCACTAAGCGCAAGGGATTCTCCGGCGACCCTATGAGAAATGCGAGCTAGCTGCACACTTCGGTCAATGCGATCCGAACATCAACGTTCAGAGTATCTCGCGATGAGACGCGTCTGCATCGCCGTTCAGTACCGTATAGGCATGCGCACAAAATGAAGCGGTGGGCCGTCAGGAATTGTCGGCACACCGCTGACGCACTTGGCCTACCGTCCCGCGGACTTCATACGCAGATCGTTGTGTACGTCTTTGACGCCTTTTGTGTGTTTGGCGACGTCGACTGCCTGATCGATCTGCGCCGAAGAAATCACCGTTCCGGATAACGTCACGACTCCGGAAGTCGATTCCACACCGATGTCGAGGGATTTGAGATTTTTTTCGGCGAGCAGCGCCGTTTTGACCTTGGTGGTCAACGCCGCATCGGAAACGTAGTTTCCTGCGCTTTCAGATTGCACTGCCGAATCGGCCCAGCTGGCGCTTGGTGCAATAGCGGTTCCCAGCATTATCGTAAAAAGGAGAGTTTTGTTTTTCATTGGGATATCCATGTCTGATTTCAAATTAAAGATGATGACGATCGGCTGCGTCCACGATAGCCGAACAGGAGTGAAACGATCGCCATGACAAGAAACAGGAAGAACAGAATCTTGGCGATCGATGCGGCACCGGCGGCGATGCCGAAAAAGCCGAAGAACGCGGCAATGAGTGCAATAACGAAAAATACGGCTGCATAGTAGAGCATCTAAAACCCTCCATCGGAACAATACGCTGCGCCAGGACGTAGGCAGTTCTACAAACGAATCTCTAACGCTTTTCTGATCATCAACCTAAACTTGGAGAAAATCTGTTCGGTATCGTACGTAGTGATCGGATCGCGCATGCGCCCGGGTGCTGTGGCCGATCAATTTAGAAAGTGGTCGGCATTTTTCTCTTGAGGCTGCACAGGCTCGCCTTCTTCTGCCTTTCGCCAGTCGACGGCGCCGAAGCCGGTATCGCCGAGAAGTGTGTAGAACAAGGCGATAGTGCCCACGCTCTGATGCGTGTCGGTCAAATCCGGATAGCGCGCGTGCCGGTGCGATGCGATATACCGGAGCGCGATGGCGTTGCGGTTGTAAACGCGCAGGGTGAAGGTGGCGTCGCCGCGGACGATATTTTCCGATCCACGATTCTCGGTGGAGGCCACGCCGCTGACATAGTATTCGCGGCCCGTCAGATCCATCTGGGCACGGTCACCAAAGGTAAGGCGCCCTGAGAGGAGAGTCTGCGGCGTGAGACCATAGTGATAGTTGCGCTCACCGTTGCCGTGGATGGTACCCGCCGCGCCGTAGCCGAGACCGCCCAAGGCGGTGCCTTGCAGTGCCACATTGCGCGATAGCCACAACTCGCTGGTGGTACCCAGCGAAGCTGCGGTACTCGAAACGCGGAAGATCTGCGGCGAGATATAGTCGTAACTACCGTAAAGACCCCAGATCCCGCGATAGTTTTCGCCACTTTCGTAATCCGTCCCGTAGAGCAGGCCCCGAATCAGAACATTGTCGATGACGTTGGAAGTGACGGCGCTGAATTCGAAATTGAAGTAATCGAAAGGGCGCGTATAGTCATAGCCGGGTTTCCCGGGCAGGCCATAAGACATCGCGAAATCCGCGATCCCCTGATTGCGTTTGAGAGTTTGCTGAACGCTCGGCTCGTCTGGAGTCAGGTTGCTGTTCAGATTGACGTTTGAGTGCACGTCGGCATTCAGCGTTGCGCCCAACTGCAGCCGCGAGAAGTAGGCCGGATTGTGACTCGGAAAAACCGTGTAGAACCGGTCGCCAAACACAAGGCGGTTGAAACCCAAGGAAGGCGAGATCATCGTGGCGCCCAGTTCGCGCCACAATCCCGGACTGCTGCCGCCGCCTTCTAACACCAGGCTCGCCATCCGGAACAGCGGTTCGCCCAGGAAGGAACCGGCGAACGTGGTCGTGACCTGGTCATTGATCGACGGCGCCCCGGTCTCCCCGGCGTATTCCCAAAGCAGGCTACCGCCCGCCGTATAACCCAGCGACTCCCAGTAATTCAAGCGGGCGGAACGTGCCAAGCCGTAGTAGATGGTTCCACCGTAGGGATGCAGGAACTGGTTGGTGGCGAAAGGATCGGTGTCCACGACCCAGCCGTGGCGGAGATTGTGGCCGATGGTGGAAGGCGTGCTGCCATAAACCGCGCGGTCGCTCAGGTTGCGGTCGTACTGATTGAGCAGAAACTCGTAGCCGATGATCTCCGAAAGAGGAATCAGATAGCTCTTGCCATCGCCCGTATCCCAGGAAAGCACCAGTGTGTGCCTGGGAACTGTGGGAGGCGTTGGCGCGGCGTTAGACGCCGCTCGCGAGCCCGCGTCCGGTGCCGGCCGCTCGTCCGCAAGTGCTACCAACTGAGCCAGTAAGAAGGCGCCGGCGACCGCTGCAATGAATGATGATCGAAGCAGAATGACCAGCGGGGCTCGGGACGAATGAGCTTCGGGGTATGGCTTGCTGCAAGACGAACCCAGTTTCATGGGACATAAATACACTGGAATCCGCGCCCGACTCTGTGCGGATTCGCACATAGTGGAACCATCTGTCCATCTGCTAGCCCGTATTATTCATGATGTTTCCGGACGATCCCGTGGTTTGAGCTCGCCGTGCGGTTTGATATACCGCCCAACAGAATAGGAAGTATCCGAGCAGCTCGATCAGCAGGAAATCGACCTCATAATCTCCAGCCAATGGAAAACGAAACCACGGGAAAATATTGATAACGGCTGGCGCCATTGCGAATCTGGGTCCGCTCGTCGTCGAGCGTCAGCTGCGCCACCGGATCGGTCTGCAAATCCATGCCTTTCGACCACCAGTAACCGTTCGCGCCCACGCTGGCAACACCCGAAGCGTTGAGATCAACCTTGGGTGCGCCTTGGAACACCACGCCAGCGTCGAACAATACATAGAACGGTGATCCGCTCATTGCATTGCCCCAGCCGATTCCAACATAGGGCGCCAGTTTGTTGAAACTCAGCGATCCATCAAGCTGCACGTTTGGCCCGACTACGGTCATGCCATCGACACTGCAGCCGTCAGTACAGGTTTTGTGCAACTTGATCTTGTTGCCGTTATACAACGCGCCCAGGGACAGTCGTGCCTTGCCCGCAAACGGATAGAAATCCGCATAGCTGCCGAAATTGCGAAGCTGGATATTGCTGTCGTAGTTGAGGCCACCAAGATTGAGGTCCGTGGCGTAGTTAAACAGATGCGCCGACATACGCCCGTTCAACCAAGGCTTAAATTCCACCACTGCGTGACCACCGAGACCGAGCGTCCCGGCGTCGCCGCCGAATGCGACCATAGGTCCAGCATAAGCTGCCGACGAAAACTGAAACATAAACAGCATCGCCGCTGCAATGCGTGTCGCAACCTGAAACACAGCCATGACCCGTTCCTTCGGAGATTAATGATTGAGACGCATGAGCGCCGAAGACGCGGCTGTTCAGGAATGCGAATCTCCAGATATGTCTGTATCGGCAGGGAAGCGTTAAATATGAGGTGCGCGCGCCGGATGGTCGGACGGTGAGTAAAGCAAAGCCGTACTGCGCCAGATGTCAATTCACGTTTGTGGCTTGCAACCTCTCAGTGCAGAGAGATCAGTCTTCGAACCGAACCAAGAAGCATCAGGCATGAGGCGCGTAGCCGGCACTGTCTACAGCCACATGGAAATCGACGACATCGCCCGGGTCCTCAGTGAAGGTCTTGGGCATGCCGCAGCCGGAACCGGCGACGAAGCGGTTGGTCCTGCCATAGGCACCGTGGAAAGCGCATTGCGTTGCCGCTACGTATACGACGCGCTATAAACGCCGATAGAACTCAGAATGGGGCGGCGCCATGGATGACTATCGCGGGATCGAAGATTTGCTTTATCGCTATGCGGAACTTATTGATGCCGGTGACTTCGCTGGAATCGGCCGGTTGTTCGCGCGCGGGCAAATCACGGCACCTGCCGCCGGGCAGCCGTTCCATGGCGCATCCGAAGTGCAGCGTATGTATGAAACAAATACACGCCGCTATGCATGCGGTACACCGTGCACGCAGCACGTGATGAGCAACATCCGCATCGCCATCGATGCCGACTGCTGCGGCGCCAGCGCTTGGTTAGGGTTTACCGTTTTCCAGGCGTTTAACGATTTTCCGCTGCAAGCAATCATCGCCGGTCGCTATGAAGACCGGTTTGCGCGTGATGAAGACGGGTGGTATTTCAGCGAGCGGCGTATGCGACCCACATTGATCGGCGATCTCAGCCGCCATTTGCTGATTGCCTTGCCGGGCTAGCGCCTGCCCTGCCCTTCTCGGATCGCTGCGCGCGCATGCTCACCCACGTCGCCGTTTCCCGGGGTTCGCTGCCGCTACCGATTTGCTTCGCTTGCGGTCGAATGCCTGACGCGCACTATTCAACGCTTCGACATTGTCGCGCGTCCAATCGCAGATGACGCCGGCGGCGGCAAGAAAGCTTTTGCCAAGCGGTGTCAGCGTGTATTCAACCTGTGGGGGCGCCGTCGGCAGTACTGTCCGATCGACCATGCCATGTCTTTCCAGGGCGCGAAGCGTCTGGGTGAGCATCTTCTGGCTGACCGGGGCCGTACGCCGTCGCAATTCTGAAAAACGCAACGCACTTTCGCCTAAGGTATAGACGATCAGTAGCGTCCACTTGTCGCCAACCATATCCATGATTTCGAGCGTCAGCGGATGGTAGTCCTTCATCGCATCAACTCCTGAATGATGGTTTCCGATAGGTACCTATAACACTTTCAGGTGCCTAATTGCTGCTGGTTCCTGGTGGCATTATTCTAGACACAAAGAAGACGCAAAACCCGATAGGAAAAGCGTCTGGAGCGCAGTTTTGAGTCCGCTCTGCGTCGTCGGTCTATAACGGGGGAGAGCATCGTTGATCAGTTTCAAGGGAAAGACCGTTCTGGTGACCGGCGGTGGCGCTGGTATCGGCCGGGCAACCGCTGAAATCTTCGGAAAAGCCGGCGCACGAGTGGCTGTGATCGAAATCGATCCGGTGCGCGCGGGTGAAGTCCGGGAAGCACTGGAAAAGGCGGGCGTCGAATCGCTCGTCGTCGAAGGCGACGTCAACGATGGTGCAATCGTAGCGGCGTTGGCCGCCCAGATCGAAACCCGCTTTGGTGGGCTCGACGTGCTTGTCAATAACGTCGGCGATTTTCTGATGCTCGCCAAACCATTCGAACGGTTCACCGACGCCGAGATCGAGCGCTTATACGCAGTAAATCTCCGCCATATCTTCACGGTTACCCGCGCAATGATCCCATTGCTGCGTCGTAACGGCGCGGGTGGAAGCATCGTCAGCGTGTCCTCCATCGAAGGCTTTCGTGCGATTCCGAATCTGGTTGTCTACGGCGCATTCAAGGCCGCCATGACCGGCTTTACCAAGAGCCTTGCGGTTGAACTCGCGCCCGCAGGCATCCGTGTCAACCTGATCGCGCCGGAAACGACGGAAACGCCTCAAGTGCCCATCACGCAAGTCATTGCAGCAGAGCATCGCCCGCACATACCGCGCTGGATTCCGATCGGTCGATTTGGCACACCGGAGGACATGGCCGGCGGTATCCTATTCCTCGCCAGTCCGCTGGCGAGTTGGGTGACGGGCACAGTGCTCCACATCGACGGCGGTGCACTTGCCGCGGCCGGTTGGTACCGTGACCCTAAGGACATCTGGACCAATGTGCCGGTGATCACCGGCAACGGTATGAATTTTTGACGCGGCTGCTTGACGCAGCGCTGTCGATTGGATCGGGACAAACTGGAAAGTGAGAAAATGAAAATACTCGTCGTAGGGGGCGCTGGCATGATCGGCGCACATGCCGCGTTATATCTGCGATCGAAAGGCCATCAAGTCAGCATCGCTGGCCGTACTCCGCCAAAGCCGGGCACTCCGCTGGCAGAATTGGAGTTTCTGCGGATTGATTATGTCGCTAACGATGTCGCCGCCGCCGATCTCGCCCGGTTCGACACGCTGGTATTCGCGGCAGCGAACGACATCCGCCATTTACCTCAAGGCGCGGATGCGACTGCGCACTGGGAGCGTACCAACGTAGAGGGTGTGCCCCGCTTCTTCGCGAAGGCACGCGCCGCCGGCATCGGTCAAGCGATCTACATCGGCAGCTTCTATCCGCAGGCAGCGCCACAGCTCGTCGAAAAAAACACCTATGTCCGCTCACGCAAGCTCGCCGACGAGGGCGTTCGTGCACTGGCGACATCTGATTTCCGTGTCATCAGTCTGAACGCGCCCTTCGTCGTGGGCGCAGTGCCAGGCCTCGTCATCGGCATGTTCAAGGCCTACACCGACTATGCCCTGGGCAAGTTCGCACCGATGCCCGAATTCGTGCCCCCGGGCGGTGTGAATTTCATTTCAACCCAATCGCTGTCGGAAGCAATCGTAGGTGCGCTCGATCGTGGCGACAGTGGCAAAGCCTATCTAGTGGGCGACGAAAATCTGTCTTTTCAGGATTATTTCGGGGCGTTCTTCCGCGCCGTCAATCGACCGGTGCCACCGGTTGTCGATAAGGAGCATCCGATGCTGCCCGATGCCGCGATCCTTTGGGGACGAGGCAAAACGCTCTATTACGAACCGGATGCAAAAGAAACCCACCAGCTCGGATATCGCCGTAACGATATCGTCCGGACCATCGGCGAAATCGTCGCGCAATATCGCAACATGCTCTGAAAGAATCGGCCCATGCAAGCCTCTGAAGACTTCAATTCCGACCGACACGTATTCCGGCAGTTGGCGGAGTTGTATGCGCAGGCTGCGGATCGCAACCGGCCTGAACTTCTCGACGCGATATTGACCGAAGATGCAATTGTCGAAGGGCCGGGATTCCGTTTGGTCGGGCGCGCCGAGATTCGCGGTATCTCCGCCATGCTGCAACAACGCTACCGGTTGACACGACATGTCGTGGAGAACCAAACCGTCACCGTAGAGGGAAAGCAGGCACAGGGCGAGACCTATTGCACCGCCCGCCACCTTTACGATGATCCGCAGGCGGGCGCACAAGTGTTGGTCTGGTATATCCGCTATCAAGATCAGTTCGTGCTAGTCGACGGGCGCTGGCGTTTCGCGCACCGCCATCTAGTGCTCGACTGGACTGAGATATGCAGCGCGACGGTCCCTGTACCTCTCCGGTGACGTATTCCTGTAATCGATGAATCCGACTCCATGAACCCGACACAACACCACATTCTCCATGATCATCGCAGCCTGATCGTCGGCGGTGGCAGCGGCATCGGTTACGCAGCCGCGAAGCTGCTGCTCGCCGATGGCGCCATCGTTACGATTGCCGGACGCCATGAAGATAAACTCAAAAACGCCGTCGCGTCGCTGCAAGCACTGGCCCAGCAATCGGGTGGCGCCATCCGGCATGTCGTCTGCGACGTAATGAATGGCGCGGACGTACGACATGCCGTTGAAGTCGCCAGCGAAGGCGGTGGACTGGCGTCAGCCGTCACGGTTCCGGGCGGTGGCAGCTATTCCCCGGTATTGGGCTTTGACGACAACCGCTTCAGCGCGGAAGTGGATATCAACGTTCGCCCACAGTATCTGGTCCTAAAGTACGCGGGGTTAGCAATGGTGCGATCCGGCGGCGGCTCCATTGTCGCCATCTCATCCACCGCAGCGACATTTTCCTGCCGCTATCTGGCGTCCTACGCCGCCGGTAAAGCGGCAGTGAACCACTTGGTACATATTGCGGCGGACGAGCTAGGGGAAAAGAACATCCGGGTCAATGCGGTCTGCCCCGGCTTGACTCGCACTGCGACCACCGAGGCCTTGATGGATGTGCCCGGCATGCAGGAGAGTTTTCTGGAGCAGCAACCGATAAAGCGCATCGGCCAGCCCGAAGACCAGGGCAGAATGATCCGATTCCTGGTCGGACCCGAATCCAGTTGGATCACCGGTCAATGCATTGAAGTGGACGGCGGTAATACCCTGCGAAGTTTCCCTGTCAACAAGGATCTGGTGAGAGCTATCGTAGGTGCTGACACTTTCGACGCCGTAGAAAAAGGCAACTTGTCGCGGTAAGCGAAAGTTTGCGCGGCACACTGTTGATGAACACATCTGACGGAGATTGAACATGGGTATGCTGGATGGGAAAGTCGCGCTGATTACTGGCGCCGGTTCGGGCATCGGTCAAGGCATCGCCTTCGCCCTCGCCAAGGAAGGCGTCGCGATTGCAGTTACCGGACGCACGGAGTCCAAGCTTATCGACACCTGCAAAGCGATCGAGAGCTTCGGCGGTAAAGCGATTCCTATCGTTTGCGATGTAACCAAGAAGGAGCAAATCGGCCCCACTGTTGAGAAGACCGTCAAGGCCTTCGGTGGTCTCGACATTCTGGTCAACAATGCGGTCGACGGCGTGACGATTGGCCCGCTGCTCAACCTGACCGACGAGCAGCTTCAGCTCGGATTCGATGCAGGACCGATCGCCACGCTGCGCTTCATGCGTGCGGCCTATCCTCATTTGAAGGCACGCGGCGGCGGCACGATCCTCAACTTCATCAGCTCCGCGGCCATTCGCTGGGACGCGCGTTATTACAGTGGTTACGCGGCCGTCAAACAAGCAATCCGCTCGCTGACGCGCGGCGCGGCGGCCGAATGGGGCGTCGACGGCATCCGCGCGCTGAACATTGCGCCCCATGCCAATTCGCCTGCACTCAAAGGCTGGATCGAGTCCCGTCCGAAGGAAGCGGAGGAATTCTTCAAAACTATCCCGCTCGGCCGCATAGGCGATTGCGAGAAAGATATCGGCCGAGCTGTCGTCTTTCTCGTCAGTCCCGCCGCGCAATATCTGACCGGCGCGACGATTCCACTTGATGGTGGGCAAGCGTATTTCGGATAGCTATAGGATTAGCTATGCGTTTAGCCGCGCACGCATATTTCTACTGCGTTTCCTGCCAGTAAATCACCCGGTCGGAGCCTCGGTAAATACCGAAACTTGCCGTGGCAGTGACACTGGAATCGAAAGTACCGTCGTTATTCCAGTCGAATTCGAGCCACGGAGTTGCTGTCAGATTGAGTGAAACATCCACACTGCCGTAGTTGCCCGCGCCCGGCGCGCTCAATAAGAGTGCGGTTTGAGATTGACCCGAGCTTAAGGTTGCGCTTCCGCTCGGAGTTGTGCCGTTGATCGAGCCCTGATAATTCCGGAAATTGCTCAGTGTCGCGGAGGCGCCATTGACGGTCGTGCAACTGTCGGAGGTGTTGAGCACGAACTGGCTACCGTTCCAGTACTCGGTACTCGCCGGTATCGGCAAGCTCAGATCCGAAGGACCGCTCGCACTGTTCAGGCGCAGACGGCCGTAGAGCAGATTGGTGCTCACGCCAATTTTCACATGGTCGCTAATGCCATCAGGAGGGCTATTTGTCGTATCCGTATCCAGATTGAATCCAATCGTGGTGACGCCATCGGAATCCTGAGGGGCAGCTCCGAATACCGTGGAATTGAATGGACCCGTTGGGGTCACCAAAGCCGTCGCGCGATCAAAAACATTCACCGACGCGACGACATTCCATACACCGCTTGCCCAGCTTCCCGACAGGCCAACGCTATTGGTTGGAATCCCGGTATGCGGAAGGGTTCCAGAAAAGATGCCTATCGTATTCAGGCCGGCAAAGCTTTGCAGCTTGGCGAACGCGCTCGCGCCTGTACCCGTATAGTTCTGGGTCGTGCTATTACTAGCGTTCTGTGCCGTCAGCGTAAATCCCAGGCTCAGAGGTTCACCAAAATAAGTAAATGTGGAGGCACTGCAGCTCAGATCAGTGCGGTTGGTCAGAATACTATTGCTGATCGCGAAGTGATGCGGAATAAAGCGGCCGACATTGGCGCGCGCGCCGGTAATATTCATGCCCGAACCCAGGTAATTCGAAGTCAGCGCGTTCAGCGTGACGATGCCGACTTCGCTCCAGGTGAGCGTTCCCTGGAATTGTCCATTCGACGGGCTGATAAATGCGGTGCTGATCGTGGTATTTCCGGTAAGCGATCCTGAATTTCCTCCGGATGGCTGTTGCAGTGTGGAGCTCAGGGTGACGGTGGGTGCCGTGATGTGTCTTCCAAAGTTCGGCGTGATCGCATTAGTGGTGCAAAGATCGGCGCCGGCGTCGGGAACTCCATCGTTGTTCGCATCGTCCGCTGCTTGCCATGCCACTGCCTTGACGGTCGTATTGAAACTCGTGCCGGCAGTGGTAAAAACCGTTCCAGTCGCATCAGTCGCTGTGGGATTGGCATTGGTTGCGCTCGACGGGACGATGCAAAACCCGAACGGCCGCACGACTATTGGATTGCTGGTCCAGGTCAGATTCGCGGTGTTGCCGCCGGTGACCACGTTGGTATTTGCATAAAAAGCGATTTGCCCTGCATCGCCATAGCTGAATGTCAGCGGAGCGAAGCCGTTGGTGAAAGTCAAATTCATCGCGGTGTAGCTGGAAGGGATACCACTGTTATTGCCCTTGATACTAGTACCATTCACCGATGCCAGGCTGGCGTTTCCGGCTCCCGTCGAACAGCTCGTTGGGTTTTGACACTCCAGCGCGAAATTGACCGATTGCGTGCCATTCGTAAGAAGCGAAGTGCACTTGTTGTTGCTGGGATCCGTTCCGACAGCTTCCAGCTGAAATACGCCGCCGGAAAAGCCCAGGCCGGCGACCTGATTGGGAATGGAGGCCCCGGCGACACCATTCGCCCACAAACGCAAACCGGTGGGCTGGAAAATAAAATTCGGATCGAAGGAGGGATCCTCAACAAGGGCACCGCTTAAGACATTGACATTGACGCTTTCAGGATGCGCGTCGAGAAGATTCAGAACCACCACGCCGTTGTCGCCGGCAACAAACGTGTAAGTTGCTGCCCCGGAATCGGCAGCGCCCGCGGCAAACGTTCCACTGCCGGTTTTCAGCGACCAAGTGCCATGTGCGGTGCTGGTCGAGAGTGTGATGGTTCCGGTATAGCCAGTGAACGTATTGCCCAATGAGTCCACTGCCGTAATCGTAATCGCCGTGGGCGTGCAGTTAATACCCACTGCGGCGCCAGAAATTCTAAACGCCGCTGCGCCTGCCTTGCAGCTATAGAGATTGACCTGCGGTACGACGACGCTTCCGGCAGGCGGATTCACCGGGCAGGTATTGCCCGCCGTCTGTGCCCATTGCAACGCAGCAACGGTCTGACCGGAACGCTCGTAATACTCTTCCTGCAGTTGATAATACTGCCCGGCGTTGAGCGTGAGCGGCGTTGCGGTCGTGTAATACGTTACGCTCTGCAACACCCAGCCGTTGAGAACCGAACTGCCATCAAAAAATAAACGGATGCCGTCATCACCCGCGATGCTCACACAATATTTCGCAGTTGTGGTCGGCACCAGATAGCCGAGCCAGCGTGTGCTGTAGTCGTGAACACCGCCGCCCGGGAAAAAGCCGTTGGCATTGACGTTGAAGTTAATGGTCGTATCTTGCTGCACCACGTGCGATTTACCATTGATGGCGGAGAAATAAGGGAAAATATCGTCGCCATCGGCACCCGCCTGTCCGTGCGCGAAATAATCCCCGATCACACCGGTGGCGGGCGCGCTGCCTGCGGTGTAGCTCTCCGCGTCATAAACCAATTGCCCGCCGCTGGTCTGAACACCATTGGTACGAACGATATAAATCTGATTCGCCACAGCGCCCGTCAAACTCAACGTCACGGTTTGGTTGTCGGCAGCCAGGCTTGCGCTATTAACCGTAACGGCCGTACCCGTAGTGGAGACGACCGTGTAATTGCTGGCGGTCTCAGCACTGGCTTTGTTGACCGTAGTGGCAAACACGAGCGCCGTTTGCAGTGGAACGCCGCAGGTGGTGTCGGCACGCGTCGTTTTCTGCTGCGTTGTCGGCCGCCATAAAATAATGTCGTTGTTGAAAACGCTGGCTGTGTTGAGCGAATACTGGATGAAATCCGTCGTGGTCGCCTGATAGCCGACCGTGGCGGAAACTCCTGCGTCCTGATCCGACGATTGTGCGGCGCCACGTCCAGGTGCGTTGACGGACGAAGTGTATCCATAGCGATAAACGAAGCGACCGTCTTCGAATAGAGTGACTTGAAACGTGTAAAACCCCGCGGTGCCTCCCCCTGAAACGCGGGGAATACGCAGATACGTTACGGTGAAGCGCCGATTGGGACTGGCTCCGGCAGCTAAATAGCGGATGCCTTGACTAGCGGTATTGGCGAGCCCCTGCGGATTCAAATCATCCCAGAACGGAAACATCAAGCCGGATTGGCCAGCCACCGGCAATGCGGTGTTGGCTGCCGTAGTAAAAGCGGCGGCACCCAATCGTAAAACGCCGTTGCTACAAATCGCGACCGTGGTGTAAGCCGTGCCGCCGAAGTTAAATGTGAATCCCCCCAGATTGATTGCGGCGCTGCAGGCATCGTTGTTGAGAGCGACACCAGTGCCACCGGTTGTATCTTCCCAAGGATATGCGGCGCTGACCGCCGGACCGACTTCGCTAGCGTAGGTAGCCGCTGCCATGGCGACGCGGCTGAATATAAGAGCCAACACAAATGCTGCGGACAACCAGGGCTTCATCATAGGCTTCTCAACCCGATCTGCACTCTGCGGCGTGCGCGCTGAGTGCCGGCGATACAAGTACCGTCACTCACTACGGTATACACGGTTCTACCAGCGGCGCTAAGCGCTGGGCAGCTGACGGTGACCGCCGCAGTGCAACCGCTCAGGCCGTTCGCCGTGTAAGTGAGAGCCAATGCTGACGCGGGGCATACCGGGGTGGCACCGAGCGGAAATATGTCCGTCGCCATGGCCTGCGCCCCACTTTCGGCGGCGAACAAAGCACGCACTGACAGAATTTCCTGAGATACCGCAGTGGAGCTACCACTGTTCAATTGCGTCATCGACACCGCCAGCAAACTGACCACCAGCAGCAGAAACAGTACCAGGATCAGGCTGAAACCGCGTTGCAGTTTATTGCACATCGCGCAACCACACTTCGTGATCGAATTTCAGCGTTTCGGTGCTACTACTGCTATTGGGCTGCTGTATGGTGAACGTGATTGTCACCAGTGCATTGTTCTGCCAGGTGCCGCTTGAGTATTGAAACGATGATGACGCGGCAATCAGTTTGTCGGCCAGCATTGCGGGATTGCTCAATCCCGCACCCGGAGTAGCCTGCGTCGACGCCACGGCACTGGTATAGCGATTCAACTGGCCGCTGGCTTCAAAGCAGTAACTGACGGGATTGCTGACGATATACAGCCGCTCCCCCGCCGAGGCGCGCGGCGATGGAAAGCCGCTGGAGGAAAGGGCTAGCGTGCGCAGATTTCCGCTCGCGGAACCGATGGCGCTGATGGGCTGCATTGCTGTCAAACCATATAGCTCGCTGGAGCTGACCGGATACACCGCGGCGTAATAGCCGCTGCCGGCGGGCACTGTGAAATCCATTACCGAAATCGCTGCCGCATTCGCCGGCAGCGACACATACACGGTACTTGCTGCCACTGGCAAGAACTGCAAGCAGTTATTACTGATGCGAACCGATATCGGCATTGCCTCGCGCAGGTCGCGCCCCATGCGATCGAGCGCCGTACGCGCGAGCGCGACGCTGTCCTGCCGATTCGCGGTATCGATATAGCCGCGTACCGTACTAGTAAAAAAGATTGTAAGTGTCACGAAGGTAACGCCGAGGAGGGCGATCACGACGACCAGCTCAACCAGAGTGAACCCGCGTGCAGTGCGCATGGTCATGGCTCAGAAATTCGCCTTGTACACGCTGAAGACATACCGCGCACCATGTGGATCGGTGACAGTAACGACAGCTAGCTTGGCATCCAGGTTATTGAGACCAAGATCGGTACCTGCATAACTAACAGTCGCGGTAACTTGAAAGCCGGTGTAGTTAGGGCGCGCGCTACCGCTTTGATCGGTCGGCGCGGTGCCGGCACTACCGTCGCTGAAACCGTTGTAGTCGTCGAAATCGTCGAAAGTGGTATGTGTGGTTTCACCGCTATCCGGACCCAACGGCGTCGTGCATGCGCCCGGCCCCCCGGCTTCACCACAGCGCAGTGCGTTTCCGAGCGGGCTGTTTTCCGCATAACGCTTGCCCAGCATCTCTTCCAGATAGGACTGGCCCAGCTCCGCCGCGCGCATACTGTAAATCGCGTCGGTGCCCCGCACGCCCTCGGGCGCAAGCACTGAAAGGATCAATGTCATCAGTATGCCGACCGCGGTGATACTGACGACTATTTCTATTAGCGTAAAACCATACGCTCGCTTAGCAATCGTACGCATAACCGGTGGTTCCGACTACGCAGATTTTCAAGGTCCGTAGAGATCCAATAACGCTGATGGTCGCATTGGACGTTGCGCCAAAGCGGTCGAAGGTCAAAGGTGAAGCGATGCCGTTGAGGGTGATTCCGGCCTGCATCGATTTCGGGAATGTATTGCCGCCGCCCGGAGGGGGAGCACCAGGAAGAGGAGCGGAGACTCCGTTCACCTGCACATCAATTTGCGTTGAAGAAGGTGAGCTGAATGTAACTGTGCTGTTGGTCTGGCTCATCGCCAATTGCTGTGCGTATCGCAATGACTGTTTCACATCCTCGCGCGCCGTAAGCTCCGAATAGCCGCCGCGCCCGGCGAACCGGGGCGCGGCGTAGGCGACGAGAATTCCCAGCAACACAATAACGACAACCAGCTCGACCAATGTAAATCCGCGCATATCCATACCGCGCAGACTGGCAACCCGTCGGGCTAGGGCGATCGACGCCGGAGGCGGCTGTGTGAGAACGGATTTCGTTGCTTTCGTTGGCTCGCGCTTCCGAGCCAGGAAAACGACGTAATACAGACCACACAAACGCCCATGTAGCCGGTTCATCCTTGGCCCGACAGCTCCCAGGCCTCACTCAAGATCAGCAGCCAGAAATGTTAGCGGCTACGACGGTTGCTATACCTGTCGTGGCAGCGTAGCTAACGTTGCAGTTGGCCAACGCGGTAACTCCACCATCAGTTGAATAGGAAATGGTGTAGGTTCCAGTCAATGGCGTTCCAGAATCCGCGCCATAGAAAATATTGGCGCTTTTATTGATCGCCGCACCGATGCCAGCGGCAGCGGCGGTAGGGTAACCGGAAGTATTTACATTCACCGTCACAGTGTCCATTGTCACGGTCGTGATTGCAGCGGTACCGCCAGCGGCCAGCCATGCGGCTTTAGCAAGCGAGGCAGCCCCTTGTACTGCACCCTGAGTTCCATATATCACGGACGTGCGGGCCTGCTTTTGCAGATCGATGTATTTAGGTACTGCAACAGCCGATAGAATGCCCAGAATCACGATGACTACGACCAGTTCAATCAACGTGAAGCCCTGCTGTTTTTGCTTGCTCATGAGTTGCCTCCAAATAATAAATATTGTCCATCACGGAAAAGCTTCGGGCCCGCGTCCCGCTCGGCCCGGCCCGCTGTGCCAGCAGCCCATCGGACTCAGGGTATCTAATAGAATCGGCCGGTCGGACGAAAACTTCAGTCTTTTTCGTCGAATACGATTTACATCACCCGGTCAAACTCTGGCATTGATCTCCCGACTCCATATCGACCGCTAGCGCGAAAACACAAAACCCTTGAATTTCGCATCCGCCCACACCTCCCCGGTGGCCGGATCATAGCCAATGGTCATTGCACCTCCATGCTTGTAACTATAGATACATACTGGATTTTTTCCTCCGGCCCTTAGAGTTGCATCAAAATCGCCGCCGGGTTCCCCACGCGGATCTCCGGGATTGGGCTCCAATACCGCTCTCCAAATCTCGGCGCAATGCTGTCCCGTTAACTGATCCCCCGGCGTACGGTTGGTGCCGGCCGGGAATCCGCCCGCGGACAAATCCAGCGTGCCATCGCCGAATCGCGGCAGGTCGTAGACCTGTCCGCTCAAACCATCGACCATCTGGATGGCTCTGGCACGCATCACACCCTCCTGCAAAGCGCGCGCATTCAGGCGCACCGCTGTTTCGTGAGCCTGACGCATAGCTTCGGTGAGACCCGGCAGCGCCGCATATATCAACAGCACGATAATCACGATGACGACAACCAGTTCGAACAGACTGAATCCAAATTGGCGGCGACTGACGATCATCGGCCGCGCGCGATGCTCGCCAAGTCCCACATCGGCAGGAACACGCCGAGCGCCAGAATCAACACCAGAATGCCGACGAACACAATCATCAGCGGTTCAATGCGATCGGAGAGGCGCTTGAGGTCGTAGTCCACTTCGCGATCGTAAAAATCCGCCACCTCGTCGAGCAGCTGATCGATGGATCCTGTTTCCTCACCGACGGACATCATCTGTAACACCAGAGGACTGAACATTTGAGTCGCGGCGGCGTTACGGGTAATGGATTCGCCACGCTCGATACCGGCGCCCATGCTGCGAATTCTTTCTCCGACAAATGTGTTATCGACGACGCGCGAAACCACGTGCAACGCCGTCGGCAGTGGAACACCAGCGCGGAGCATGGTGGCAAAGGAGCGGCAGAAGCGGCCGAGGAGTGCTCGGTGCACAATGTCGCCGATGATGGGAATGCGCAGCTTCTTGCCGTCCCAGAACAATCGGCCCTTTTCCGTGGCGACGAACCGGCGCCAGGCAATGGTGCCGCCAATCAACGCAATCAGCATGAGCGGCCAGAAATTCATGAAAAACTGCGACGTACCAAGGAGCAGCCGCGTTGCCCAAGGCAGCTGCGCATGGAAGCTGGCAAAAATCTTGGCGAAGGCGGGAATTACCATCAGATTAATGATGGTGATCGCCACACTGATCGCAATCAGCACGAATGTCGGATACCGGAATGCAGTCGCGATGCGCTTGCGTGTTTCCAGCTCGCGCTCCAGATAGTTAGCAAGCTGCATGAAAACCGCGTCGAGCTGTCCGGTGTTTTCGCCGACATGGATCAGACTGACATAAAACTGCGAAAACACTTCCTCGTGTTTGGCCATCGCGGTGGCGAGGCTCTGGCCTGAAGCGAGACTGTCGCTGACAGCACGGAGGACTGCGGCCAACTCTGGATTCGTCGCGCTCTCGGTCAGACTGATGAAGGCGTGCAAAATTGGCACGCCCGCGCGCGACAGGCTGTACATCTGCCGGCTGAACATGATGAGGTCGGCAAGCTCTACTCGACGACGCGGGAGCAGATCACGTAAGCCAACGCCGGCTTTTGTCTCCTCAATGGACAGCGGAATGACACCGCTGTCCGCGAGGCGGCTGGCCACGGCATCAGCATCGTTGGCGTCCACTGTACCGTACACCAGTTGTCCACCTGGATTGCGTCCACGGTAGGCGAAGGTGGCCATGTCTTACACCGAGACCCGTGGTGGGACGGAAAGGGTTTCGTCAGCCCGTGTTTCGGTGACGCGCATGACCTCGCTGATGGTGGTGAGTCCCTGGCGTGCGTAATCGAGAGCCATCAGCGACAGCGGCCGGTAACCGGCAGCCCGTTGCGCGGCAGCGATGAAGCCGCCAGCATCATTGCGGCGCAAGGCATCGGCCATGGGTTCGGTAATGATCAGTATTTCGTATACGCCGATGCGTCCGAAATAGCCGGTGTTGTTACATTGCGGGCAGCCCTGGCCGCGTCGATAGATCGATTCACCGGCGCCCTGACCACCGACGGCGCCCTGAATCCAGATGCGCTCGCTGCTGTCCGGTGTATAGGGTTCGCTACAGTGTGAGCAGATTCGACGCAACAGCCGCTGTGCGATGACGCAGCGCAGTGCAGAAGCGGCCAGGTAACCATCCGCACCCATATCGACCAAGCGCAGCGCGGAACTGACTGCATCGTTGGTATGTAGAGTCGACAGCACCAAATGCCCAGTCATCGCCGCGCGCAGACCGATTTCGGTCGTCTCCCGGTCACGCATCTCACCGACCATGATGATGTCGGGGTCTTGCCGTAAAACCGAACGCAGCACGCGGGCGAAGGACAAATCGATCTTGGCATTGACCTGGACCTGATTGACGCGCGGCAAACGGTACTCGATGGGATCCTCGACCGTGACGATCTTTACTTCCGGCCGGTTCAACTCATGCAGTGCCGCATAGAGCGTCGTAGTCTTGCCGGCACCCGTGGGACCGGTGGCCAGGATAAGCCCATGTGGACGTGTAAACGCGTGACGAAAGCGATTGAGTATTTCGTCCGGCATGCCCAGCTCCGACAGCTTCGGCGCGCCGGTGGTCTGATCCAGAATGCGCATCACGGCCGCCTCGCCGTAAAGCACGGGCATGGTCGACATGCGCACATCCAACTGGTGGTTGCGCGCGGTGATGAAGAAACGCCCGTCCTGAGGCAAGCGTTTCTCTGAAATGTCCATACCGGCGAGCAGCTTCAGACGCAGCACCACCGCCGGCGCGATGCGCGACTCCTTCATGACCTGTTCCTGCAGGACGCCGTCCACACGCAGACGGATGCGCAGTACTTTTTCGTCCGGCTCAAGGTGAATGTCGGAAGCGCGTACCTGCACCGCGTCTTCGAAGATGGATTGCAACAGCTTGACCACGGGAGCGTCGGCAGTCGCTGCCTCGTTGCTGAGCAGGCCGACGTCGAACTGGTTGACGCCCATTTCTGCGCCGAGCTTTTCCGCCAGTGTTTCGATCTCCTGGCTCTTGCGATACATGAGATCGATCGTGCGCAGAATGTCCGCTTCCCGTGCGATTGCCAGTTGCAGTGGCCGCCCCAGCAGACGCTCGATTTCGTCGATGGCGTTGATGTCGGTCGGATCCGCCATCGCCACGTCGTAAACGTTGCCGCGCTGCGCCAGCACCACGGCGCGGAACCGGCGTGCATGCACCTCCATCAGCAAGTGCAATGCATTCTCGTCAATTTTGTAACGTGCAAGATCGATCAGCGGCAGACGGCATTGCTCCGCGAGAACCTCGAGCAGACGGATTTCGCTGAGAATGCCCATGTCGATCAGCGTGCCACCGAGCTTGCGGCCGGTTTTCTTTTGGGCAGCCAGCGCCTGCTGCAATTGTTCGGCGCTGATGGCGCCAGCCTTGACCAGCATGTCGCCGAGGCGAATTTTGGGTCGGGCTTCCATCTACCGGACTCCCAGTGCCGCCACGCGCGCGACCGCGTAGTCATGCGCCACGGCCGGCAGAGTGGATTGCATCAAAGCGTGCCGATAGGCATCGCTGGCCTCGCCGCGACGCTGCTGGCTCTCCAGTGCAAGCCCCAATCCCAGCCACCAAACGCCCTGGGTCGAATCGATCGCCAGCAGCGCGTTGTAGCGCACGGCAGCGTCCGCACTGTGTCCAAGCTGCTGCTCCAGCGCAGCCAGGACCGCGTGGTAGTCGGTGTTGCTTTGCAGAGTGGGCGCATGTTCGCGCAGCAATTGCCAGGCATCGTTCGGCTTTCCCGCCGCCAGTCGGGTGCGCGCCAACAGCAACCGCAAATCCGCGTTGTCGGGGTCCGCCGTCAGCGCCGGCACTAATAGCGCTTCGGCCTTATCCATCTGCGCTTGCTGCAGGTACAGCGTCGCCAAAGCCACGGTGGCGCCAGCTTGTTCTGGTTGCAGTGCATGCGCGTGACTGAGTTCGCGCTCGGCATCCGCCTTCTCGCCTCGCTCGATGTGCACCAACGCTGTCTGGTAAGCCCGCTCTGCCAGCGCCGCTGGATCCTGACTGATCCGCTTGTGCACGACGGAAATCAAAGCGGCGGTACTCTTGATTGCCTTTAGTGCCGACAACGGAGGCGGCAACGGCTCATCGGCATCCGGATCGGATATCTCGGCGATGTCCGGAACTGAAAGTGCGACGGCAGCAGCCGGTTGCACGGAGACCGTCGGCTGTGCCGAATCCACCGCGGCCGGCAGCTTAGGTTCACGCACATCTGCCTTATCGAAGCGGGCCTGATCCACGAGCGTAGGCGATGTGGTGATCGTGCCAGCAAGACTCAGTTGCAGCGTGTGCGCCGTTTGCTGAATGCCGATCTGTTGATTGTCTGTTTGCTGAACACTTGTCTGCTGCGCGTGCTCTTCGCTGTGAATAGGCGCGGCCTGACGGACTTGAACGGATTGCATGGAAACTGGCTTCGACGGCTCGATGTCGCGCTCGGTATTTCTTAAAACCCACGCGCCGATCGCGACAATACCCGTCACGAATAAACCGGCAGTCAACAGCCCAAGCCGATGGCTGTGATGTGAGGCAGGCACGGCGGCGACTGTACCAAACGGCACGCCCGGCGCTGCGGCCTGGCGCCGATCGAGATCCTGCAACATTTTATTGATCACGCTCACGGTACCCACCTCAGCACCGCCGCTGCAGCGGTACCCGCGGCAAGCAACCCGGCGCCTCCGATGAAACCCCGTCGCCAGTATTGGTGCAAACGCATCGCGACGTCCTCGGTATCGCAAGCTGCTGCCCAGGCTTCGCGCAATCGAGCCTGCGGCGAGCCGCGTCCGTAGGCGCCGATCAGCGCCTTGTGCGCGAGCACGTGGCCAAGGCGCGGAATTCCGCGGCTCAGCAGCGCGATCGATTGCAGCGCCGCACCGGAGAAAAGCGGTGTGCTGGCACCTGCCAAACGCAGGCGATGATTCAAATAAGCCTGCATCTCCGGTCTGCGCAGAGGCGGAAGGTCGTAGCTGAAAGCAATGCGCTGGCGCAACTGCCTGAAATGATCGCTGGCAAGGCGGGCATTCAACTCCGGCTGGCCAAATAGAATGATCTGTACCAACTTTTGTCGTTCGGTCTCCAGATTGGAAAGCAGCCGCAGCGCCTCGAGACTCTCATCCGGCAATGCTTGCGCTTCATCGATAACAAGTATCGCGGGCTGGCCGCGTTGGGCCAACTCCAGTAAATGAAGTTCCAGTTTGCGTACAAGCAAAGCTTGGGAGTCGCCTGCCGCAATCGTCAGCCCCAGCTCATGCGCCAGGGCAAGGCGCATTTCGTGAGGCCTCAGCACTGGATTGGGCAGCCACGCGCAGGGAGCGCAGCCTTCCATGTCGGCCAGAAATTGACGGCATAAGAGCGTCTTTCCGGTGCCCACTTCACCTGTGATTTTTACGAAGCCTTCACCGCTTCCGACCGCAATACACAGCACGTTCAAAGCCGCCCGATGTCCAGGCAGATCGCAGAAATAGCGCGTATCGGGCGTGAGCCCGAAGGGCATCCTCTGCAAGCCGAAGTGGTCGAGGTACATAAGATCGATCAGAGCGGATTCCGCGCACTAAGGCAGGAACTTATCGCGAAGCGGAGGACGTAAATCATCGAAGCGCGAGCGGATTCCGCGCACTTGCTCCTCCCAGGTGCCATCGTCGGGAACCACGGGGCGCAGCAGAATCACCAGTTCGCTCTTGCTGCTACTGTTTTGCTTCTGCTTGAACAAGTAACCGAGTATGGGAATCTTCGATAGACCCGGGGTACCGGACTGATTGTCTTGTGCGTTGTTTTGCATCAACCCACCAATGACCACTACCTGGCCATTCTTGGCGCGGACGATGCTATCGGTTTCGCGGCTGGTGGACAGCGCCAGTGGCAGCTGGAAATTCTGGTTGAACACCGTGAATTGCTTTTCCTGATCGACGACTTTATTCACCGACGGATGCACGTGCAGCGTGATGTCTCCCTGCTCGCTGATCTGCGGTGTTACGTCGAGTGCGATGCCGGAGAAGAATGGAGTCAGCGTAACGTTCGGCGTACTGATCGTACTCGTGCCGTTGGATGTGTTGGTGGATGAAATCGCCGTCACGAAAAACTCGTCCGATCCCACCTTGATGACCGCCTTCTGGTTGTTGACCGTGGAAACGCGCGGACTCGAAAGCACTTGCACCGAACCCTGGGTTTGCAGCAGTTCGATCACACCATCGAAATTGCTGCCGGTGTAGGCGCCCGTAAATACGCCACCCAGTGCATTCGCAGCAGTAGCCGTGGCGAACTTGAGGGGATTGGTCGGGAGTATGGGTTGCGGAATGATCGCATTCGTGGCCGAATTGACGGTCGCTGCGGCCGGATCGGTCGTAAGCGGTACGCCACTGATTCCAACGTTCAAGGGATGGCCTGAAACGCTGCCAAGCCGACTCCAATTGATACCGGATTGAAAACCGTCGGACAACGTCACCTCCAGAATTTTCGCCTCCAAAATCACCTGGCGCTGCAAGCTCAGTTGCGCCCGCGTGAGGAAATCTTCCACCATCGCCAATTCCCGCGCCGGCGCTTTCACGACCACCAAGCCTGTTTGCGGGCTGGTGATTACCTGGCGGCCGTCGCCCTCCCCGACCAGAGTGTGCAGCGTGGCTTGCAGCTCCTTCCATAAATCTGCGTCCGTGTCCGTACTGATTTCAGTGGATGGAATCTGCTCAACGTTGCCGCCGGAGTTGTTATTCGCATTGCCGCTATTGGAATTTCCGTTGGTGTTGTTTCCATTCTCGACAAGTTGTCCGGAATTCACTCGCGAACGCGACGTACCTAGCCGTTTCAGGTTTAGATAGTTGATCGCAAAAACGCGAGTACCCAGACCACCGGGCATGACCTCGAAAATACCGTTGCGATAGGTGTATTCGTAACCATAGACGTTACGCACTGCCTCCATCACTTCCGGTACGGTGACATTTTTGAGGGTGAGCGTGATTTTCCCGGTTACTCCTGGTTCCACCATCATGTTGTAAGAAGAACCTTCCACCAGTCCCATAAAGAAATCAGCTGCGGAGGCATCCTTGACGGCGATATCGAAACGGATTTCATGGGTTGTCGGGGTGCTCGATGGGTTGTTGTTCAGGGGCGGCAGCAGCGCTTCATTGACCGCGGCTGGTGGCGGCGCCGAAGCCGGTGCCGATTTAGCCTGCGCCTGTTCGCTTTCCTTCAAGGTGCCGTGAATATCGTCGCTGACGGGAGGCTGCGCCTGACAGGCGGTCAGCAGGAGCGTTAGGGCAACGCATCTCGATCGTGATTTGATCATCATCGTGTGCCTGAGGTTTGCGAAGTGGAGTTTTGATGCAGAGAAGCAACTAGTGGCAAGGTCAGTTGCCCGGCTTCACTGGCGAGTACGGCACGGCCCGGTCGCAGAGCCAGCAGCTGGTAACCGCCAATGCGACCGCCTAGTTTCAGAGTGGCGCCGTTAATGATGGCCAGCGGCTGCGGACCAAGACGGATTAAGGTAAGACGCAGCGGCGCGTTCTGGCCCGAGTCGCTCGGCGCCGCGACTCCAATGCCGCTGGGTCTGGTCGGATCGGTCAACTGTGCCGCCAGTGCCGGCTGGACGATCAACAACAGAATTAGCAAGTTCCTAAGCACCGATCCATTCCTCTTGATCGCCAAGGGTGTAAACATGGATAGTGACTTCCGCTTCGGGATAGCGCTTGACGTTGTACTCCAGACGCTCCCAGAAAAAGTGCCAGGGCAGCCCTTCGACGGCTTTTAGATAATCCAGAATGTCGAAATAGGAACCTTTGAGAGTCAGCGAAAGGCCATGCTTATAGATCACTACCAGATTGGACTTGTCCTTGGGATCAACCACCTTTCCTAGTTTGTCGAAAGCGATCACCGCCTGTTGGTTGGCAAGCGCAATGAGCTTCAGCCCCCGGCGTTGCTCAACCAGATCCCGCAGCACCGTTGGCATGGCATCGGGACGGATCAGATCGACCGTCAGCGCTTGCATGCGCTGGTTAAGTGCGTCAATGCGGGCGCGGGACGCTTCCACCTGTTGCTGCACCGGCTTATCGGGATCCTGTTTCAGCTGAACACTGATGTCGGCGTGTTGCAGTTGTAATCTTTGCAGCTGCTGTTGCAGTTCAGCATGCTGATTGCGCAACGCACTGTCGGCTGCCCCCATCGGCGACCAGAACAGGAAATCGCACAGCGCTATCGTAATCACCGCTCCTGTCACAGCAATCAGAGTCTGTTCGCGTATTTGCAGCGATGCGAAACGATCAGCCAGCTGGCGCCAGTGGTTTACGATCCAGTCGTTCACGGCGCCTTCTCCTCATCAGGCCGACCGCGCATTTGAAAAGCCAGCAATCCACCGTCCGTCATTTTCATGGTCAGCGCACGATAGCGACGGGGACCAAAATTGGCGTCCTTGACCAGGGTGTCAATAAAATCCGGAACCAGTTCGGCACTACGGGTGAGACCGGACAAGCCGACATCGCCGCCCGCGATATCGATATTGGTCACCCACAAGCCTTCGACCGGATGGCTGGCCAAGCTTGTCAATATTCCGCTGTAACCCTGCTGATCCGCAGGCGCCGAGCTCTCCAGCGCCGTCAGCAACTCCTTCTTGGCGGATTCTTCGTTGTTCAGTTTTTCAAGTTCCGCCACCAACCCAGGTGATGGCAGGTGTTCGGCGAGACGGGACTGATCAGCCGCCAATGCCGTTTGTTCGGCCTGAATCTGCGTCTGCAATGCAGCCAACTGCGCTCGCAAGCGATAGGCATACCACGCCTGCCCGAGTGCAATAGCGCATCCCAGCACGAACACGGCGCCGCAAAGCGCGACACTGTTGCGTAACGAAAGGAAAGCATACTGCCGGCGCGGCTGAAATTCGGTGGCATAGAGATTGATCTGTTGCATCAGACCGTCTCTCGCCGTAAGGCACCGCCGAGCGCACTCAGGCAGGCAGCCTGCACTTCCGGTGTGAGCGATTCCCCACCCGGCAATACATCTTCCAAGCGCAGCTGGCGGACCGGCAACCGCAAGGTGTCCGATAAACCACCCAGCAGTGCGCTGGTATTGCCAGGCAGCGGCTGCAGATAAATCGCCGCGGGCGGTCGCTGCTGCAGCTGGCTGTCGTAGTAATCCAGGGTGCGCAGCAGATCCAGCCCGAGCTGTTCGATCAATCGCTGCACAGTTTGCGCCTGACTGGCGCCGTCCAGGCTGGTGATGCCCGCCAGCTGACGCGTCACATACAGCTCATCGGCGCGATACATGGTGATCACCACATGGCGGGTGCTCTGGCTGACCAGGCCGAGTCCGACCGCATTTTCCGGCAGGCGCGAAGCGATATTGCGCAAAGCCAGTTCAGGAATGTCGATGGAACTCAACGACAGCCCCGCATCCTGAATACCCTTTACCAGTGCCTGAATCCGATTCTTGCGCGCAGTGATGACATGGCGCATACCCGGTCCGGGTCGATTCAAACCCGCCGCGAAAGGAAAACTCTGCACGACAATCTCTTGCGGCGGCGCTTCCAGCACGCTGCGCAGATTCCATAGCAATGCCTGATCGATCTCGGCATCGGGCACAGCTGGAGCTTCGGCGGTCAACAACTTGTAATCTTCGCCGCTCAGCACGACTCGGCAGGTCAGACCTTTAAGCTTGTGCGCGCTGACCATCCCAGCCAGAGCGTGCGTCCACGATTCGCCGTCAGCGAGCGGGCGCATCGATGCTCCCAAAAGTTTGGAGGCATCTTTATCAATCCGACAAATTGCCAACCGATCCTTGGCGATGCTGAGCCCAAGAACCTCTTTGTCGGAGGTCTCCTCCCTTTTATTAAACCAAGACACAGGCAATCCTCGATATGATGGATAAGCCACTGCTGGTTACTGGCGGTATAATCTACAAATGCCGGTCCGATAACAAGTTAATTGGTCCCCGGCCGCGCCGAGTGCCTGCCTCTCCAACCTGCCACCCACAACCAACCGTCGAATATGGAATATCGACCGGGAAATCGGCCACATGGGTGAAAACTTGAGCCTGCTCCACCGAATGTGGCCTGATATTTGTCCGCTGGGACACACCGGAGCTTCGTACTCGGTTCAAGAGCCATTAATGGCTGCTACGTCCGAGACGGCATTTCCCTGAGAGCGAAAGACATCCTGTCAGTGGGCACTGAGCCTCGCGGCCATGCGTTCTACTCGATCCAGAACACCATCAGATGAAGAACCGCCGTAACTAGCTCGATTGCCACTCGCAGACCGAGCTATCTCTTGGCCGCGCCTGACCTATAATGTGACAAATTAAAAACAAAGACGCTGCTCAGTAGCGTCAGATTGAAGTAGTGCTGGATTTGAGGAGAACAGATGTCTATTCGAGCGATTCTGCGGCTCATTGCCGTAGCCGTGCCGCTGTGCGTCGTAGGCCCCGCCGCTTTAGGCGTGCCCTTACCGACTACCAACCAAACGACTGCCGCCCAGGCCTCCAGCGGGCCGGGGTCCAATAATCCCCTCCTCTGCCGCACGCCCTACGGAGATGCGCCGCAGCCACCGGCGCCGCTTTCGCCCAACGGGAAGCTCGACTACCGCAATTCCTGTGTGCTCCTGGGAGGGCAGCGGCTGAATTGGACTGACCGGGATCTCACGCTACGCCATGCCTGCCTAATCACGCCTCGGAATGCCAGCGTGCTGCGTCCGCTGCCGCTGGTCGTGTGGTTCACGCCCTCGCTGGCACCGATGAACATCATTCGTCAGACGAATGTCTATTCTCAGCGCAATACTGCCGATTTGACCGGCGACCCGTTACGCCAGGGTTTCGTGTTGCTGATTCCGGAACCCCGTGAAATTCAGCACGTTTATCCGTGGCCGGACCAAAAAGGCTTCGGCTGGGACAACTGGTACCGGAATCTCGACCGCAGCTCGCCGACACTGAACGTCGATGTGGCAGCGATCGATCAATTCATCAACACTGCGGAATCCAATGGCAACGTCGACGAGAATCGCGTCTATCTGGCTGGATGGTCTGACGGCGCCGCTTTTGCCGAACTTTATGCGCTGAATACGCCGAGCATCGCCGCGGCTGCAGTCTACTCGGCACCTGCTCCGTTCAGCGATATCAACGATCCCTGCTGGCAGTCGCCCTTCGTCACCTATGCGACTCCAATCTATGACCTGCACAACGCCTGCGACATCGAAGGCACCTGTCAGACCGCCAGCCAGTTCCACGACGAAATTGCCAGCGAATTCCCGCAAGTGGAACAACAAGCCGTGATCGTGCAGCGTGCCACCGGACGCACCGTCTCCCGCTGCGATGCGACCTGCGGCCCGGGCGCGCCGTTCAGCTATTCAACAGGCATAGCGGAACACCGCGTGTGGCCATTCCGGCGCACCCGGGACATGTTCGATTTCATGCGCAGCAACCCGCTCAAGGGGCGTTAATGATCCGACCATGTGCTCTCGGACATCTCGTAGAAGCGATGACGTCTGAGTCAGATGGAACAACGAGACACGAAAAGATCATTTGTTAAAGCCATTAACGAGCGCCGGTGACGCGCGATGAAGCTGCAGCTGGCGGGGATAACGCTGAGCTGAGCGCGGTAGGCAGAGCGTCCCTGACACGCATATCGTTTGATATGCGTGTCACATGAAACAACCGCCGGATTTCACTACCTATCAGAACATGCGACTCTGGACTTTGCATCCAAAATACCTCGATCCACAGGGTCTTGTAGCTCTCTGGCGCGAGGCATTGTTGGCTCGCGCCGTCCTTCGCGGCGAAACCAAAGGATATCGACACCACCCACAGCTGCGACGGTTCCAGTCTCACGCGGCGCCGCGTTCAGCCATCAACGCCTATCTCAATTCCGTTTTTTGTGAAGCTGAGTCGCGCGGCTACTCGTTTGACCGTGGGAAGATCGGGCCCGTTCGAGGCAATGTGCGGATTGAGGGCACTACCGGTCAGATGAGCTACGAGTGGCAGCATCTTCTTCGCAAATTGCGGGAACGGAGTCCCGCTTATTATCGGAGGTGGTGCGGCGTCGCATTTCCCGAATCCCACCCATTGTTTAACATTGCGCACGGCCCTGTGGAGGTCTGGGAACGCACGCGTGGCAGCGCCTGACATGTCGCTCCGAGATCCCTGACCGAACAGTGGGCTGCGGTTACGCGATCCCAGTGGATCGTTCCACGAAATCATGGCGCGAAAATGCGATGTCGAAACTCAAGGTCCAAAGCTTTGCGATCTCAATTGATGGTTATGGTGCTGGACCGAACCAAGATCTCCAGAATCCGCTCGGGGTCAGAGGGCCGGAGTTGATGGAGTGGTTCTTCCACACGCGCGTCTGGCGGAAGATGCATGGCTATGACGATGGAGAAATGGGGGTCGATAACGGAATTGCGGAGCAAAGCTTTGCAGGGGTCGGTGCCTGGATTCTTGGGCGCAATATGTTTGGTCCCATGCGCGGTCCATGGCTGGACGACAGCTGGAAAGGCTGGTGGGGCAATGAGCCGCCGTATCACACATCCGTCTTCGTGCTGACGCATCACCCGCGGGCGCCGCTCAAGATGGCAGGAGGCACGGAATTCCACTTTGTTACTGACGGTATTCATGCTGCTCTGGAACGGGCGACCGCCGCAGCGGGTAGCCTCGATGTCCGTCTCGGTGGCGGCGTATCCACCATTCGGCAGTATCTACGCGCTTCCCTGATTGACGAACTGCATCTCGCCGTCAGGCCTGTCTTACTGGGATCCGGGGAGCATCTATGGAGTGGTATCGATATGCGTGCCTTAGGCTACGAATGCACGAACTACGTCGCGGGAGAACGCGCCACCCACGTCTTTCTGCGCAGGCAGGCATGATTCGTCGGCACGCTCGATGCAGATATCGGCACGCGATAGCCCGATCCAATCAACAGCGAGTCATATCACCCTATCGCGCAGCGGTTCCGCCCTTCCTGCTTAGCTTTGTAGAGTGCTTTGTCAGCGCGCTCGAAAACGGTTTCTGGTTTGTCGCCATCGCGGAACTCTGCCACCCCGCATGACATGGAAATTTTCACCGGCTGGCCGTGGAAGTGGAAACCGAGCGATTCGATGGAGAGGCGCAATCCTTCTGCGAGCTTCAGTGCCTGCTCGATAGACGCACCGGTGAGGACTATCACAAATTCCTCGCCACCGAAGCGCGCTACGAAATCGGTGCGCCGGATATTTTTGACAAAGAACTGCCCGACAACATGCAGGACCTTATCCCCACCGGAATGGCCGTAGGTATCATTGATGGTCTTGAAGCGGTCGATATCCCATGCTGCGATGCACAACGGCGCCGGTGTGCGCTTCCAGCGCAGGTATTCGAGTTCGATGCGTTGTTCGTAGGCGAGCCGGTTCGGAATACCGGTCAGCACGTCAGTGATGGCTTGCCGATGCTTTTCTTCCAGCGACAGGTTTAGTGTCTTTGCTTCCTCCTCCAGTTCCTCAATGCGGCGGCGCATGCGCTCCGAGCGTTGCTGATATTCCTCGTGCCTGGCGTGCTCACGCGCAAGAAATTCTTGGAGATGACTATTGATCGCATCCAGACGCGAGCGCACCTGCGTTTGCAGTGTGTTCAGCTCAGTGGCTTTCTGCACGCTCGCGTCGAGCGTGCGAACTTCACGAAGCACTTTCGCATTCAGAGATTTATTGCTGTCCTGCGCGGCATGCTGGTTTTCCGCTTCGCCGGTCAGGTAAGTGGCGATTTCATCGAGCCGCGAGGTGACCTGTTGCAAGATACGTTCGATCGCCGTTTTCTCGTTTTGCAGATTCAGGCGCTGCTGATTGACAAGTTCAGCGGTTTCTCTCAGCACGGCAGCGAGATCGATCGTCGTCGTTGCGCCGACAATGCGGTCGCGTAGCGCCGTCATTTTGGGGCGCAGTTCCGTCTGCATGTCGAGACGTTCGAGCATGGCGGCGACGAGTTCGTTGATGCTTTGCAGCGTCGCGGTCGGCACCGACCCGACCGTCGGTGCTGCCGCCGGGACCCCAGCCGCCGGATTACCACTCTGTCCGGACGCCGTGCGCTTGTCATCGAGCGTGACGATTGCCGCCGTCAAGCGCGCGAAAAGTCCTTCGAGTTCGTCGGTCTGTGATGATTTGCGGACTGCCTGGGCGGTTTGATTCAGTTCGGTATCGAGTGCTTCATCGATACCGCGCGCGGCGATACATAGGCGGCCTGCGATGCGACGCAGAACCGCTTCGAGCGCAGCCCAGCGCTTTTCGTCGGCCTCTGCCTGACGCATTGCATCCTGGTACTTCTGTCGCCACTGTTCCTGCTGCACGTAAACTTCCCCCATTTCAGCTCGAACCGGAAACGTTAGTGATCGCTCCAGTCCGGCGGTGATGCATCACAGAAAATCTTCGGTACGAATTCCCCATTGTTCAGCGGTCGTATAAGCGGTGATGCGATCGGCGCCGCCATGCCCCACTGGCTTTGCCAGATCGATCGTCTCCGCCGCAATGAACATGCGCTTGCGACTGTCGTAGACCGCAACGACCTGCGGCGTCAGCGGGCTCGATTCATCCTGCCCAGTGACGATCGCTACGCGTCCGCTTTCCAGCAGCACCAGCGATCCAACTGGATAAATACCGATGCAACGGATGAATTCGTGCACCAATGGGCCATCGAAATGGGCTCCGCTCCATTCGATCAGTCGGCGCAGGGCCTCCGTCGGCGGCATGCCGCGGTGATAACAACGTTCGGCAGTAATGGCGTCATATACATCGACGATCGCGGCCATCTTCGCCACGTGTGGAATCGCATCCTTGCCGAATCCTCCGGGATAGCCGCTGCCATCCAAGCGCTCGTGATGGCGCAGAGTGATTTCCAGCGGGACCTCGCCGATTTCAGTGTTCTGGCGCAGAACGTCGTAGCCGTCGCCCGGATGCTTCTTCATGACAACGAACTCATCCGGCGTCAGGCGTCCCGGCTTGTTCAGGATTTCCAGCGGCGTGAACATCTTGCCGGTGTCGTGCAGCAGACCTCCAATACCGTTCTGCATGACCGCGTCGGCGTCCATATTCATGAACTGAGAGAACGCGATCATCAGCGTGCCGACACTGACCGAATGCAGAAAAGTGTATCTATCGCTGTCCTTGATACGGCAAAGACTGAGCAGCGCACTACGATTGCCGAGCAGCGAGGCGCTGATTTTCGTTACCAACGGTTCGATACGATTGAGCTCGACCGGCTTGCCGATACGCACGCCGAGCAACACATCACGTATTGCCTCTTCCGCCTCCGCGTGAACGCGGCGCGCGCGCGACATTTCTTCCTGGGCGGATAGGCGCACAGCCGGCCCGCGCGGAGTCTTGGCGACCTCGGCGATCTTCAGATCGACGGCTAGCTCGATCGCATGTTCGGCGGTGTCGTTGGCAACATCCATGCCGCGCGAAGTGTCGATAAAGACGTCGCCGATTTCAGTCGCCAGAATAGTCTGCAACTGGCCGCGGTCCTCGATCCTGAAGCGATTGCGGACGAAAGGATGTGCCATCCAGCTACAGTTCAGATCGTGAACATACATGCCCACTTTCAGCTGCGACGCTCGAATCTTTTTTATCACGCGTACTCCGCCGCTCGCGGCAAGCAACCCACGTAGCCTTAGCGGGCGACCGGCTCAAAACTTTACCTGTCAGATGCGCCGTGACAATCCGAGATTCAACAATAAAAGTAAGCAAATTCAAATATATGAGAATCTACGTGCAAGTTTTTGACATAGATCAATGTCGGCTATTGCCCAATGTTTTAATGTGAAAAAACTGTGTTATATGGGAGTGCTGCATCAACAAAAATCGGGAGGAGTTGCTCATAAATTATGACCCGCAACAAGCCGCGCGGCGTCGTTGTGCGGTCGCAAAGGGATCCGAATCGCATAGTTTCCAGTATCGGCACCGTCGTGCCGATAAGGCTGGAGTTGCCGGCAAAATCTATTGGCTGCCGTTCAACCGCTGACGCAGTGCCGGTGGGCTGCCGGGACAGTACCACCGGGATACCGCCAATAAAGTAGGATTACCAACTGCAATGCCAAGTATTTTTGGCTAGGCAGGCGGTTGGCGTGCCCCGTGCCGTTTTCTGGGCGTTGAAACCGCCGCGACGAGGTTCACATCTGGCCCCTAATTGATTCAAGTCATGCCGGGGTGGGTCGATAACGTCGCTACCAGGGCACGCGGTTTTATTGGGGGCGGCAGCCAGAAATGCAATGAAAATATTACTGGTAGACGACTCGCGGTCCGCGCGGCAACTGACTGCCGCTTATCTGGCCGATATGGGACATCCGGCCGTTGAGGCAGCGGATGGCAATGCAGCGCTCGCCCTGTATCAGCAGGACCGGCCCGACTTGGTGCTGCTCGATGTGGAAATGCCGGTCATGGACGGCTACACGCTGGCCAAGGAAATCCGCCAGAACGATCACGATCACTGGGTACCGATCATTTTCCTCAGCGGCCGTGTCGCCGATGAGGATATCGAGCGCGGCATCGAAGCCGGCGGCGACGACTACATCACCAAGCCGGTCAGCCCCATCGTGCTGCGCGCGAAGCTCCATGCGATGCAGCGTATTACCGATATGCGCAAGCGGCTCCTGCAGGTGAGCGACGAATTACAGGACGCCAATCGCGCACTGGTGAAACTGTCCTCGCTCGACGGTCTGACCAACATCCTCAACCGCCGCTCTTTCGATGCCGCGCTCGAGGTGGAATGGCACCGCGGCATGCGCACCGGTAGACCGCTGGCGCTGATTCTGGGCGACGTTGACTACTTCAAGCGCTTCAACGACACCTACGGCCACGACAGTGGCGACAAGTGCCTGCGCGCCGTCGCCGGTGCACTGTCGAAAGCAGCACGCCGCGCATCCGATATGGTGGCCCGCTACGGCGGCGAAGAATTCGTGATTCTGATGACGGATACGTCGGAACAGAGTGCGATGCAGATCGGGGACCGTGTCCTCGAGGCAGTACGCAACCTGCAGATTCCGCATATTGGATCGAAAACCGCCGACCATGTGACCATGAGTCTCGGCGTGTCGACATGCTTGCCGACACTATCGATGGCACCCCAGGATCTGATCCGGGCCGCGGACTCCGCGCTGTACCAGGCGAAAGCGGACGGTCGCAATCGCGCGCTCTTTCAGTATCTGAAGAAGCAGGAAGCGGCCTAGTGTCTGTTAACAATGATCTGATCGCCGCGACCAGATCATCGTTAACAGACCCTGGCACCTAGCGGTTAAATCCTTGGATATGTGATCGCGGCGAGCAGTTTCATCAGCCCCGCCGCCCGCAATGCTGCCTGCTGTGAACGCTCCCGCGCAAGAATCACACCCGCGAAACTCATTGCGTTGAGCGGCAACCGCCCGCCGCCGCCTTGCCATGCATCAAACCGCCGCGGTACCACCAGCAACCACCGCCGCGTGACGATTAGATTGTAGGGTGGCAAACGCCCCCCTTCCTCGCGGATCGCGGCCACGGCGCACGCCTCGCGAAACAGCTCATGCAAGCACGCTGCGGCAGTGGCGGCATCATCGAACATCCCTGTATCGAATCGCGCACAGGCGTGAACGAACGGCAGCGCGGAAAGTTCTGTGACCCGCCCGGTGGGCATGGTCTCTGCAAACAACACATCGGCCGGCAAACGATCGATGGGAATCATCTGCATGTGGCGGTGCGGCTGGCTGGCGCCCGCGAGCGGTCCGCCATTCAGGAAGCCGACGCCGGGAACGCTCACCAGCGTCCGCGCCAGTGCGTAAAAATCAGCCACTTCGAGCATGCTCTCCTGCTCCGCAAATTGCCGCGTCACGATGAGAACGTGTCCCTCGTAGACTGGAAACTTGTTCAGCAGCAGCACATGCGTCGACGACAGATCAGCAACGAACATCACCGGATCGAACGGCAGAAACGGGTTCCCAGCAGGGCCGGCTGCACCGGACGACGTGACATGCTTCGCGTTCCGGTGAGTGAAGGACGACGCCCACCGGACAATGAACGGTACCGGTCGGTCGTCGATCCATTCCTCTTCCGTCTCGATCGGCTGCAGCGCACCGGCAACAAGAGCGCGGCTGCTGGCCTCGCGGATGAGCGGCGCGAGATCCGCAAGCGGGGTTGGCATATATCCCGCTGTCCTCAGATCAGACGCCGCCCGCTCAAGGCATGCGCGAGCGTGCCGCCATCAACGTATTCCAGTTCGCCGCCCATCGGCACTCCGTGCGCGATGCGGCTGACTTTCACGCCCAAGGCGCGGCCCATCTCGGCCAGATAAAACGCCGTGGCCTCGCCCTCGACAGTCGGGTTCGTCGCGAGGATCAATTCCTCAATCCGCCCTTGCTCCAGTTGCCGCTGCAACTCGGGCAGACCGAGTCGATCCGGCCCGACGCCGTCGAGCGGCGACAACCGCCCCATCAGCACGAAATAGCGGCCTCGATACGAGGTACCGCTTTCGATCGCGATCAGATCCGCCGGGCCTTCGACGACGCAGACCTGCCCGGTGGCGCTGCGCGCTTCGGAGCAATACGCGCAGCGCGCGTCCTCGCAAAACATGCGGCAGGTCGGGCAGCGGCCAATGCCGGTCAGCGCTTCGGCGAGTGCGTTTTTGAGGAATTCCGCGCCGTCGCGATCGCGATCGAGCAAATGGAACGCGATACGTTGCGCAGATTTCGGGCCGACACCAGGAAGCCTGCGCAGGGCTTCGATCAGGCGGCCCAGACGGCCGCTGAAGTTCACGATCGGGGTCCCGTTCCGCGGATCCGACCGGGGTTCAAAGCCCGAGATTCATGCCGGGCGGCAGACTCATGCCACCCATCGCCTTCGACATCTTTTCCTTGGTGACCACATCGAGCTTCTGCGCCGCGTCATTGATCGCGGCGGCGATGAGGTCTTCGAGAAACTCCTTGTCCTCGCCGAGCGCGTCCGGTGCGATCTGCACCTTGCGCGCTTCGTGGCGGCCGTTCAGCGTGACCTTGACCATGCCGGCGCCGGCTTCGCCAGTGACTTCAAGTGCGGCAATCTCATCCTGCGCGCGCTTCATCGATTCCTGAGCCTGCTGCGCTTGACGCATCAGTTGTGCGAGGGGGCCTTTCATGATTCTTTCTCCAGCGATTCGGATTCAGTAGTACCGTGACTCATAAGTTTCAACACTTCAGATCGGTTTCGTTTTCGTTGCTCGCAAGGCGCCGCGACGAGACATACTGGGTCCTATGGCGAGGAGTGGCAACGCCGCGAGCGGCGAAAAGGAAGCCGAGATGTGTGTCGAAACTTATGAGTCACGGTACTAGTTGAGGGGATGCACCGAGCCGGGACGTACCGTCGCGCCAAGCACACGGCGGAAGTCCTGTACGGTCGGATCAGCGTCGAAAGCGGCTTCGGCTTCATGCTGCCGCTCGATCGCGCGCTCGCGGTCGCGCTGGGTCGGACTGTCGATCTGCTCGCCATCGGCGGCGATTTCGACCGCCAGTTTCAGCGGCATTCCCAGGTTAGCGGCAAGCGCGCGTTCCAGAACATTGCGGCGATCGTCGGTCACCAGATGGCGAGTTCCATATTCGATCCGCAGCCGCAGCAGACCGCTCTCCTGTCCGAGCCAGGCACAGTGGCGTGCGAGCTGGCGCGTCAGCGGATCGAGATTCATGGCTTCGATGCGCTCGTTCCAGCCGTCGCTGGCTGCGCGAGCAGAAGACCGCAGCGGCGCCGGTTCACGAATTTCAGCACTGGTGCTTTCAGCATCCGCGCGATCCACCACTTCTTTTACAAGTGGCGGCATAGACTCAGGCATGGCCCGCAGCGATGGCCGTGATGGGGACTCAAGTGCCTCCAGCACCGTATCGCCGGCATTTACATTTGCATTTGGGCCCGCACTTGCGCCCGCGGCGGCGGCAGTCATCACTCGCGCCGCGCTGCGACCACCATTGCCCGCCGGAGCAGCACCGCCGCCTGCAGACTCCGGACGGAAGGCGAGCATGCGCAGCAGCGTCATTTCGAATCCCAAACGCGGATCGGGCGCCCACGGCAAATCGCGGCGGCCGAGCACTGCGGTCTGATAGAAAAGCTGGATATCTTCCGGCGCGGTCGTCGTCGCCAGTTCGCACAGCACCGCGTCATCGTCGTCGTTCGCCGCTGCCGGCAGCACCTGCAACACTGCGATACGTTGCAGCGACGCCGCGAGTTCGTTCAGCAGCGCGGCATAGTCCGGCGATTGCGCATCGAGCCGTTCGATGCTGGTCAGCACGCCTGCACCGTCACCAGTGGCGAGTGCTTGCAGCAGCCCGAACAGCGTGCGCCGACCGACCGAGCCGATCATCTCCTCGACCGCTTCGAGCCGGATCGCGCCGCCACCGGCGAAGGCAATGGCCTGATCGAGCAGCGATAAGCCGTCGCGCATCGAGCCATCAGCCGCACGCGCGATTTCCGCGAGCGCGCCGGGATCACCTTCGATTCCTTCTTTGCCCAGCACATCAGTCAGCGCATCACGGATCAGCGACGGCGACAGCCGCTTCAGCGCGAACTGCAGACAGCGCGACAGCACCGTCACCGGGAGTTTCTGCGGATCGGTTGTTGCCAGAATGAACTTGACGTGCGGCGGCGGTTCTTCGAGCGTCTTTAGCAGCGCGTTGAAGCTGGAATTCGACAACATGTGGACTTCGTCGATGAGGTAGACCTTGTAGCGGCCACGCACCGGCGAATACTGCACGTTGTCCAGCAACTGCCGCGTATCATCGACCTTGGTGCGGCTGGCGGCGTCGATTTCGAGCAGATCGACGAAGCGCCCCTCGTCCAGCTCGCGACATGAACCGCACTGACCACAGGGATTCGAAGTCACCCCGGTCTCGCAGTTGAGTCCCTTGGCGATGATGCGTCCCAGCGTGGTCTTGCCGACGCCGCGCGTACCGGTCAGCAGGATCGCCGGATGCAGCCGGTCGCCGTCGAGCGCATGCACCAACGCCTGCACGACGTGTTTCTGCCCCAGCACGTCTTCAAAGCGGCGCGGACGCCATTTGCGGGCAAGCGCGAGATAGCTCAAGGGAGGACCGAAAGTCGGATGGGTTGCATCGGTTTATTGTCGCGGATGCGACGCGATGGCGCCAGTTGACAGAGCCGATCTTGCTCACAAGTACATCGAAAAAGCGGATCCTGCTTCGGGCTCAGGAATTGCTCACGTCCCCGGACAGCAACGAGTCATTGTCCGCCCCCAGCCGTGGGCTCACACCATTCTGCACGACCGCACTGCCAAACTTGATCGGCAGATTGAACGCTGGCTTGCCACCGTCATCGAGCACCATGCCACGGACTTTCACCTGCTCATTGTTCAGCGCCTCTTCCACCGTAAGCACTGGCGTCACGCAGGCGTCCGTGAACAGCAGTGACTGCGCCCAGTCGTCGCGCGTGCGAGTCCTGAACAGCGCGGCAAGTTCGGCGCGCAGGCCGGCGCCGGCCGTGCCAGGCAGCAGCGGTTTGCCGGCGAGGTCCGGCCGGTTCACGGCAGCACAAAGCTTCGCGAAGAATTTGGGCTCCAGCGCGCCGAGGGCCAGATGCTTGCCGTCAGCACATTCATAGATGTTGTAGTTTGGGAGGCCGCCGGTGAATGTATCGGTGCCGCGTGGATTGCTATGGCCGAGCGTGCGCAGCGCGGCTAGCGCGGATACCTGCAAGGCCAGCGCACCATCCAGCATTGCCACATCGACAAAAGTGCCGACACCGGAAGCGCGCGCGCCAAACAGCGCGGCGAGGATGCCGATGACGCAGTTCAGGGAGCCCCCGGCCACATCCGCGATCTGCACGTTGCACGGCGCAGGCGCCGCCCCTTCCGCTCCGGTCTGGTCGAGCACGCCGGCCAGCGACAGGTAATTCGTATCGTGTCCGGCCAGATCGCGATAAGGACCGTTTTGGCCATAACCGGTCAGGGCGGCATAGACGAGCCGCGGATTGAGTTTGCGCAGTTCCTCGTAACCGCAGCCGTAGCGCTCCATGACGCCGGGCCGGAACGACTCCACGACGACATCCGCGTCTGGCACTAGTGCTTTGAATTTTGCGACGTGATCTGGCTTGCGCAGATCCAGCGTGACGGATTTCTTGCCGCGATTGACCTGTGCGAACAACTCCGGCATGCCGCGCGCATATTCGCCGCCCGGTTCTTCGATCTTGATGACTTCGGCACCCATCTGTGCGAGATACAGCGTACACAACGGGCCGGGCAGCAGGCGCGACAAATCGAGCACGCGTACGCCGGCAAGCAGCGGATTGAGCATCTTCGATTCGCCGGTCATGGAAGGTCTTCCGAATGCTTAAAGCTAACGCTGCGGCGGCTGCTCGTACAGCTCCACCGCCGCGTTGCGGATCACCAGCTTGTCGCGCTCCTTGATGCGGGTTTCGACGATAAAGCGGGTCGGCGATTCCTTCCAGATGTGCGTGACCAGCGTCTCGCCCGGGAATACGGTATCGCCGAAGCGCACCTTGATGCTCTTGAACCGTTCCGGACCACCGCCGCACATGGCATTGATCACATGTCGCGCGGCGTGTCCGAAGGTGGACAAACCATGGAGGATCGGCCGGTCGTAGCCAAAGGTCTTCGCGAACGCAGGATCGGCATGCAGCGGATTCAGGTCACCGGACAGACGGTACAGCAGCGCCTGGTTCGGAGCGGTTTTCTCTTCGACCACCGCATCCGCTTCGCGAGCCGGTGGCCGGTTGGCGTTACCTGACGGGCCGCGCTCGCCGCCCCAGCCGCCGACTCCCAGTACGAAAGTGGAGAACTCGTTATAGGCGAGTTCCACGCCAGACTCGTCCGTGGTCACGATATCGACCGTGATCACTGCATGCGGTTTTTTGTCGTAAATAGATTTGACGCGAAAGGTGTGCTTCAGCTTCGCACATCGCGGCAGCGGCCGCTTCAGTTCGATGTATTGCTCACCGTGGAGCATACGCTCGAAACCAAATTTCAGCCCCGGTAGCATCGGCTTGCCCCGATAGATCGGTGCCAGCAATGCATTGAGCCCCGGAACGACCGCGAATGTCGGCAGCGCGCGAAATCTTTCGCGGTTGAACTCGCAGATATAGCGCAGGTCGCTTTCATCGAGCGGATCGCGCGCCGCCCCCACGCCGAGCGCGTACAGCACCAAATCGCGCTCGTCGTAGGAAGTTTCGGCAACGCCTTCGGCCGCAAGTGCCGTATCCAGATCGATGAATTCGTTGCCGGCCACTGCCGTCATTTCGACTTCAGATTGACGAGAACGGCCTGCACCGAATCCTCCGTTGTGACGGGATGATCGGCGTTGGTGAAATCGACAATGCGATCCCACTTGCCGGCGATATCTTCCGGCGTGAACGGCAGCTTCGGGTTGAAACCGTGGCCTTTGGTCCGCTCCCAGCGCAGTTTGGTGACCCAACCGCCGCCGACTTCGAACAGACCTCCGGTTTCCTGGCAGCTTTCGTGGCATAGATATGCGACCAGCGGGCTGACATATTCCGACTTGATGATCTCGACGACTTCCTTCGGCATCATCGTTTCGGTCATGCGCGAACCGGCGACCGGTGCGATGGTATTGACGTGAAGGTTCTTGGTGCGCCCTTCGATGGTCAAGGAGTTGGCGAATCCGTAGATGCCAAGTTTGGCCGCCGAATAATTGGCCTGGCCGAAATTGCCGTAGATGCCGGACGCCGACGCCGTCATGACCACGCGGCCGTAGCCCTTCTCGCGCATGTGCGGCCACGCCGCGTGTGTGACGCGGAAGGTGCCGTTCAGATGTACGCGATAGACCAGATCCCAATCCTGCACCGTCATCTTATGGAAGCTGACGTCGCGCAGGATACCGGCGTTGTTGACGACGATGTCGACGCCACCGAATGTGTCCAGCGCGTTCTGCACGATCTTGCCGCCGTCCTCCACAGAATCGTAATTGGCGACGGCTTCGCCGCCGGCGGCCTTGATTTCGGCAACGACGCTGTCCGCCGCCGCCGAGGATTTGCCCTCGCCATGCCTGCTGCCGCCAAGATCGTTGACCACCACCTTGGCGCCACGCGACGCCAGCAGCAATGCATGGGAACGACCGACGCCGTTGCCGGCGCCGGTAACGACGGCGACGCGGCCATCGAAACGAAGTTCATTTGCCATTTTTGTTTTCTCCAATTCGTCGCGCTTACAGGTTGCGCGAAATGATTTCCTTCATGATCTCGGACGTACCGCCAAAGATACGGTTGACGCGCGCGTCAACGTAATAGCGCGCGACTGGATACTCCAGCATGTAGCCGTTGCCGCCGTGCAGCTGCAGACATTCGTCGATGACGCGATCGGCCAGCTCCGACGTCCAGTACTTACAAGCGGCGGCGGCATCGGCGCTGAGCTTCTTCTCCAGTTCCAGCTCCATGCAGCGATCGACGAACACCTGCCCGATGGTGATCTCCGATTTCGCTTCCGCCAGCTTGAACTTGCTGTTCTGAAGGCTCGCCACCGATTTCCCAAAGACCTTGCGGTTGCGCGTGTATTCGAGCGTGCTAACCAGCGCGCCTTCCGCCTGCGCGATGCACATGATCGAGCAGATCATGCGTTCCCACGCCAGCTCGTGCATCAGCATCTTGAAGCCCGCGCCTTCGGTACCGAGCAGATTCGACTTCGGCACGCGCACGTCCTTGAAGAACAGCTCGCAGGTATCCTGTGCCTTCATACCCACTTTCTTCAGCGGTTTGCCCTTGGTGAAGCCTTCGCTGCCCGACTCGATGACCAGCAGGGACATGTCCTTGGCACCCTCGCCGCTGTTGCCGGTCTTGACGACAACGACCGACAGGTCGCTCAAATAGCCATTGGTGATGAAGGTCTTCGAACCATTGACGATGTAGTGATCGCCGTCAGCCACCGCGCGCGTGCGCACCGCCTGCAAATCGGAACCAGCACCCGGCTCGGTCATCGCGATTGCGCTGATCATCTCGCCGCTGGCCATTTTCGTCAGCCACTTTTTTTTCTGTTCCTCATTGCCGTAGTTGAGGATGTAGTTGCCGACGATGTCGGAATGCAGCGGGAAACCGATACCGGAAGCGCCCGCGCGCGACAGCTCTTCGATGATGATCATGCTGTACAGGCGATCCGCACCCGCGCCGCCATACTGCTCCGGCTGATTCACGCATAGAAAGCCGAGCTCGCCAGCGCGGTTCCAGATCGCACGATCGACGTGCTGCTGCTCCTCCCAGCGTTCGTGGTGCGGCAGAATTTCCTCGGTGATGAAACGTCGCACGGTGTTGCGGAAATCGTCGTGCTCAGCGCTGAAGATCTTGCGCGGAATCATCAGGGACATCTGCGGAACACCGACAGCACTACTCATCAAAATCTCCTGTCTATTTGCATACAGTCTGGACTGTATCTTAGTCTACCGGGTGCCCATATCGTCAAATTCGTTGGATCCAACCTCGCGTCCCAAACCGTAATCCACGTCACGGAGCCGGCCTCTAATGGCCTCCACCCCGATCATCACAGCCGCCGCACCGCACCGCCGCACACAGGCCGAACGCAGTCATGCGATGCGCGAGCGCCTGCTCACCGCGACGCTGGAAAGCCTGATCGAGGATGGCTACATCGGCACCACGCTTAGTTCGATCGTGCGCCGCGCCGGCGTGTCACGTGGCGCGCAAGTCCACCACTATCCGAACAAGCAGGCGCTGATTCTCGATGCGACGGAGGATTTGCTGCGGCGCACCTATAAGGCGCTCGGCACGCTGCTGCTGTCCATCGCCGACGAAGATAATCGTCTGGAAGGTCTGATCGAAGGGACCTGGAACGAGTTGTTCTCGATTCCTCTCCACCGCGCTTACGTCGAGCTGCTCGTCGCCAGCCAGCGCGACAAAGCACTCGCCGATGCGCTACGCAAACTGTCCATGCGTGTGGTAAAGATCTACGAACCAGCCGTCGAACACTATTTCGAAAGCATGCCAGGCTCGCGCGAGGAATTGAAAACGTTGTTTGCTCAGATCTGGGCAACGCTCAGCGGCATAGCGATGCAGGCACATCTGACGACGGACAAAAACTACGTGCGCTCACATCTCAAACTGTTGTCCAGGCAGATGGCGCGCCACGTCCGTGCCCGCAAAGGCGTGAAAACACCACCGCCGCGTCCGGAAAGCTGGGATCGGTCAACGCGCGGCAGCTAGGGCCTGCGAGGATCAGCAACGCGCTGCGCTTGCGTGCAACCAAGCTGTAGCGGCCGAGGACATTTCTAGGGCACGCCAGGACACTTCGCCGGCAACGGCGACCGCGGCGGTGAGGCCTGGCTATCCATTACGGTGCTGCGGCCGGCGATGGTGAAGGCGCTGTCTGTATCCAATTGCGTACCGTAAAAAGTTTCGGTCGGACTCACCGGAAAATTCACCACGGCCAGCGTTGGCCATACCGGCGGTGGACCGGAAATGATGCCGACGCCGATGCTGTTCCAGAAGCTATTGAAGTTGACGCAGAAATTATGCGAACTGGTGGAAGAATCGGTCCAGCTGGCGAGAATCGATTGGCTGCTGGCGTCTTTGCACATCTGCATCGGATTACGCGCCGCGACACTGACCGTGGTCATGCCGCCGCAAGCCGACGGAATCGGCACGGACACCTTGCCGCTGACATCGATTTCGCCCGGGGTGAACGTGGCACTGAACGCGGTCAGCGTGGCACCGGGCGCCGACGCCGTGACAGTCGTCAGCAAGCGGGCGCGCACTGCGGCGGTCATGATGCTGGTATCGATGTCCAGCACCCAATCGGCGCTTGGATAGTGCGATTCGAGCATGGTCTGGCGATCGAATGTGTGAGTGCTGCCGAAGTTGTACACCATGCCGATTTTGAGGAAATTATCGGCTGACACGGTGATGTCGGTCAGCGTCAGCGGCGCACCGGCGGCACTGGCAAGCACGCTGCCGACGGCATCCGTCGGCAGTACCAGCGGTGCCTGAGTGGAGAGCAGCGTATAAATCTGCGGCACCAGCATACCGTCGATAATGTCCGGGTCCTGGCAGGCCGGACGGCTGAAAGAGACATTGTCGAGCGACACAAAATCGAAGCTCAGCACGGCGCCACTGTCGGACATGCAGGTGGAGGGAGTGCTCGGACACAGCAAAGTGTGGCGCTGCGTCGCATCCGGCACCGATTGCGCAGTCACCAGATGCGGCGTCAGCTTCAGCACCAGCCGATAAGTGCGCTGCAACGATGCCGGATTGCCGTTGCTGTCGCGCTGCCATGGCACCAGGTTGACGACAACCTCTGGCGTGATGACACCGGCGCTGTCGGTGACGTCCTGCAAATCGATGGTGGTAATGTCGGCGCCGCTGCTGTCGGTCGGCTTGCTGGTACCGATCATGCCACGCACGCGACTGATCACATACATGCGTGTCAATTCGATATCGACGCTGGACTGTCCCGCCATCGGCGGCACCACCCCGAAATTAGCCGGGGGTGGTGGGGATGGACACTGCGTCGGCGGCAAACCACCGGTGCTGGTACAGGCCGTGAGCGCCATCACGGCGAGGGTCAACAGCACGAATTGCAGCCGGGCAGGCTCCGGTCTTGCGCGCATGGTTCGTCTTCCTGGTATTGCGATAATACGGTTATCAACTCATCTCGTTTAACGGATTCCAGGCGCCGATTGCGACACTCGATCTGAACGCTACCACTAGCGAGTAGCGACTTTGGCACACGCACCCAACGGTGCGCATGCATATCTGCTGCACCCACTCTTCCAATCCGCCAGAACTAATCGTTCTGTCGCGGATATTCGTTGCCGAAAAGGAAACGGCTATGACTTCGACTGCAGGTAGGCGGCTACCGCCTTCATTTCATCCGGCGTCAGATCCTTGACGATGCCGTGCATGATGGGGGAAGACCGTAGTTGTTTCTGAATCACTTGCAGTTGTCGCACAAGATATGCGGCATGCTGCCCAGCAAGTCGCGGAAAGATGCTGCGACCCTCCGCATTCTGACCGTGACAGCTGGCGCAGGGAACGATATTGCGCTCCGGAACGCCCTGTTCGAATAACTTCTTGCCCTCGGTGACTTGCTTCGTATCGTCCGCAACGCCTGGCGCTGGGGGCTGGCTCGCGTAGTAATGCGCGAGAGTATCGATCATGGAGTCGCTCAGCAGTGTGGCCATGCCCCACATGTAGTTATGCGCTTCAGGATCGGCGCGCGTCTTGGTTTTAAAGGCGTGCAGCTGCGCCGCGAGATATTGCTCCTGCTGTCCGGCCAGTCGAGGAAACATCGGCGAGACGCTGCTGCCACCGGGACCGTGGCAGTTGGAGCACACCTGCCCCGCGATCTTCGCGGCGGCGTCGGCATCCGCGGCAGTGCTCGCTGAAGCATCGGCGGCGCATGCCTGCGGCAGGAAAGAAATCATGCTCGCCGAAACCAGCAGCGTCACTCCAAGTAGCGAAGGACGTGCGGACTTTACGGTACCCTCAATCGGATTCTTGTACATACTTGTCTTCCTCTTCGCATGCTCTGGCGACTGACTGGAGGGTTTCAATACGCTGCCCAGATGTTCAGGAATAAGGTGTTGTTGTTGCCGGAGTCGCGTCCACCACCGTCATAGTTACCGCGAGCACCGTTGAATTTTTCATAGCCGGTGTATTGCAGCATGAGGCGCACGTACTGAATCGGAACATAGTTCAGTTCGACAATGTAGCCACCACTGTTGGGACTGGAGTTGTTGCTACCTCCCACCGACCCCGGACCATAGAGCCCGGCGTCCGCGTCCCCGACCGTCGAGAAATAGGCGAGCGTTGCACCATAGATACGCCGGTAGTAGTAAGTGCCTTTGAGTTTGAGGGTCTGCAGGTGATCCACCGAGTTCATCGGCGTCGGCCCTGCGCCGACCGGGCTGCCACTCTGCGTCGCTGGAAAGCTGGCGCGGTAATCCTGTTTTTCGCGGATCAATGTGGCCTGGGCGGTGAAGGTGTGCGGATTGGTGATGTACTGGTATTGGGCATCGAACGCATAGTCGGTGAACTGATCGGTCGGTGTATTGCGCATGGTGGTGTCGGGATATATCCGTAACACCGTTCCGAAAGTCCCAATCATCAGCGAATTCGCGCCCCATTCGCGGTTGTACGCCACGCGCCAATAGGGGTTATAGCCATCCAACGCAGTCGGGTCCTGTCCGGAACGTAGGAAGCTGAACATTCCGTCTGCGGTACGGTAGAAGCTAAGCTCCGTATATAGCGTCTTGTGCCAGAACACGTAGCCGCCAAAACCAACCGCCTGCTGTGCCAGTCCGCCATCGATCAGGCTACCCGCAGCAGGCGTCGGCACGTTGGGCGGTGCGGTGAACGGAAACCCCCAGGCCGGCGTGGTGTTCCACACGTCTTGCACCGTCGGGTTGTTGTGCACAGTCACGCCGTAGATCCAGTCCGTCTGCTTGGAATCGGTACCCACGCTTCGGCCTACGATGCGCAGGTCTGTATTGTCGATTGAGCTGTGCCCGGTCGTACTAACCCCGTCGGGATTTACGCTCAGATTGTCGTAAGACCACTGTGCCAGCCCGCCGACGTTGTCCGTGACCTTGCCGCCCAAGAACACACTGGCACCGGAGAATTCCGGCTTGCCGGTTTTGGGTACGACCAGATTATTTTGGTCGTCGTGATTCTTGTCGATCCAGGAGAAGCCGATCTGGCCCATCGCCGCGAGAGGTATCGTCGTGCGATTACCGAGTGTGAAGCCGTTGAGCTTGAACATGCGGCCGAAGGGCGTCAGCTCGGGAAAGCTGACATGGCAGGACTCGCAGGCTTCGCCGGTCTGGCGGGCAAAGATCGGAACGGCGCCCGCCTGGCTGGAGAGCAGCAGCGAAGCCAAACCAAAGGTCAGAAGCAGAGCCGCTTTGATCCATCGGATACTTTGCATCGGGTCCCTCCTTGCGCCGAGAATCGAATTGACCGGCATCAAACGCCGCTCACTCACAGCATCACGCATTCAGCATCGAGGGGTATTGATCCAGATCATGCGATCGAACGACTTGCTGTCGAAAATATGGCCGGCGTGATCAACTCGACCACACTGCTGGCTTTCGCCTTAATAGTATTGATGGTATCGCGTTTTGGACGATGTGATCGCCGCCGCAGGAACTCTGGCATCTTCAGAGAGCTCATAGGCCAGGAGGAGCGCAGCGCATCCCGCCATTTCGTTCAGCACCCGCAGGCAATGTACTTTTCGCTTCGCGACGGGCGGGACTCTCCCGCCCTTGCGAGTTCACCCTCAAGGAGGGTCGGCAGAATGTCCGGGATTTCCACTTTGAACCGCCTTGCAGCGATTGCGCTGGTCAGCGCCGCCGTTACCGGTGCGAACGGGGCTGCTGATCCTGCTCCGGAAACGGCAAGCCCCGCATTGCAGGAGGCGAAGCCATCACAGCAAGCCATAACGCCAGCGCGGTCGCAGCCCGACTTGTCGGGCCGCAAGCGCGTCGGCAAGGCATCGTTCTATGCCAAGAAGTTTGCAGGCAGACAAATGGCAGACGGCACTCGAATGGACCCGCACAGCGACAACGCTGCGAGCAAGACGCTGCCACTTGGCACTACGGCCAAAGTGACCAACATCGACACCGGCCAGAGTGCGGTCGTGACCATCCAGGACCGCGGACCCTACGTGAAGGGCCGGATTGTGGATCTGTCGCCTTCCACGGCGCAGAAGATCGGCATCACGCAAGACAGCGGCCTCGCCAAAGTGCAGGTCGCCCCGATCGCAGTCCCACTGCCTGACGGCAGTATGAAACCTGGCGTTGCGGCGAAGGACGCGAAACAGGACAAGCGGGCTCCCGTCGATCGAGCCAAGTGACACTCATTGGCGCCAGCCAGAATCCCGGCATCGCTTTGGCGACCGAATCAATGCGTTTGCCTATATCAGCGAAAATAGCCTGCGGGCAGCGTAGCGCAATGCGGAGAATCTGAATCTCTTGAAGACCGATCTATCTTTGCTAATGTACAGATAGTCGTCGCGTTTGCCCCGGATGCACTTCACTGCATCCGGGTTACGGTTGTTCTTCTCCCGCCCGCGATGATCAGATGATCAATTGAGTGGCGGTGCAGTAACGGAACGGCCAACAATCCCGTTAGCGCCGCCCGGCAGTATCGACGTCCAAATCGTGACCAGATTTCCGTTTGCATCAATGCCAGCCGCAGTGTTCGACTGATTCTGCTGCGCAATGCCGTCATCGATGAGAAACGGTGCGCTGTTGACCGGCCCATCCTTATTGAAATACTGCGCGTGCTTTTCGAAGCTGGAGCCACTCGATCCCGCAACGTTCCAGGTCACAGCGAAGGCGCCTGCGGGCGTCACCGACAGTGTCGGATTGACCGATGTGCCTATCGGAGCGGTGGTGCCGAGCGACGAGCCGCTCACGGAGTAGCGGGATACGTAGGTGGAAGAGGAATCGTTCCAGGCAATGCTGAAATTGCTGGCCGCATCAATGCCGACGACATCGAAGCTAGCCACACCGGCAAGCGTTAGCGAGTTGCTCAACGGCTTCAGCTGAAGATCGAAAGTACGAACGCTGGTGGTCGCCTGCTGCGACGCAGCTCGCTCAACATCGAAGACCATCACCAGGTCGCCCTTGCCATTCATCGCCAGTCCTTTAAGCACATCGAAGTTGAAGCAGGCGGGGGGCGCCAACGCAATCGTGCGGCAATATTTTGTGGCCACCGTGTTGACCGCGGTCTTGGCTTTACTCACCTGGCCGTTTGCCTTGTAGACCGTCGCGTAGGTCTTGCTGCCCTGCGCTTCGATGACCAAATATGCCAATGACAGCACCGTCTGGTCTTTCCGCTCGGTCCAGGCGACGGCGAAGTCGCCGTCATCGTCCATCGCTACCTGGATCGTGCCGCGCAGCGCATACCCGTCAGACGAGGCGACCACAATGGGTGCGCCCTGCGGCGCTCCATTGGACGCATAGCGCTGCGCATACACCTTGCCGGCGTACGGCTGTTTCGTTGAATTTCCCGAGTTGTACTCGAACCACACGTCGACAAAATTCCCATTCTTGTCCATTGCCAGAGGTGCAAAGCCGCTCTGGAACGGCGACGACGCGATCTGGAACGGCGACGACGCCGGTGTGCCGTCGGCATTGAAGGTCTGCGCGTTGCTGTGCCCGCCAGTCTCCGCGGAGGCATCCCAAGCCGCCACATAGGAGCCACCTGCGCCTCGTGCGATTACCGGCGGTCCGCCATCGGTTCCCGTCGCGATTTCGAACAACGACCCCACTTGCGGCGCTGTTGCGGCCAGCACTCCACCCGGCAGCGCGGCAAAACCAGTCGCGAGCACCGCAGCGATTGCAGTGGGTTTTGACCAACTATTGATATTCATGTGACATCCCTCTAATTGGTGCGAAGTCGGATTGACGGGCAACGGCGCCCTGCTCGATAGCGTTTGCTTTAACCAACCACTGGGGAAACGGTATACGCATTCGCTGCTCGCTTCTGTGACGAAAGTCACAGTTTCGAAAAATTCCAACGAGGTCGGAATCTAGGGGCCTGTCGTCAAACTTTCTGATCGCTGAGTCGCTATCCCAAAGGGCGTCGACGAACGACAGTTTCCGGATAATGAATTTTCGATAGGAAGCACCGGGTGTTGGCGCTACCGCCATTCGCATACCAGCCGCGGCTTGTCCTGGATTTCGATAGCGAAGAACACAAAGTGTTCGACGTGCTCGCCAATGGCTGGGAAATCCCCATGCTCAAACAAGCGATGTTCCGGGCTGCCGCCTTTGGAGTGGCGGTGGATCGCTTCTAAACGTCGTGGATGAACGGCGGCAAAAAGAATAGAGAACCAAACGATGCTACAAAATTTCGTTCTGAAACTACGTCCCCGACCCGACTTCCACCGGCCGCACTTCGCGCGCCAGCTTGTCGAGTACGCCGTTGACGAACTTGTAGCCTTCTTCCGCGCCGAACGTTTTCGCGAGCGTGACCGCTTCGTTGACGATGACTTTCCAGGGCACTTCGGGATGGTCGCGCAGCTCGTAAGCGCCGAGCAGCAGGATCGCGTGCTCCACCGGATCGAGTTGCGCGACGGGACGATCCAGATGCGGAGCGATCTGTAGCGTCAGCTGCGCAGCGCAATCCACCGTTCCGCGCAGGAGTTCCGCGAAGTAATCGCTATCCGCACGACCCAGACCTTCGGGTTGTTCGTTGAATTGGGTCAGCAGCGTATCGGGCGCGGTTTCGTTGACCAGCCACTGATACAGCGCTTGCACCGTCAGCCGTCGCGACAGACCGCGGCGGCTATAGTGATGCGGTGTCCCGCCTGTCATGAAATTCCCCGCAGCAGCGTCAGCATTTCCAGCATCGCCGCCGCGGCTTCGCAGCCCTTGTTGTCGTCGCCGTCGCCGGCACGCGCTATTGCTTGCGCGGCATCATTGACGGTCAGTACACCGAAACCGATCGGCTTGCCGTAACGCAGTTGCACATCCATGAGGCCGCGCGAGCATTCGCCGGCCACGAAATCGAAGTGCGGTGTATCGCCGCGAATCACCGCGCCGAGGGTCACGATGCCGTCGCAGATACCGCGCTCGAATAGCCGGCTCGCGGCCAGCGGCAGTTCGTAGGCGCCGGGCGCCCGCAATTCGCGAATCTGGTTGTCGCGCAACCCCCACGCCGTGAGCGTGCGGCGGGCGCCGGCGATCAGCGCATCGACAATCTCGGTATTCCAGCGCGTTGCCAGCAGCACGACGGCGAGGCCGGACCAGTCTCCCACAGGTGGCTTGGCAGCCACGTAGCCAGTCTTCACGATCAGTTCTTCTCTATGCCTTCTGTGGCTTTTTCCATGACGCGCACGTATTCGACGATTTCGAGATCGAACCCTGAAATGCCCTGCATGCGCTTGGGCAATGACAGCACACGCATTTTGCGTACACCAAGATCGGTGAGGATCTGCGCGCCGATGCCATAGGTACGCAGTACGGCGCGCTGATCGTGCACGCTGCCGCCGGCATCCTCGTCGCCCGCGATATTGAGTCCGACAATCTGGCGCACGATGGCCTGCGGATTCTCTGGCTTGCGCAGCAACAGCAGAATGCCGCTGTCTTCCTCGGCGATGCGCTTGAGTGCGCTGCGCACCGGCCACGAAAAATTCGGATGCTCGATGAACAGCGTGTCCGCCAGGGTGTTGCGCATGTGCACGCGCACTAGGGTCGGCTTTTCCGGCGTGATGGTGCCCTTCACCATCGCCAGATGCACCGTGTTGTCCACCGCGTCCTGGTAGGCGACGAGATGGAAATCGCCGAACTCGGTGTGCACGTTAGTTTCCGCGACGCGTTCGATCGAGTGTTCCTTAGTCAGCCGATAGCGGATCAGGTCGGCGATGGTGCCGATGCGCAATCCGTGCTCGCGCGCGAAACTCTCCAGGTCCGGCCGGCGCGCCATGGTGCCGTCCTCGTTGAGAATTTCGACGATGACAGCGGCGGGTTCATATCCCGCAAGACGCGCGAGATCGCAGCCTGCTTCGGTATGGCCAGCGCGTGTCAGCACGCCGCCGGGCTGTGACATTAGCGGAAAGATATGTCCCGGCTGCACCAGGTCCTCCGGCTTCGCGTCCTTCTTCACGGCGGCGCGCACGGTATGCGCACGATCATGCGCGGAGATGCCGGTAGTGACACCCTCCGCAGCCTCGATCGACACCGTGAATGCGGTGCGATGGCGATCGTCGCCAACCGGCACCATCTGCGGCAGGCGTAGCTGCTTGCAGCGGTCAGCCGTCAGCGTCAAACAGATCAGCCCGCGACCGTAGCGCGCCATGAAGTTGATGTCTTCGGGCCGGCAGCGCTCGGCGGCCATGATCAGATCGCCTTCGTTTTCGCGATCCTCGTCGTCCATGATGACGACCATCTTGCCGACGCGCAGGTCGGCAATGACGTCGTCGATCGAATCCAGCGCTGGCGGGCGGGACTTGTCGATATTGGTCACTCTGCTCATGTATCACTCCGCGGCGCCAGCTGGCGCTCCCCGATCAGACGCTCAAGATAACGGGCGATCAGGTCCACCTCTAGATTGACCTGTGCGCCGGGTTGCAGGCCGCCGAGCGTGGTGTGCTCGGCGGTCGCAGGGATGATGTTAACGCCGAAGTGGTCGCCGTCCACATCGTTGACCGTCAGACTGACACCGTCGATCGTAATCGAGCCCTTGCGGGCGATGTATTTCGACAGCACGGACGGGGCCTCGAAGCGCAGGCGCCATGAGCGCGCATCCTCATGCCGATCCAGTAGCCGGCCGACGCCATCGACGTGGCCGGACACCATATGGCCGCCGAGTGGTTTGCTCGGGGTCAGCGCGCATTCCAGGTTGACGGTGTCGCCGGCGCGCCAGGTGGCGGCCGTCGTCGCATCCAGTGTTTCCTTCGAAAGGTCGGCGATAAAGCCTTTCGATACAATCTGTTGGGCGGTTAGGCAGACCCCTTTTACAGCGACACTGTCGCCGAGCGCAATGCGATCGAGATAACCGCTATCGGCGACGAAAGTCATGCGGCTATCGCCGCCAACGGCTTCGATGGCCGCGATGCGGCCAAGCGATTCGATGATGCCGGTGAACATCAAAAACTCCCGTCAGCTCAATAGATGAGGCCGCAAGCGGATACGCAGATCGGCGCCGACCCGAACCACTTCCTCGAATTCAAAGCGGATCGCGTCAGCCAACCGCTCCAACCCCGGCAGCACCGCCAGCGGGCGCGCCGCGTCGCCGAGCAGCATCGGCGCGACATACAGCAGCAGTTCGTCAACCAAGCCCGATTGCAGAAATGCGCCGCCGAGACGGGCTCCCGCCTCGACCAGAACTTCATTGATCTCGCGCGCGGCAAGCGCCTGCAAGGCTTCGGGCAACAATAGCCTCCCGGCGATATCGGTATCGACCGCGATCCGATCGACGCCGGAAATCTCAGCACCGGGCGCTGTGACGTTGCCAAGCCGGATTCGCCGCGCACCATTGTCATTCCAGACCTTCGCTGCCGCGGACACCCGCGCGCGGCCATCGACGACGATGCGGTCCGGCTGCCGTAGCGGCGTACCGTCCGGCGGCGTCCAATCGCGCACGGTCAGCGCCGGATCATCCGCGAGTACGGTATCCGCACCGACCAGCACCGCGCCGGCTTCCGCGCGCAAGCGGTGTACGTCCGCACGCGCTTCTGCACCCGTGATCCAGCGGCTCTCGCCGTTCGCCATCGCGGTGCGACCGTCGACACTCGCCGCCAGCTTGAGCGTGACCCACGGGCGGCCGCGGGTGAAGCGCGATACAAATCCGCGGTTCAAAACCCGCGCCTCAGCTTCGCCGAGACCCACCTCGGCCGCGATGCCCGCATCGCGCAATTTCTGGATGCTGCGTCCCGAAACCTTCGGATTAGGATCGACCATCGCTGCCGACACGCGAGCAGCGCCTGCTGCGATCAATGCATCGACACAGGGCGGCGTGCGACCGTAATGCGCACAGGGTTCGAGCGATACATACACGTCGGCACCACGAGCCCGTTCACCGGCTGCCTGCAGCGCATGCACTTCCGCATGCGGCCCGCCGGCGCTGACATGCCAGCCTTCGCCAATGACGACTCCATCGCGCACGATGACACAGCCAACGCGTGGATTCGGGTGCGTGCTCGCCTTGCCGCGCTCCGCGAGCTGCAGCGCGCGTGCCATCGCGGCGGCGGGAGTCATGGTTGTAGGCAATTTCTGCAGCTCACTTCTTCGCCGTTACCGCGTCAAAATCGATCAGTGGCAATTGGCTGCGACGCTCTTCGGCGCTCGGCAAGGCTTCCAGCCGCTCGATCTCCAGGCGGAACGCGTTGATGTCCTCAAAGCTGCGATAGATGGAAGCGAAGCGCACGTAAGCGACGTGATCGAGATCGCGCAACTCTTCCATCACCCATTCGCCGACCTGTCGCGACGGCACTTCGCGTTCGCCGCTCGCGCGCAGCTTGCGCATGATGGTCTCCACCGCATGATCGACCGCTTCCTGTGGCACCGGCCGCTTATAGACGGCGCTACCAATGCCACGCCGCAGCTTGGCCTCGTCGAACGGTTCCGGAGTACCGCTGCGCTTGAGAATGAACGGCATCGTCAGCTGCGCTTTCTCGAACGTCGTGTAGCGCTGGCCGCAACGCTCGCACTCGCGGCGGCGGCGCACCTGCGTGCCTTCTTCGTACAGCCGCGAATCGATGACGCGAGTGTCGGGCGCTTTGCAGAAGGGGCACTGCATTGATTACGGCCGGGACTCGGGACTCGGGACTCGGGACTCGAAAAAAAAGCAAAGCGTCCGGCTTTTCCCGGGTCCCGAGTCCCGAGTCCCGAGTCCCGGCTTCATCACGCCTTCGTTCCGCGATAAACCGGATGCCGGGAACACAGTTTTTCGACTTCACCGCGCACACGTGTGATCGTCGCGTCGACTTCCTTGCCGGCGCTCAGCGCATCCACGATGTTCGCGATCCAGCCGGCAACGTCGGCCATGTCGCGCTCTTTGAAGCCGCGCGTTGTGCTGGCCGGGCTGCCGATGCGCAGGCCCGAGGTGACCATCGGCGAGCGCGGATCGTTCGGGACGGAATTCTTATTGACGGTGATATGCGCCTGACCGAGCGCCGCTTCCGCATCTTTGCCGGTCACGTTCTTGTCGACCAAGTCGAGCAGGAACAAGTGGTTGTCAGTGCCGCCGGAGACGACCTTGTAGCCGCGATCCAGAAACACTTTCGCCATCGCGCGCGCGTTAGCGACCACTTGCTGCTGGTAAACCCTGAAATCCGGCGCCAGCGCCTCCTTGAATGCCACGGCTTTCGCAGCAATGACGTGCATCAGTGGCCCGCCCTGAATTCCGGGAAACACCGCTGAATTGAGCTTCTTGTAGAGATCCTCGCTTTGACCCTTGGCGACGATGATGCCGCCGCGCGGTCCGCGCAGGGTCTTGTGCGTGGTACTGGTGACGACGTGCGCGTGCGGCAGCGGGCTCGGATAGATGCCGGCAGCGACCAGACCGGCGACATGCGCCATGTCGACCCAGAAATACGCACCAATCTTGTCCGCGATCGCACGCATGCGTGCCCAGTCCTTCACGCGCGAGTAAGCAGAAAATCCGCCGATCAACAGCTTCGGCTTCTGCTCCAGCGCAACGCGCTCCATTTCCTCGTAGTTGATCAGGCCTGTCTGCATGTCGAGACCATAGGCCACGACTTTGTAGTTCTTGCCAGAGAAGTTGGCGGGATGGCCATGCGTCAGATGGCCGCCATGGGCGAGGTTCATGCCCATGATGGTGTCGCCCGGCTGCACCAGCGCCGCGAAAATCGCCGCGTTGGCCTGCGCACCAGAGTGCGGCTGCACGTTCGCGAAATCCGCGTCGAACAGTTTTTTCACGCGCTCGATCGCCAGCGTTTCTGCGACATCGACGTGTTCACAACCGCCGTAATAACGCTTGCCGGGATAGCCTTCGGCATACTTGTTGGTCAGCACCGAACCCTGCGCTTCCATCACCGCCGGGCTGGCGTAGTTCTCGGAAGCGATCAACTCGATATGCGCTTCCTGACGAGCGCGCTCGGCTTCGATGGCGGCGGCCAGTTCGGGATCGAACTGTTTGATGGTTTTGGATTCAGTCCACATGGGCCTTCAGAAGTAAGACGTCAATAATCAATCAAATCATTGAGCTAAACGCTTTTCCTCGCGTGAGCTCTCGAGTCCTGGCATTTCTCGTCAAGCAACTACGTTCAACATTAGGTTCAACGCTTTGTGCGCTGATTTCGCGATGGTTTCCGGCACACGAATCTGATTGACGACCTTCCCAGCAACGAGATTGTCGAGTATCCAGGCTAGATGCTGCGGATCGGTGCGAAACATCGTCGAGCACATGCACACCATGGGTGACATGAACTGCACGACGACCCCTTTCGGTTTCATTTCTTCGCGCAGGCGGTTGACCAGATTTAATTCAGTACCAACCAGCCAGTGCGTTCCGGGTGCACTGGCACGCACGGTCTTCAGGATGTACTCAGTGGAACCGACGTAATCCGATGCCTCACAGACCTCGAATGCGTTCTCCGGATGGCTGATGACCTTGCCGGCCGGCACGTCCGCGCGGAATTTCACGATATGGTTTGGGTGAAACATCTGGTGCACGGAACAGAATCCGCGCCACAGGATGATCTTGGCGTCGCGAATCTGTTCCGGCGTCAGGCCTCCGCGCGGCTTGGTGAAATCCCAAACCACCATCTGTTCCAGTGGGATTCCCATCCGGTAACCGGTATTGCGTCCCAAATGCTGATCCGGGAAGAACAGCACCTTGCCGCGCTGCCTGAACGACCACTCCAGCACGGCACGCGCGTTCGATGAAGTGCAAACGATGCCGCCGTGATCGCCGCAGAACGCTTTCAAGTCAGCAGCGGAATTGATGTAGGTGACGGGCGTCACCTCTGCGTCCGGATCGAGCATTTCCGACAGCTCGTCCCAGCACTTGCGGACATTGGCCAGATTGGCCATATCGGCCATCGAACAACCCGCGGCAAGATCCGGGAGAATAACCGAGCGTGTACCTTTGGTAACAATATCAGCCACTTCCGCCATGAAGTGCACACCGCAGAACACGATGTATTCGGCGTCGGTTGTGGCGGCCAGTTGCGAGAGCTTCAGTGAATCGCCCGAGAAGTCTGCGTGACGGAATACTTCGTCCCGCTGATAGTGATGTCCGAGAATCGCAAGCCTGGGGCCGAGCAGCTTTTTCGCCGCACGAATCCGCATGTCGCACTGCTCGTCATCCAGCAGATTGAATTGATCTATTTTCAGAGCGGCGGCCATTGCGCACCCCCTCTGGAATGAGTGTCACCACCAAGGCTTGTAATTATAACGTTCATGTGCCCCCAGCGCTTGCGCCATCGCACGCCGCCTTAGAATCCGTCCAAAAACTCACTGCGCTCGACAATTTGCGTTTCTGCGGTACTCGAAATCCTCATTTACCACTCGTAAACTCCGGTTTCTGGCTCGGGCGGAACTCAAACTGCCTTCGCTCGCGAGAGTTTTTGAACCGGTTCTTAGTTATTGCAAGGTCAGAATTGCGCTCGCATCCGGCTGCACGACGGCAGCAGCCGCGTGAGCATTAATTGTCGCCACCCCATTTGGACCGGAGGAAAGAGCTTGTCCGGCGGTACCGAGGGAATTGCTGATTGTTAGCAGGGATGGAGCAGTTACGCTCCAAGCAGTCTGCCGCGTGACATATTGATATTCCGTGTTGCTGGCGCCATCGCGAATGAACGCACCGAGCGCAGAGAACTGAACCGGAATATTGGAGCCGGCAGGTATCGCTTGTATGGGCGAGGAAACGGTGATCGATTGAAGCGTCGCGCCGATCGCACTAACCGTGTAAGGGGCTGACGTCAAAGGATTGATTTCGTTATAGCCGGGAAAGGCAGGGCCGAGCGCGGTCAAAGTCGTGGTTCCGCTGGCCGTTGCCGTACCCAGATTGAGTACTCCGGATGCCCCATTGAACACGATTGCCGCCGGGTTGGAATTCGTAATCGATACGAATCGGCTCACATCGGGCCGCAAACTCTGCTGACCGATATCGGCGCGAACGCGGAACAACTCTGAATTACCGACAAACAAGTCAGGACCGGTATAGGCGGGGTTGTAATTGTTGTATGGGATGCTGGAATCGAACTCCGGCTCGATGCTCAACCCGACCGGGTTGGCAACGTTAACCTTCAAAGCCACTGTTGAGTCGCAGCTGAGGAATGAGGCCCGCAGGGTTTGCACGGCACCCGGGCCAACCGCGTAAACGACACCAGGCGCGCTGACTGTATTCAGTGTGACAACGCCGGGATCGCCACCGTTGTCGAAAGCCCACTTGGACACACTGCCCGTCAGATCCTTGGGCACGCCGTCGAGGTCCGCAAAAACCCGCAGAGGCTCGTTGGTGGCGGATGCCAGCCACAGTGTCGCATTGGTGTTGTCGTAGTTTTGCAGGCGCGGATCGTCCAGCGGCAAGTAGCTGCTGTCGAACGCGGCGTAGAAACGCAGATTCTGCGGCGGCGCTCCGACGATGACGTGGAAACTGGCCGTCAGCCCCTGATAGTTGGCGACGACATCGGCGACACCGCTGGCGCCGGGAATCATGATGCCTGGAGCAAATGCGATTCCGCCTCCGCCGGTGATTTGAATATCGTTGTTGCTAACCGCCGCAATGCCGGACGACGAACTGCTCCATTGCACCCGCGTCGTATAGTCCGCCACTGTCCCGTTCGTGAATATCAGTCGTGCACGCAGCTGTTCAATCTGGCAGGGATAAATGGTCGCGCCCTGAGTCTGCGTCAAGTCAGTTGAAGTCGATATGAGCAGATAGGACGGCATGACACCGTCGCCGGCAAGGTTCGATCCGCAACTGCAAAGCAGCAGACACGCAATCGCGGCGAACCCGCAACGCGCCTCTCCCGCCAACCGGCGGAGAAAATCCATCATCGTTGAACCCCGTTGCTGATCGTTCATCCCGCCGCGGCGGGTGTGGCAAGCCTGATACCCAGTTCGCGCAGCTGGCGTATATCCACTGTGCCGGGTGCGTCGGTGAGCGGATCATGCGCTGTTTGCGTCTTCGGAAAAGCGATGACTTCGCGGATCGATTGCGCGCCGGCCATTAACATGGTCAGACGGTCCAGACCGAGTGCGATGCCACCATGCGGCGGTGCGCCATAGCTGAGTGCTTCGAGCAGGAAGCCGAACTTCTCCTGAGCCTCCTCTGCGGCGATCCCGAGCAAACGGAACACCGCGCTTTGCAGCTCCGACCGGTGGATGCGAATCGAACCGCCGCCGATTTCGATGCCGTTGAGGACCAAGTCATAGCCCTGTGACAATGCGTTGCCCGGATCGGTTTCAAGGGCCACCGGGTCCGGATTTACCGGGGCCGTGAACGGATGGTGCAGTGCCGCCCAGCGCTTGCCGTCCTCGTCCCACTCGAACATGGGCCAGTCGATAACCCACAGCGCGCGCCAGCCGGACGCGGTGAAGCCGAGGTCATGGCCGAGTTTGATGCGCAGTGCGCCGAGCGCGTCGCAGACAATCTTGTACTTGTCGGCACCGAAGAAAATCAGGTCGCCGTCCTGCGCACCGGTGCGATCGAGAATGCCGGTGAGCGAACGATCGTGCAGGTTTTTGACGATCGGCGATTGCAGACCGTCGCGGCCCTTGCTGCGCTGGTTGACGACAATGTAGGCAAGGCCTTTCGCACCATATTGCTTGACGAATTCAGTGCAGGCATCGATTTGGCCACGCGACAACTTCTCGCGTCCACCCGGAATGCGCATCGCGGTGACGCGGCTCTTGGGATCGTTCGCGGGACCGGAAAAAACCTTAAAATCGACATCGGCCACGAGGTCCTTGATTTCGACCAGCTCCAGCGTATTGCGCAAATCCGGCTTGTCCGAACCATAGCGCTCCATCGCTTCCGCATAAGGCATGCGCGGCAGCTTGTCGCCGAGATCGACTTTGAGCACATCGAGAAACAGCTGACGTACCATCGGCTCGATAAGGCCGGTCACGCCTTCGAGATCTAGGAATGAGGTTTCGACGTCGAGCTGCGTGAATTCCGGTTGGCGGTCGGCGCGCAGGTCCTCATCGCGGAAGCAGCGCGCAATCTGGTAGTAACGATCGAACCCACCGACCATCAGCAATTGCTTGAATAGCTGCGGCGACTGCGGCAAAGCGAAGAAATGACCGCGATGTGTGCGGCTAGGGACCAGATAGTCGCGGGCACCTTCCGGTGTCGCACGCGTCAGAATCGGCGTTTCGACTTCGATAAAGCCGGTCGCGTCCATATGGTTGCGGATACGGCGGATCACATCATGCCGCAGGCGCAGATTTTTCTGCATTTGCGGGCGACGCAGATCGATGTAGCGGAACTTGAGGCGCGTTTCCTCGCCGACGCTGTCGTCATCGAGCTGGAACGGTGGCGTTTCGGCGCGGTTCAACACTTCCAGTTCCTGCGCCAGCAATTCGATGCGGCCGGTGGTCAGGTTCAGGTTTTCGGTGCCTGCCGGTCGCGCACGAACGCGACCGCTGATCGACACCACATATTCGCTGCGCACCCGCTCCGCCTGCGCGAATACTTCACGCGCGTCCGGGTCGCAAACCACCTGCAGCAGACCTTCGCGATCACGCAGGTCGATGAAGATGACGCCGCCATGATCGCGGCGCCGGTGCACCCAGCCGCTGACACGGACGGTTTGTCCAGTCAGGGCTTCCGTAACCTGACCACAATAGTGGGTTCGCATTGATCTTCGCAATGAGGACAGAAATTGGAAGCGCGGATTGTAAGCCGCCGCGCGCTCCGGGTGTTATCCGCGCGCGAACCATCGGAACGAACAGCCGCGCGGATGAGGGATCCCTTAGGCTTGGGGAGATGGAAATCCCGGGGCAGCAGCGGACGGTGGTGGAGGCGCTTGTCCCGGCCCCACCATGCCTAGCGAGATGATGTAGCGCATACCTTCTTCGACGGTCATGTCGAGTGCGATCACGTCGCCCCTCGGCACCAGCATGATGAAGCCGGCGGTAGGATTAGGCGTGGTCGGCACGAACACCGTCACCAAATCCTGCCCGGTTCGGCGCTGAACTTCATTGATTGGAAAGCCGGTCTGGAAGCCGACGGTCCAAGAACCTTTACGCGGCCACTCGATCAGAACGACCTTGCGGAATGCACTGCTGTTCTCGGAAAACAGGTTTTCCGTGAGCTTCTTCATCCCGCCGTACAACGAACGCACCAACGGCACGCGCAACAACAGCGCTTCCAACCAACCCAGGAACCGGTTGCCAAGATAATTGGCGGCCAGAGCACCCGTGCCCACCACTAAACCAATGCTCAGAAGTACCCCGAGCCCGGGTATCGCGGGCCGCAGGGCTTCTGGAATCAGCAGCAGGCTGGAATCCAGCAAATTGAACAGAAAGCGAACAACCAGCAGTGTTACGCCGAGCGGAATCCATACTAGGAGCCCGGCGAAAATCCACTTGCGAATCAACTCGCGGCTGGACTCGGTGTGCTTGTCTTCGGCGCGCAACCGCAGGCTCCCGCTGCACACGAATGAGATTTCGCCGTTTCGGCGTCTGGCTTGGGTTCACTTTTGGTGCCGTCGGATTCGGCAGCCAGATTGCGCTTGCTATCGGATTTGAAGTCGGTTTCGTACCAGCCGCCGCCTTTCAGCCTGAATCCGGCCGCCGAAACTTGCTTGACGAGGCCGGATGCATGGCAATGGGGACATTCCGTTGCGGGCGGTTCGGACATCCGCTGCAACAGCTCGGACTCCCGGCCGCATTTTTCGCAAAGGTATTCATAAAACGGCATAGCTCAAAACTCCCATCCCACTCTTCGCCGATATAAGGGCGAAGCGGGTGATTTCAATGGCTGCGCGCCGCAACGCGGCGCAATACACGGCCAGTACGGTGAGATTATGCCAAAGCCGGCCCGGGAAATGCGCAATCAGGCCGCGACCCGTGTCGAAATCCTCGATTCGTGTTGCGTATCGCGGCCCTTGAGTCCGAGTTGCTCGCGGATCTCCGCTGCATCAATGACACGCGGGCGCCGGTTGAGCTGGCGGGCGCGGCGGCCACGGCCGGCCTTCGCGATATGGTTAATGTGCTCCGCGATCTGTTCCATGTATGGATTGCCGCCGCCGAAGTACGCATCCATATAGCGGTATACACCCTGGAAATAGCCGTCCATCCGCTCCGCCCATAGCTTACGGGTGAACTCCGGCGTTCCATGCAGAAGTGCTTCGGGACTCGTATATAAGGGCTTTGGCCGGCCATTTCTCAGTGCGCCCGCCAGACCGCAGATTTCGAATTCGCGATATAGATAGTCGCGGCATTTTTCGAGATAGCAGCGATCCGACGTCTGCGCCAGGATATCCGCCGTTCCAATCATAAAGCCGAGAATTCTGTCCTTGGGATCGCTGACCTGAATCCGGTCCAGCGCCACCTCAAAACCGGTGAAGTGCACCAGCTGGCGCGTCAGGCCGGTCTCGGCGGAGAAACCGACCATCGGCAGGAACGAAGCAAGAAATTCGCCGCTACGGTGCACGTGAGTAAGCGTGTATTCGGCGCCGTTGCGCGCTTTGTCGTCGGTACGACGGATATAACCGGCATCGTGAAACAGGGCGATGATGACGCCGAGAATACCGCGCCGGGCGCCGAGCCGCTCGGACTCGACAACGCTGGATTCGTAACCATGCAGCAAACGCGTCGTGGCGAGCGTGCAATCGAGACTGTGCTGCGCGTCGTGGTACCAGGTATCGCAACCGACATACCCGGGCAGCGTACCGGAATAAAGTCGCGCGAACATATCGAAAGCCATGTCTACCGGACGCAAATCCACATTCGGATAGATTCGCTCTAACAGAGAGGCACACGCCTGCCGCACGTCGACAACGTGCGATATCCGCACCCTATCGGTGACGTCAAAATGATTGCGGCGGCGTTTCTTCATTTCTTCATCGCAAATCATCCGGCACAAACCGGCGGGAATAACTCGGCGAATATGCCAATGGTAATCCTCGGCGAGCGCTAAATATATCGGTCCCGGTTGCGGAAACTCCATTCGCAATTGCGAACAGGGTCACAATGGCTCGCGATTGCCCTTGTTTCGACGTAAATTCTGCTGCAACCACGCCATATCGCGCCGACCATCGATCAGCGCCAGACGACCGCTGGGCGCCGTTTGCAATTCAATATCGATATCCGCCACTGGCAGCACGCCCGCTCCGCGCTCGGGCCATTCGACCCACCACCAGGTTTGCGACGGCGGATACTCTTCGAGTCCCAGCGCGTATAACTCCGCAGGTTCACGCAGACGGTACAGGTCGGCATGGCAAAACGTTATGCCTCCAATTTCGTAGGGCTCGACCAGCGTATAAGTGGGACTGCGGACGGTCCCGCGCGCACCAAGACTTCGTAGCAGGCCCCGCACCAAAGTAGTCTTGCCGGCGCCGAGATCACCTCGTAGATAGACCATGCCGGCCGGCACGGTGCGCACTAGATCGGCGAACCGGGCACCCAGCTGCTCGGTTGCCGCTTCGTCGGCGAGCGGCAGGGTAATCACGATGCGCCGAAGGATGGATTTATGATTGGGCGCAATTCGGCGAGCAGATCGGACGGCAGCAGACCGCGCTCACCGCCGACAGCGGACCGATCACCCGCCAGCGCATGCGCCAGCACGCCGATACGTGCAGCCAATTCCGCTGCCAGACCCTGGGCGCGCAGGCCGGCGATAACGCCAGTCAGAACGTCGCCCATGCCGCCGACGCCCATGCCTGGATTGCCATAGCTGCACAGCCATGGAATATCGCCGGCGACCAGCGAACCAGCGCCTTTCAGCACCGCGACACCGCCATAGCGACTGCGCAAGGCGCAAACCGCAGTAATACGGTCGTTTTGCACATCGCGTATTTCTACGTCGAGCAGCCGCGCGCCCTCACCCGGATGAGGCGTCAAAATCCACGACTCGTTGCGAAACGGTGCCTCCGCGAGAAGATTCAGCGCATCGGCATCGACGACCAGCGCGTCGCGCTCCCGCACCGCTGCCCACAGCGCGCGTCCCCATTCGTGCTGTCCGAGTCCGGGGCCGATCGCAACCACCGTGGCACGGATCAGCAGCGGCGCCAGATCATCAGCGCTTTCCACACCACGAAATGTGATTTCAGGCTGTGCCGACGCGAGTGCCGCTGCATGCTCTCTGCGCGTAGCGACCACGACCAAGCCCGCGCCGGCGCGCAACGCAGCACGGGCGGCGAGCAACGCAGCGCCGGCCATGCCGAAATCGCCGCCAATGATCAGGACGTGACCGTTACTGTTCTTGGGCGCGATACGCGGGCGCGGTGGTAGCGCTTTGCTCAAATCCGAGCGGTCCATGAGACGCGCATGCGGCGACAGATCGGCGAACCGCTGCAGCGGCGCTTCGAGCGACGCAAACACGATCGCACCGGTGTGATCGGGACCTTCACCTGTATATAGACCGAGTTTATTGCCTATGAAAGTGACCGTGAGATCGGCAACCACCGCCGTCTCGAAAACCGCACCGGTATCGGCGGCCAGACCGGACGGCACATCGATCGCCAATACACCTGCGCCCGCCGCTCGCGCCGCCGCCACAGTGCCGATGGCATTGCAGACGGAGGCGGGTGGCGCGCGCGAAAGTCCCGTCCCGAAAATGGCATCGACAATGACGTCGAACCGATCCAGGGGCACGCCGTTGGGCGGCCATTCCACGATAGTTCCGCCATCCCTGATCCATGCGTCATGGGCGCTGCGCGCATCGCCGTCACGCGCCGGCGCACCGAACTGCCACAGCGTCACCTCGAACTGCGCCGCGCGGGCCAGACGCGCGATCTCATAACCGTCGCCACCGTTGTTGCCTGAACCGCAAAGAATCGCGATCACCCGCGCCTGCGGCCAGCGCTCGCGCAGCGCGTGGAACGCGGCCATGGCGGCGCGCTGCATCAAGGTGTATCCGGGAATACCCGCATCCTCGATCGTGCGGCGGTCCATCTCGCGCACCTGCGCGGCCACATACAATTGGCGTCCTGGATCGCTCATATATTAAGTATAGTGCCGCCCGTCCCCTCCTCCACCCTTTTCCCGCACGCCGAATTGGCGCACCGCATCCGCAGCTGGGCGCTGGAATTAGGCTTCGCCGACGCGGGTATCGCGCACCAGCGTCTTGGCGACGATCTGGACCATTTGCAGCGCTGGCTTGATGACGGCATGCACGGCGCAATGAATTACATGGCCCGGCAACCCGACCAGCGCGCCCACCCGGAGGCGTTGCACGCAAACACGCTCGCTGTGATCAGTGTCCGCATGGATTGCCGACCGCCCGCTGAAGCAGCAGAAAAAATTCTGGGTGACGCGGAAAGCGCCTACATTGCCCGCTATGCGCTTGGACGCGATTACCACAAACTGATGCGCGCACGGCTGAAAAAACTCGGTGCACGCATTGCCGATGAAATTCATCCGCACGGCTATCGCGTACTCGCGGATAGCGCGCCCGCGCTTGAAAAAGCGCTCGCGCGCAACGCCGGACTCGGCTGGATTGGAAAGAACACACTGTTGCTGAACCGTTCCGCCGGTTCGTGGTTTCTACTCGGCGAGATTTATACCGATCTGCCGCTTGCCGCGAATCCCGATGAAGCGCCGCAAAGTCATTGCGGGTCGTGCACCGCTTGCCTCGATGTCTGTCCTACGAAAGCCTTCGTCGCACCGTACCAGCTGGATGCGCGCCGCTGCATCTCCTATCTGACCATTGAATACCACGGATCGATTCCCGAATTGTTGCGGCCGCTGATCGGAAACCGCATCTTTGGTTGTGACGATTGCCAGCTGGTCTGCCCGTGGAACCGCTACGCTCGCCTCTCCACGGAAGTGGATTTCGCCCCGCGCCACGGATTCGACAACATCAAACTGATCGAGCTGTTTCGATGGACCGAAGCCGAATACCTGATACGGACCGAAGGCATGGCGCTGCGGCGCACCGGTTACCGCAATTGGCTGCGCAATCTTGCGGTGGCGCTAGGCAATGCGCCTGCGAGGGAAGACGTGCGCAATGCACTTGCCGCGCGCATGGACGATGCGGACCCAATCGTGCGCGAGCATGTACGCTGGGCGCTGGAGCAGCAGCAGCGGCTCATTCAATAGCGACGTGGCCGCTCAAAAAAAGAACCGCGACGACAGAGCCCTATCGCCGCGGTTTAGAAAACCAGATGCGCGTTCAGAACAACTCGACAGCACCTGCTTGCATTGATTCCTGCGAAACCGGCTTGTGGTGCGGTTCGCGCCAATCCTGCGCAGTCATGTCTGGGTTGGTAGCCGCATAGACCGCGTCGGGGCCACGGACCAACGGCAGCGCGCCCGCGTCCTGATGGATTGCGGCAAGGCGGTTTACATGCCGCTCGGCGGCGCTCAACGATTGCGTAGCAATGTCCTCGAATTGCAGCGAGCGCACTGCGTCATCGACAGCGCGGCTGATCTGATCGCCGCTTACAGATACTTCACGGACGCTTTCACCCAGCATGCGATTCATGTCGTCGATCTTGCCCAGCAGGCGATTGACCTCTTCCTTTGCCTGATGGCTGCGATCGGTGTGACGCGACGCCATGCCGCCGACGGTTTCGCGAACCTTGGCGACCGCTTCCTTCGAATTCGATACCAGCTTGCGGATCTGTTCGTTAAAATTGTTGGAACGCTCAGAGAGATTGCGCACTTCCTCCGCGACCACCGCAAACCCGCGACCCGCTTCACCAGCGCGCGCTGCTTCGATTGCCGCGTTGAGCGCGAGCAGATTGGTCTGGTCGGCAATCGTACGTACGTCGCCGAGCAATTCAAAGATCGCGTCGAGGTGCTGCACCATCGCATCGATCTGCTGCACGCTGGCAATGCTCTGACTGCTGACTTCGCCCAGCGTATCAACCAGTCCTTCCATCAATTGGCCAGCGAGCTGGGCAAAGTGACGCACATCGGTTGCCCCGCTATCGGACGAAGAGGAAGAAGAGCCGGTGCGGCTGAGGATGCGCGAAACACCCGCTTCCTGTGCACGCGACTGCTGATTCATGGAATCGAAGCTCGTCGTCAGCTGGCGGATCGCATCCTTGAACAGCCCACGAACGCGCGCGATCTCATGCTGCAGGCCCGATAGTTCAGTCGCCAGAGCAGCGCGCAATTCCTGCAGCTTGCGGTCATGCTCGACCAGCACTCGATGATGATTCGTGGACTTCGCGGAGAAGTTCTCGGTTTCGCGGTGTTGTGCCCAGAAGCTCCACACCCATGCTGCCGCTACGGCAAGCGATAGCATACCCAGCCAAGCCGCGGGGGCACCGACTCCATAACCGGCAAAAAAGAGAACCGTTGCTGCGAAAGGCGGCAGGTGCGGTTTCACGTTAAAACTGGATTCCATGTTTTGGTTCAGCCCTTGAGATACCTTGTCACTCGTTATCGGCTGCACGGTATTCTCCTTTAGGAATCTGAAACGTATGCCACGAATTTCAGATTGGGGCGTGTTAGACACGTCAGAACCGCAGCGCAGTGATCAAAAATGCATAACGTGCTGCCCTAGGCAGCTGCAGCACCGGATCCGGCACTCGCCATCGCCAGCAATTCTTGTGCGACACTGTCCAGCGCCGCCACCGTTTGCGCGGCACCGAGGCGAACCGCTGCTCCGGGCATTCCCCACACCACGCTGCTTGCTTCGTCCTGTGCGAGCGTGCGCGCACCAGCCTGACGCATGGCAAACAGCCCACGCGCGCCGTCCTCGCCCATTCCGGTGAGTAAAGCACCGACTGCGTTGGCACCGGCGTGGCTGGCAATGGAGTTGAACATCGTATCGACGCTCGGCCGATGGCGATTTTCCGGAGGCGCGTCGCTGAGACGGCAGATATAACGCGCACCATCGCGTGCCAGCAGCAGATGTTTGTCGCCCGGCGCGATGTAAACGTGACCTGGAATAACCTGCTGACCGTCCTCCGCCTGGCACACCGACATCGCCGAGCTGCGATCCATGCGCGCTGCGAACGGCTTGGCGAACATCGTAGGAATGTGTTGCGTGATCATGATCGCGGGTGCATCAGCCGGCATGCGCTCAAGGACGGCTTTGATCGCTTCGGTGCCACCGGTGGAAGCCCCGATAGCAATGATTTGCTCTGTAGTTCGCGACAAGCGCGGTTGTATCAACACGCGGGCCCTGTTCTGCGCCGGCATCGGCCGGCTCGGAATGCGCGCGTGCGCGGCTGCCTTGAGCTTGGCGATCAACTCATCGGTGTAGTCGCGAAACGAATTGGCAATGTCGATTTTCGGCTTGGTGACAAAATCGAAGGCACCCAGTTCAAGCGCTTGCAGCGTGGCGTCTGCGCCCTTGTCCGTAAGCGACGACACCATGACTACTGGTATCGGATGCAGACGCATCAGATTCTCGAGAAAAGTGAGCCCGTCCATGCGCGGCATTTCCACATCGAGCGTGAGTACGTCCGGCTTGAGACTCTTGATCTTTTCCCGCGCCACATAAGGATCCGAGGCGGAGCCAATTACCTCAAGCTCGGGATCACTGGAAAGACATTCCGTCAACAGCTGCCGCATCAATGCGGAGTCGTCGACGATCAATACCCGGATAGCCATATCGATAACCTACCGGAACAACTCGACATCGCCATGATCCGGCCGTGTACGCAGGCGCTTGCTGTACGCACTTTCCGATGCCAGATCGGCCGTGGCGTGCACGGACTCAATACGCCGCATGAATGCCTGCCCCGAGTGCGGCAGAAAGCAGACCTTCCTCGCATAAAGATCTCCGAGATCCTCAGCGGCAACAAAGATGCGCTCCGTCGATAGGTAATTGCGCACGAACACAACGTTGCGCGCACCGACATGGTGGCTCGAAAAGCTAGGCAGCACTTGCCCGCCTCCAAAGATTTTTGCTTCCAGTCTTTCCCGGCGAGCGCCGCGCTTGAGCAGTTCGTTGACCAGCAATTCCATTGCATAACTCCCGTAGCGCGCGGAAGCACTGGACGGACTATCAACTTCTGCGGTCGGCAGCATGAAATGATTCATGCCGCCCACACCTGCCTCCGGATCGTGGATGCAAGCAGAGACGCAGGAGCCGAGAATCGTGACCAATGCCACATCCTCATTAGTCGTGTAGTACTCGCCAGGCAACAGCTTGACCGCATCACGCTGGAATTGGCGGTCGAAATAGCGCAGCTTGGCGCGTGCATCACCGCTGTCTTTCTCCCACAGATTCCGTGTCGGGCTGGCGCTGATAGTCATGATCAGGAATCCGTCGGGCGTAACGCCCTGTAAACCGTGCGCCCCACCGGACGGATCAGGTCAGCGGCATGGAAGAAGCTCTCCGAATGGCCAGCGAAGAACAAACCATCGGCCGCAAGTAGAGGAACCATCTTGCGAATGATCGAGAGCTGCGTTGATTTGTCAAAGTAGATCATCACGTTTCTGCAGAAGATCGCATCGTATGGCCCTTGTAGCGGCCAGTGCGCATCCAGCAGGTTGATCGGTTCAAAAGTAATCAGCCGGCGCAGTCCGTCGACGACACGGCAGAAACCTTCGTTGCGTCCCGTGCCGCGCAGAAAGAATTTCTGCAATCTTTCGCGGGAGAGCTGCTCGACCCGCTCCATTGGATAAACACCACGGCGCGCGAATTCGAGAACTTGTGTGTCGATGTCGCTGGCAACGATCGTCACTGGCGGATTGAACGTTTTGAAATGTTCGACGATCGTCATCGCCAGCGTGTAGGGTTCCTCGCCGGTGGACGACGCCGAGCACCAGATCCGTACTGGATCGCTGCTATGACGGCTACCGATCCGCGCCAGATGTTCGCGCAGTATCGTGAAGTGATGAGGTTCTCGGAAAAATGACGTCAGATTGGTCGTCATCGCATTGATAAACGACTGCCATTCGTCGCTGTCACTGTCAGCGGAGGACTCAAGGCGGTCCAGGTAATCGCTGAAGCGTGTGATCTTGAGCGCGCGCAATCGTCTTGCAAGGCGGCTATAGACCATATCCTGCTTGCTCTGGCCCAGGGAAATTCCCGCGCACGCGTAGATCAGCTTTTGGACGCGCTCGAAATCCTTCTTCGTGAAATGATATTCGCGCACATTGCCGGTGAACGGCGGAATCACTTCGTCGTCCATCGTGCCGCGCTGATTCCTCACGCCGCTTCCGGAATCCGGTCCCTTGGCAATTGACATACTCATGTGGTCAATGGGTCCCGGGCTCGCAGGCTTCCGCGGCGCGGCTAAACAGCGGGGCCAAATTCAGCGCAGAGATCGACACTTCAGAACTCCGTCCATTGCTGGCTGTCGGTGTCGAGCACTTCCGGAACCGAACGCTTCGCGGCCACGGTGCCCTGTCGCCCGGTCAGAAGATCTGCGGCACCCTCATTTCTCAGGGGTTTGACGGGTATCGCAACCCTGCTTTTCCTCGTCAAGTCAGCCGCCGCAGCGGCTTCCCGGCGTCGCCCGTGCTTCCGTTGGGTAGTCAGCTCATGGGCAGCGGTATTAGTGTCTCTGTCCGCCGCGGCACTTTTCACTCGGTCTTTGAGGACAAACTTGCCGACGGCGCGCACCAATCCGTCCGTCTGTCCCTGAAGGCGGGTAGCAGCCACAGTGGTCTGCTCGACCAGTTCAGCATTCTGCCGCGTCACATCGTCCATCTGGGCGATTGCCTGATTGACCTGATCGATGCCAGTGCTCTGCTCCACCGAAGCGGCAGTGATTTCGCCCATGATGTCGGTGACTTTCTTCACCGACGACAGGATCTCGTCCATGGTTTTGCCGGCCTGCTCGACCAGCTTGGTGCCGCTGCCGACCTTGTCGACAGAATCGGAGATCAGTGTCTTGATTTCCTTTGCCGCCGCTGCGCTACGCTGCGCCAGCGTCCGAACTTCCGCCGCGACCACCGCGAAGCCGCGGCCCTGTTCGCCAGCGCGCGCCGCCTCGACTGCCGCGTTCAGAGCAAGAATGTTGGTCTGAAATGCAATGCTATCGATAACAGCGATGATGTCGACAATCTTCTTACTTGACTGATCAATTGCCGCCATCGTATTGACGACTTCACCCACCACCTTGCCGCCACGGCTCGCGATATCGGAAGTACCGATTACGAGCTGATTCGCCTGGCGCGCACTCTCGGCATTTTGCCTAACAGTGCCGGTCAGCTCTTCCATCGACGTGGCAGTCTCTTCCAGGCTGGCCGCCTGCGATTCTGTGCGCGCGGCAAGATTGCCGTTACTGGTGTTGATTTCATGCGCGGCCCTATTGATGGAATCAGCGGCCCCATCGATCTGCTTGACCAGAGCGGCCAGGCGCTGCACGGCATTGTTGCTGCCATCCTTGAGCTGGCCGAACGCACCCTTGAAATTCGCGTCGACAGTTCGCGTCAGATCGCCGTTCGCGACTGCATCGAGCAGATGAACCGTTTCCTGCAGGACAGTGGCGGTGACATCGACCAGCCGATTGATACCTTCGCTAATCTGGAGCCGGGCTTCTTTCTTATCATCTGTTCGAATTCGCTTGCTGAAATCTCCTTCTGCCGCCGCGTTAACGACGTGCGTAATCTCTCCAGCGATTGCGGCATCGGCGGTACGCTCCACCATTTCCGCCACGGAACCAATCTGCTCTCCGCCCGCCCCGTATATCGGCATAACGGTCACTTGCAGATTCTGCGTCCCAAATATCACCCACTCGCTGCGTGGAGCTCGCCACTCGCGGGCGCCACCGCGCAGAGCATCCGGCTTGCTGAACACAGCGTCGAACGCCAAACCCACGATGCGCGCTGCCGCGAAGCCGGGCACTACGCTGCGAATCGCACCCTCGATGCGGCCGAACAATTCTGAGGCGGCCTTATTCACATGGCGGATCACACCACTGTTGTCGACGATCAACATCCTCGACGGCGACGCCTCGAACGCATTAGCGATCCGGATGCTTTCGACAGAACTGGCTTCTTCTGCGAACGCACTCTGCCTCAACCTAATCTGCATCGCGCCGAGCGCGCGCATCAATCCGGCGTCATCACCATTGGCGTCGGAAGGGATATTGTCGTCAAACCGTCCCTCGCCCATTGCTTCGGCAACTTCCACTGCGCGCTGCACACGCCAGCCAAAGCGCAGGGTCGCGAATCGCGAAATAATTGAACCCACTAAGGCGACCAGCAGCACAACCGACATCGTTGCCTGCATTCCCTCGATGGATGACTCCAGATAGCGGAACCAGAGCAATAACGTTCCAGCCGTCAGCGCAATCAGCTCGCATGCCAGACCCATCCGGGATCCCGGAACGGAGCTGCTGGTGCGACCGTCCGCCGACGAAGCCGTTCGAACATGCGTTGCCGCAATATCTGCCCCACTGCCCCCTCGAGCAGACGCTCTATTCGCCTGTGTACCCGGTGTTACGAACTGCATTTTTTTGTTCTCCAGCCGATCCATATTATCGATCGGCAACTATCCCGTCCTGACTGTGAGCGGCGATCCTGGGCCGCTCTAAATCACGCCGCGGCTTTCTGAGCTTCGCGGTTGAACAAAGCCATTTCCTCACTTGTCAGCAAGCATTCGATGTTGACGATGATTAGCATCCGATCCTCGATGGAGGCCAGACCTTCGAGATAACGGGTATCCACGGAAGCTCCGAAATCCGGCGGCAACCGCAGCTCTCCCTGGTTGAGCGAGATCACATCCGATACGCCATCGACGACGACGCCGACGACACGTCCGGCGACATTGAGAATCATCATCACGGTCAGCGCATCGTATTCGACGCGCCCAAGTCCGAATTTGATACGCAGATCGACCACCGGAACAATCGCGCCGCGCAGGTTGATGACCCCTTTCATGAATGCAGGCGCATGCGGGATATGGGTGACGTTGTCGTAGCCGCGGATCTCCTGCACCTTGAGAATATCAACGCCGTAATTTTCGGCGCCCAAAGTGAAAGTCAGATATTCACGGCGCACACCGTCGGTCTGTTTGCTACGTTTTTCTTCGCTGGCCATTCGGTTGCTCCGGCATCATTCATGCTGCGGCGGAACGATAGGTGCCACGCACCATCTCGGCCGCATCAAGGATCAGTGCGACGCGCCCGTCGCCGAGAATCGTGGCGCCGGATATCCCGGGCACGCGCTTGTAATTGGATTCGATATTTTTAATGACGACCTGCTGCTGGCTCACCAGCCCATCAACCAGCAGAGCAATCTTGCGCCCCTCGGCTTCAAGCACGACGATGATGCCGTGTTCCGGTTCGCGAATTTCCGTCGGGATATTGAAAAACTGGTAGAGGGACATCAGCGGCATATATTCTTCGCGCAATTGCACCACGCACCCTTTACCCACCACTGTGCGAACCTGATCCGGCAGCGGCTGCAGTGACTCGATGACGCTGCTCAACGGCACAATGAACACTTCGTTACCGACCGCAACCGACATGCCGTCAACGATTGCCAGGGTCAGCGGCATGCGGATGGTAATGCGCGCACCACGGCCGATTTCGGACGACAGCTCCACTTGCCCGCCTAGCACTTGAATGTTGCGCTTGACGACGTCCATGCCGACGCCGCGTCCGGAAACGTCAGTGACCTTCTCGGCCGTTGAAAATCCTGGTGCGAAAATCAGCTGCCAGACTTCAGAGTCCGGCGCCGAATCGGAAATGGGAATGCCTAGCAGCCGGGCCTTTTCAATGATTTTTTCGCGATTAAGACCTCGACCGTCGTCGATGACTTCCAGAATGATCTGACTGCCCTGATGGGCCGCACGCAAAATGATCGTTCCTGTCGGCTCCTTGCCGGCGGCGATACGCACGTCGGGCATTTCGATACCGTGATCGATCGAATTGCGTACGAGATGAGTCAGCGGATCAGTGATCTTCTCGATGACGCTTTTATCCAGTTCGGTCGATTCGCCGATCGTCTCCATGCGTACCTGCTTACCCAGCCGAGCCGCCAGGTCGCGCACCATGCGCGGAAAGCGGCTGAACACGGCTTCGATGGGCAGCATGCGCGTGGACATTACGGCGTCCTGCAGATGTCGCGCATTCTGGTCAAGCTGTTGTAACCCAATGAACAAACGCTCATTGGCAACGGGATCGAGCCTCTGCGCGAACTGCGAGAGCATCGCGTGTGTGATCACCAGCTCGCCGACCAGATTAATTAGCGTGTCGATTTTTTCTGTGCTGACGCGGAGTGACGCACCTTCCCCACTGCGTTCGACACGCTTCTGCGTCGCGACTGTAGTAGCCGCTGCGTTGGCGGCGGCGGTAGCAGCGGTCGTGGCAACAGTCGCCGGGACCGGAGCCGGAGGGGCAGCGGGACTCACGCCCGCGCCGACAACTGCTGCCGCGGCCACCGGATTCATTACCCGCGGGACGATCGGCGCGGCCGGCGGTGAAGCATCGACGGTTTTAGGCGTAGTGGACAACGCCTTGCCGACGGCGGTGACTGGAGTGATCTCAAGCTTGCAATCGTCCTCGACCCAAGCGAACACCTCGCGAACCACCGTCTGTGGACAATCTGAAGCCAGTTTGACGATCCAGGAAACGTAGCAAGTCTCGGAATCGAGTTCCGCGAATGCTGGCGCTTGCTTCAGGTCGATTTCGACATCGGTCGGACCCAGCGCCGCGACTTCGCGCAGGATTCTGACCGGATCGTTGCCGCTATGAAATAAGTCCGGCTTCGGAGCAAAAAGGATGCGGTATCCAACTACGACCTCGGCGGCCATGGTCGGTGCCGAGGTGGCGGCCACAGCCGTCACAGGGTTCGCCGGGATGGATGCCGGAGTATCGGTCGGAGTCGCTCCGGACGGTTGTTCCAGCGCCGTTTGTAATTCGCGCTGCAGGCCCTCGGTGACTCCACTATCGACGATACCGCCGTCGCGCGCCGCGGTAAGCAGTGCCCGCACTGCGTCGGTCGCGCGCAGCAGCAAATCGACCAACGGCTGATCGACGCTCCGCTTGCCGGCGCGCACACGGTCAAGCAGGGTCTCGAGATGATGCGCGAAAGCCGCTACTGGCGCGAAGCCAAATGTGGCAGCGCCGCCCTTGATTGAGTGAGCGGCGCGGAAAATGGTGTTAATAGTCTCTGCGTTATTGGCGGTAATGTCGAGGCGCAACAGCGCCTGTTCCATGACGTCGACGCCTTCGAAGCTCTCCTCGAAAAACGCTGCATGGAATCGGCCAAGGTCAATCGCCATGGCGCTATCCGATGACGCGTTTGACCGTAGCGACGAGTTGTTCCGGATTGAAGGGCTTCACCAGCCAGCCGGTGGCACCGGCAGCCTTACCTTCCTGCTTCTTTTCCGAACCGGATTCGGTCGTCAGCATCAACAGCGGCGTGAACTTGTAGTCCGGAAGTTCGCGCAATGCTCTGACCAGCGTTATTCCATCCATGTTGGGCATGTTCACGTCGGCCAGCACCAAGGTGAACTTTTCGCTTTGCGCCATCTCCAGGGCGATATCACCGTCCGCCGCTTCGGCGACATCAAAACCGGCGGACGTCAATGTAAAAGCGACCATCTGGCGCATCGACGCCGAGTCATCAACGGCAAGAATCCGGCTCATACTTGTGCCCTGGCGATATTGAGCAAAGTCGTCGCACCAAGCAGTGCGGCGGCGTTGCGAAGCGTTTCCGATGGACGCAGGAGTTCGACTTCGCGCCCAGCGGCACGCCGATCTCTGCAGAACAGACAGAAGAGTTGCAGCGCGGCGGCATGGATGCGCTCGACTTCCGAGCCGTCCAGCACAACCTTTTCACCGTTATCGAGATACGGCAATAGCTGCGCATGCAGCGCCCGCGCCTGTTCGATTCCGAGATCCACGCCTAAATTGACCTGCACGCTCTGCCCGTCGGACTTACCCGCCGCCGCTGATCCGTTGCGCTTTTTCCCTGAAGGCTGCTTTTGCATTGGCTTCCCCTCCTTAATGTGTACGAATAGCGGCATTCCGCTTGGAATCTTTAGGGCAAACCTGTGCCCGACAGCCCTGGTATATGCAGCAGACGCTTCACGTCGAGCAGCGTCAAAAGGCCGCCGTCGCGGCTGACGAAGCCGTAAACCGCTTCGTCGCCGCGCTTGTTGGCCGCGACGGGTGCCGGTTTGATGGCGGCATCCGCTACGGTGCAGAGCGCGGCAATCCGATCCACGCGCAAAGCGACTAGTTCGTGGTGGAGGTCGACGATGATTACGCAACCTTCGTGTGTGCTGCCCGGCGCCATGTCGAGCCGCTGGCGCAGATCGAGTACCACCACGATGCGTCCGCGCAGATTGATCACGCCGAGAATCAGCGGTGGCGCGCCCGGAACAGCTTCGATTGCCGCGGTGGCAAGCACTTCGCGGACATCATCGATGCGGAGCGCGAATTTCTTTCCGTCGAGTTCGAAACCGACCCAACGTGATATGCGTGTGTCTTCTGCGCGTCGCTTTGGAAGCGCGGTGGCCGGCAATGCAGCACTCGTCATTGTGGCTCTCCGATGGGCAGCAGATTGAACGGTGGCGGCGATACAGGGTTTGCAACAGGGCTTGTATCGGGCTTTGTATCGGCAGCCTTCGCGCTACCTTCAGGCGCGGCAACCGCAGCTGATTCGGCGACGGTTGCACTAGTCTCCTGCGCCGGAGCTTCGCCAGCGCTGGCGAACTCGGCCGGGACCTGCGAGCCAGCAGGCGCCTGGATCACGACGATAACGCGTCGATTATGATTGCGGCCCTCGGCGGTGTCGTTGGTTCCCACTGGACGGAATTCGCCGAAACCAGCGACTGTCATCTTGCTCGGATCGACGCCCTGATCTTGAAACAGATGCACCACTGTCGCGGCGCGCGAGGCGGATAATTCCCAGTTTGAAGGATAGGTGAAGGTGTGGATCGGCTGGTTATCGGTGTAGCCTTCGATGCGTAGAGAGTTCGGAAATTTCTTGAGGATGCCGGCGACCTTGCCAAGAATCGGCTTGGCACCTTCGGCAATGGCTGAAGAACCGCTTGGGAACAGAATGTCCGTCGCGATCTCGACTTCGAGCGCAGTGGAAGTGCGATGCAAGATGACCAGCTTGCTCTTGATCATCTCACCAAGCGCCTGCTGGATCTGATCGCCGATGCTCTTGAGATCGCCAGTGTTTGCGTTGCCTTTGGTCTGGGGCGGCGACGCCTCGTAGCCCGTTGCTCCGGAAGCATTCGCTTGCTGAGCCGGTGCTGGATGTTGCTCCAGCGAGGGATATACCGCCGGATTCTGCAACTCACGCATGGTGCCGCCGACCGACTGCTCGGACGCGCGGCTCTCGACGAGGCTGACAGAATCGCCCCGTGTAGCACCCCGCTGCGGCACATCACCAATCTGGATCGGCTTCAGCGATTTTGGAGTTCCGCCAAATGCTTCGGACAGCGCATCCGAAAGCACACGGTACTTGCCTTCGTTGACTGAAGAGATCGAATACATCACGACAAAAAACGCCAGCAGCAGTGTGATCAGATCACCGTACGGAATCGCCCATGATTCGTGGTTGACGTGCTCCTCGTGTCTCTTTCTCGCCATGGCTGCATGCCGTCAGTGTGTGAAACCTTGCAGACGGACTTCAATGTTGCGCGGATTTTCGCCCTGTGAAATACCGATCAGTCCTTCGATCACCATGCGGCGCACACGAGTCTGGTCACCGATGACGCTTTTCAGTTTCGAAGCGATCGGGAGGAAAAACAGGTTGGCCGAGGCAATACCGTAGATCGTCGCAACGAACGCAGCGGCAATACCGTGGCCGAGCTTGCTTGGATCGGCGAGATTCTGGAGCACCGACATCAGTCCCATCACCGCGCCGATGATTCCAAGCGTCGGTGCGTACACGCCCATGCCCTCGAACACCTTAGCGCCGGCGAGATCAAAATGTTCACGGTTATCGATCTCGTTTTCGAGCGTATTGCGGATCACGTCGGGTTCGGTGCCGTCCACCAGCATCTGCAAACCTTTCTTGATGAAAAGGTCCTGCTCCAGCTCCACACTGGATTCAAGCGCCAGCAATCCCTGCTTGCGGGCACTGTTGCTCCATTCGACGATGCGCTGGATCAATTCCTGGGCATTCTGGTTCGGCGGCATGAACACCCAACGCACGATGAACATCCCGCGCTTGAAAGTGGTGAGCGAAGTCTGGAGAAAAATCGCGGCGCAGGTACCGAGAATGACGATGACGAAGGCCGCCGGTGCCCATAGTGCAGCGATACCGCTGCCCTTGAGAATGCTGCCACCGATCAACGCTATCAGGGCAAGCGCGAAACCCACCACGCTCAGGATATCCATCGCGGCACCGTCCCTAGAGGGACTGCTCGTATGCGGCGACCAGCCCCGCCAGATCGAGGATCAATGCTACCCGTCCCTCACCGGTCACCGTGGCACCCGCAATGCCCGCAAGCCCGCGCAGAAGCTTACCCAGCGGTTTGACGACAATTTCCTCGCGGCCGCGAACCTGGCCGACGACCAGTCCGTAGCGCTCGCCGGAGACGTTGACCACGACCACGTGCTGCGCCGATTCCTGCCCGGGTTCGCAACCAACCCAGCGCGACAGGCGCACCAGCCTCAATGTTTCGTTGCGGTATAGCACCGCTTCCCAGCGATCGAGCCGGCGCACGCGTGTTTCATCCAGGAAGAACACATCCCGTACTGGTTGCAGCGGCAGTGCAAACTGGCGATGTGCCAGCGCGATCATCAACACCGGCTGGATCGCCAGTGTCAGCGGCACGCGAATATAGAATGCCGAACCCCGTCCCAGTGATGATTCGATCTGTACCTGGCCGTTAAGCGCCGAGATATTTGAACGTACCACGTCCATGCCGACGCCACGGCCGGACAGATCACTGACCTGCTCTTTGGTTGAAAACCCCGGCAGGAAAATAAGCTGCATCGTTTCTTCGATGCTCATGCTCGCAACGGTCGAAGCGTCGACGATGCCCTTTTCGATCGCCTTGCGGTGGATGCGATCGGGGTCCATGCCGCCGCCATCATCGCGCACGGTAATGAGAATATGATCGCCCGCCTGCTCCGCCGACAGAATCAGTTTGCCGCAAGCCGGTTTGCCCGCCGCTTCGCGTGCCGCGGGCAGCTCGATGCCATGATCGACTGCATTGCGCACCATGTGCATCAATGGATCGTTGAGCGCTTCGACCAGACTCTTGTCGAGCTCCGTCGAATCGCCAATGATTTCCATTTCGACCTGCTTGCCGATTTTGCGTGCAATCTCGCGCACCATTCGCGGAAATTTTGAAAACAGCTTGCGGATCGGCTGCATGCGCATCTGCATGACGGCCGACTGCAATCCGGCAGTGATGATGTCAAGCTCGGAAAAGCTCTTGCGCAGGACTTCCTGACCCGGTCCCGCACCAAAAGTCTTCAAGCGGTTGCGCACGAGTACGAGTTCGCCAACCAGATTCATAACCTGATCAAGCCGCTCGGTATCGACGCGCACGGTCGTTTCAACGGGTGGCTCCGCTCCCGCCGGCGCCGCACGCGATACTGCTGGCGCGTTTTCGGCGGCCGGCGGCGCAGCGGATTTCGGTGCCGATGATGCTGGCGGCGCAGCTGATGCAGCCCCCGGAACCCGTCCCGACCCGTGCAATTGATCCAATAATTTTTCGAACTCGTCCTCGGCGAACGGATCGGGTGCCGCCGGCGCGATGCCCGAAGGCAGCGGCTTTGATGCTGCCGGGGCGCCTGGCGTGGTGCCGGGAACCTGTCCCGACCCATGCAATTGGTCCAGTAGTTTGTCGAATTCGCCGTCAGTGAACGGATCGGGCGCTGCCGGCGCAATGCCCGAAGGCAGCGGAGCGGAAGACTTGGCAGCCTTGCCGGTTCCTTTTTTTCCAGCTGTCTTAGCAGCTGTCTTGGTAGTTGTTTTAGCAGTTACTTTATCGGCTGCTTTGGCAGCCACAGCAACCGGAGCGGCGGCGGCTCGTACATTCAATTCGCTACTGTGATGCAGACGCTCAATCAACTCGTCGCTTGCCGACTCCGGCGCACAATCGTTGGCAACTGCGTCCAGCATCGCGCGCAGATCATCGAGCGCTGCAAGGACCACATCCATGATTTCCGGCGTGAACGATTTGGTGCCGGCGCGCAGAACATTGAAAACGTCCTCGGCGGCATGGCATAGGGTGACCATCGGGACCAAGCCAAAAAACCCGGCTCCGCCCTTGATCGTATGAAAGCCGCGGAATACCGCGTTCAGTAATTCGCGGTCATCTGGACGGTGCTCAAGTGCGACCAGCTGCTCGCCCAACTTCTGCAGCAGATCGCCGCTTTCGTTGACGAATTCCGCGCGGAGTTCATTGTCCTGCTCTGCGCCCATGTGAGTAGATATCTAAACTAGCGGTTAAAAGCCCAGGTCCGCCAGCAAGCTGTCGGCATCCTGCTGGCTCGTCGCGTTCGGCGCGCCCGGTCCCAACAAAACGCTGGTACCGTCCTTGATCGGCTCGTCCGGAGGGATCTTGAGCTCCACACCGGACGCACGCAGAACCTCCATCAATGCTTTTTCGATGCCCTGGATCAGTTTGATGACGCGACGGATCATCTGACCCGATAGATCCTGGTATTCCTGCGCCTGTGCCAGTGAAACCAAGTTTGCACGTAGTGCACTGGTGCCTTGCTGCAGCGAGGCGAACGCACCGGCGGCGGTTTCCGCGCCGGAGAAGCTTTCGCTCTGCACACCCACATGCGCGTACAGCGTGGCCTGCTGGCGCGAAATGTTATCGATGAGCGCGCGGCTGTCATCAACCAGATCGAGGGTCCGGTGCGCCGCTGTCTCAGTCAGGCGCACCACGTGATCCAGATGCGTCTGCGCATCCGGAATTTCACGTCCGGCCATGCAGGCCAGACGGCTGTCGAGATCGAGATCGTTAATAACCTGATGCACGCGCTGCGCGATGCGCGCAATGCTGCCCGCCAGGCGCCGGTCGCGCTGCTGGAATATTGCCTCCATGCCCTTGTCGAAGCCGATGTGGTCACCGGCTTCCAGGGCAACGATGGCCTGGCGCAGTAGCGGCAGCATCTCCTCGGGATGCACCGCGACGCCGCTGTCGGCGGCGGTCATGCTGCGGTGGCGACGCGCTGAAAGATCTTGTCGATCTTTTCCTTCAGCGTGATCGCGGTGAAAGGTTTGATGATGTAGCCGTTGACGCCGGCCTGCGCCGCTTCGATGATCTGTTCGCGCTGCGCTTCAGCGGTGACCATCAACACCGGCAGCTTGGCCAGACGCGCATCGCCACGGATCGACTTGAGCAGATCGATACCGGTCATGCCGGGCATGTTCCAGTCGGTGACCACAAAATCGAAATCACCGTTCTGCAACATCGGCCAGGCTGTGCGTCCGTCGTCAGCTTCCGTCGTGTTCGTGAACCCAAGATCGTTTAAAAGATTCTTGACGATCCGGCGCATGGTCGAATAGTCGTCAACGATCAGAATCTTGAGATTTTTATCCACGATTCGCTCCAATAAATACTTTTACCGCCCGCCTTCACACCACCGCGCGGGTTCGCGCCTTGGCGCCCCAGCCGGTCAGCCTGGCACGCACACGCAGCAATGCCTGACCGTGGATCTGGCAGACCCGGCTCTCACTGACTTCGAGCACGGCACCGATCTCACGCAGATTCAGTTCCTCGTCGTAGTACAGCGATAGCACCAGCCGCTCGCGCTCCGGGAGGTCGCTGATTGCGTCAGAGACCGCGCGCTGAAACTCGTCCTGCTCGATCGCGTGGAGCGGCTCGCCGGAAGAATCGATCGCGTCGAAGCTCGGCTCACCATCCTGCGATGGAGCATCCAGCGACAGCACTTGGCATTGCAGCGCATCCTGCAGCGCCGCATGGTAGGTGTCGGCCGAGATACCCAATTCCTTGATGATCTCCTCCTCGCGGGCCTCGCGGCCGGTGCGCTGCTCGATCGCGCGCATCGCTCCGGCGATCTCACGGTGGCGGCGATGCACCGAGCGTGGCGCCCAGTCACCGCGCCGCAGCTCGTCCATGATCGCGCCGCGGATACGGATGCCGGCGTAGGTTTCGAAGGATGCGCCGCGCTCACCGTTATAGTGGCGTGCGGCTTCGATCAAGCCGACGATGCCGGCCTGGATCAGATCCTCGACATCGACGCTCGGCGGCAACCGCGCGGCGACGTGATAGGCAATTCGCTTGACCAGATCAGTATGGTCACGAATCAGATCGGCCTCGACTTTGCGGGCCTGAGGCTTGTATTGCGGTCTTGCGGCCATTTATGCGGCTCCCTGTACGAGTCGTTCAACAAAGAATTCGAGATTGCCGCGCGCGCCGAGCGGCGGTCCCCAGCTGATCGCCTTCTTCGCCAGCGCCTGAAATGCCGCCGAAGATGGACAGTTTGGATAAATATCGACGACTGCACGCTGCCGTCTGACGGCGCGGCGCAGCCATTCGTCTTGCGGCACACTGCCCATGTAGCTCAGCGTGACGTCGAGAAAACGTTCGGCGACGCGGCGCAGATTTTCATAAATCTCGCGCGCCTCGTTCGCACTGTTGACCATGTTGGTCAGTACCTGGAAGCGGTCCACGCCGTGTTCGCGGTTCAGCACCTTGATGAGTGCGTAGGCGTCGGTAATGGAGGATGGGTCGTTGCAGACCACCACGATCACCTGCTGGCTCGCCTGGCTGAACGTGATGACTGAATCCGCAATTCCCGCGGCGGTATCCACCACCAGAATGTCGAGCGGTCTGCGCAATTCGCTGAACGCGTGCACAAGGCCGGCATGCTGCACTGAGTTGAGCTCCGCCATGTGACGCTTGCCGCTCGATGCTGGAATCACCGAAAGCCCTGCCGGCGCCTCAATGATGGTGTCCTCGAGCGTGCATTCGCCGGCAAGCACATTGGCAAGGTTGTAGCTGGGTTGCAGACCGAGCATCACATCGACATTGGCGAGCCCCAGATCGCCATCGAGCAGCATGACCTTCTTGCCAGCCATCGCCATCGCCATCGACAGATTGACTGACACACTGGTTTTTCCGACCCCACCCTTGCCGCTTGTCACGGCGACGGCCTGTACGGGCTTCGTCGCACGTATCCGGCGCAGGCCGGCGGCTTGATCGTTGTACTGGTTAGGCATTGACATGGGCTACCTTGGTAAATCCCGCTGCGATGAGACGGTCGTCCACCGGGGCAGGCATCTGGCGAGCAAGCTGCGTCGCACGCAGCACGAGCCGGTCGGCGCGCGCGGGATGCAGATCCTCAGGAACACGTTGACCGTCGGTGTAGTAAGCAACCGGCAGTGCATTGCGAATGGCGACCGAGAGCGCCCCGCCAAGGCGGTCGGCTTCGTCGATCTTGGACAGGATGCAACCGGACAGCGGCAGCGCGCGAAACCGGCGCACGGTGTCTTCCATGCTGGCAGGACGCGTGTTCGCGGCCAGTACCAGATAGGTTTTCAGTATCGGCCCGAGCGCTTGCAACTTCTGAATCTGACCGGCGAGCGCCTTGTCGCGCTGGCCCAGACCAGCAGTGTCGATGAGAATCAGACGGCGGTCGGACAAACGCTCCAGTATCGTCGCCAGATTTTCGTCCGCCGCCACCGCATGCACCGGTACGCCAAGCAGACGCCCGTAGGTATAAAGCTGTTCAGCTGCGCCGATGCGGTAGTGGTCGGTGGTGACCAGCGCGATGTCGCGCACGCCGTGATGAGCCGCGTAGTGCGCCGCAAGCTTGGCGACTGTAGTGGTCTTGCCAATGCCAGTCGGCCCGACCAGTGCGATCACACCACCCTTCAGCACCGCGTCGGAAGTATCCACCGGAATGCGGCGCCCAAGCAGGCCGAGCGGCAGGAAACGGGCGCGCTCGGCGTCGGACGATTCCGGAACTTCTTCGGCGATCTCCCGGGCCAGTTCGGAATCGAGGCCCATATCGACCAGCGTACGTACGGCCAGTGCCTGCAAAGGCCGGCGGCGCTGCATGTCGCCCCACATCATGCCCGCCAGCTGTTCCTCCAGCAGGCGGCGCATTGCGTTCATTTCGTGTTGCAGCCCGGCAATGGCCGGCTGCGCGGAATCCTTTGATTCGGATCCGGTGTCGCTTTTTGCCACCTCTTCCGCGACTTTGGCTTTCGACGCCGCCTTCGCATCGGCTTGCGTGGTACGCGTCACCACCGGCTCGGGGACCTGGGAAGACTCGACAGCGGTCGCATTCGACGCGTTCCGTCCCGTCGCTGGAGCCTCGGCTTGTGGCCCGCGCCGCAACGTCTGCTGCACCAGCGAGGCGTCGTAATCGACTGCGGCGACCACTTCGACACCACCCGGAACCCGACGGTTGGAAAGGATCACGGCGTCAGGACCCTGCTCTTCGCGCACTAGACGAATCGCATCGTGCATGTTCTTGGCCTGGAATCTCTTTATTTTCATTCTTTAGCCGCTCCGGATTCACGACCCGGCTCCTCTCGCCCAATAGTGCTCATGTGGTGCTCATCAACCGCCGACAGCGCCAATCAACCGAACCCGCTTGCTCTCCGGTACCTCGTTGTACGACAGCACATGCAAATCGGGCACGGTCTGCCGGGTAAACCGGGCGAGCAGTGGTCGTAGAGGACCGGGTACCAGCAGTACCGCCGGTTGCCCGGCGGCGGTTTGACGCTGCACCTGATCGGCTATCGATTGATGCACGCGTTCGGCCAGACCTGGCTCCAACGCAACTCCTCCGCTCGCAAGGCTGTCCTGCAACACGCGTTCCAGGGACGGCGATAAAGTGAAAGCCGGAAGTTCTGCTTCCATCCCATTGATTTCTTGAACAATCTGTCGACCAAGCGCAACGCGTACCGCACTTGCCAGGGCGACGGGATCCTGACTTTTCGGCGCTGCTTCCGCCAAAGCCTCGGCGATACCGCGCAGGTTGCGCAGCGGTACGCGATCGGCCAGAAGACTCTTCAAAACCTTCACAAAAGTCGCCATCGACAGCGATTTCGGCACCAAATCTTCGATCAGCTTCGGTGAGGTCTTGGCCACTGTGTTCAACAATTGCTGTGCTTCGTCGTGGCCAAACAATTCGGCGGAATGGTTCTGGATAAGGTGCGACAGATGTGTGGCAATGACGGTTGCCGGATCGACCACCGTGTAACCCATCGACTGTGCGTGATCGCGCGCACCGCGCTCGATCCAGGTCGCGTCCATGCCGAACGCCGGGTCCTTGGTGGCGACACCCTCGATGCGTCCGAGCGCGCGACCCGAGTCCAAGGCCATGAACTTGTCCGGTAGCACCTGCCCGGTCGCCAGCGGCACGCCGTTGAGCGTGACGCGATAAGTCGTCGGCACCAGTTCGAGGTTGTCGCGGATGTGGACCGGCTGGACCAGAAAGCCCAGCTCCTGCGTAAGTTTTTTGCGGACGCCCTTGATACGTGCCATCAACTCGCCGCCTTGGCGGGTGTCAACCAGCGGAATCAACCGATAACCGACTTCGAGTCCTAGTGCATCCTCGGGCGCCAGATCGTCCCAGGATAATTCCACCGGCTTGGCCGGACCGGGTGCGACTTCCTTGGGCGCCTCGGCGGGGACTGCCGGCTTCTGGCTCAAGCGCCACGCCAACAGACCGCAAATAGCTGCCAATGACAAAAACACGACATTGGGCATACCTGGGATGAGGCCCATGATGCCCAGTGCGCCAGCCGCGATCGCCAGCGCTTTCGGCTGTCCGAACAATTGCTTGCGGAGCTGGTAGCTGATGTCCTGTGAACGCGACATGCGGGTCACCAGCATCGCCACCGAAGTCGAGAGCAACAGCGACGGCACTTGTGCGACGAGACCGTCGCCGATCGTCAGCAACGTGTAGTTCTTCAGTGCAGCAGACAGCGGCATGCCATGCTGAAGAGTGCCGATGAGAAGTCCGCCGACTATATTTATGAACAGAATCATGATGCCCGCCATCGCGTCGCCGCGGACGAATTTGCTGGCACCATCCATCGAACCGTAGAAATCGGCTTCTTCGCGGACTTCCTCGCGGCGCGCCTTGGCCTCCTCGCGCGTCAAGGAACCGGCATTCAAATCTGCGTCGATCGCCATTTGTTTGCCGGGCAAGGCGTCAAGAACAAAGCGTGCCGACACTTCCGACACGCGTTCGGCACCCTTGGTGACGACGACGAAATTGATGATGGTCAGGATCACGAAAACGACGAACCCGACCGTGTAGTTGCCGCCGACGACGAATTCGCCGAAGGCCTGAATCACATGCCCGGCGGCATGCGTACCTTCATGTCCGTGCAATAGCACCACGCGCGCCGACGCCACGTTCAGCGCCAGACGCAGCAAGGTCACCATCAGCAAAATCGTGGGAAAGGCCGAGAACTCGAGCGGCCGCATTACATAGATGACGGCCAGCAGGATTACCATCGCCAACGCGATGTTGAAGGTGAACAGCAGATCGAGGACGAAGGGTGCCAAGGGCACCACCATCATCGCCAGCACCATCAGCAACAGTACCGGCGCTCCCAGCCCGCCGCGAATGAAACCGCCCAATTTTTGTAGCGGAGATTCGGTCGTTTCCATGACCGGGCATTACAAGTTCTGTTCCCGCCTCGATACGGAGATCAGCGCCTAAGTCTTATCGGCCGGCGCAAACCTTTATGGAGATGGGGCGGACAGGGCCAGCACGGTCTGCGGATCGACATGTGCGCCGAACCAGTAAACGCCCCAATGCAAGTGCGGTCCGGTCGCGCGTCCGGTCATGCCGGACTCGGCAATGACCTGTCCTTGTTTGACGGTCATGCCTTCGCGCACCAGCAGCTTCGACAGATGCACGAGTATCGACGACACACCGTGGCCGTGATCGATGATCAGCGTGCCGCCGGTGAAATACAGATCGGGTCGCGCGAGACTGACAACACCGCCGGCTGGCGCCGCGACCGGTGTACCGGTCGGCACCGCGACATCGATGCCATAGTGCGGCTGTTTCGGGGTGCCATTAAGGATGCGCTGGCTGCCGAACGTACCGGACAAGCGACCCTTGACCGGCCATACGAATGTCCCGGCAAAGTCGCTGTGCTCGCTGTCGCGCGCTTCGGCCGCCTTGATCGTCCCGGCCTCGGCCGCAATGCGTTTCATCGCCGCCGCCGGCGGATTCACTTTCGATGGCGGCAGGCCTTCGATGCGCTGAATTTCCCAGTCGCGCGCGACCACCGTGTGATGCTCGACTACCGCTGTCTGGCCCGGCAGCTGCACGCTCAGCATGACGTCGGACTTCTCGTCGCGATCGAGACCGAATACGAACCAGCCTTCAGGTGATACGCGCAGATTGCGGCCTTCAAAAACGACAGAAGCCCGCGGCTCGGTTTTGCCGATCAGCAATGCACCCTGCCGCCATTCACCGCGAAGGGCATATGCAGCGGCGTCCGGCGCACTGGTGGCAACGGCTTGCGTTACAAGTGCCGCGAACGTTGAAGTGATGAATACCCGCCGCGGCACGCTGAAAAACATCACGCCAGCGAAGCTTCCGCGGCGAGTTTTCCAATCGCTTCTGTCAGCGGCAGCGTTTCCTGCCGGTCGGAGCCGAGCCGGCGCAAGGTGACGGTGCGCTCCTCGGCTTCTTTGCGTCCGACGACGGCGATCACCGGAATCTTCTGCAACGAATGCTCGCGGATCTTGTAGTTGATCTTCTCGTTGCGCAGATCGGTTTCGGCCCGCACATTCGCCTTGGTAAGTGCCACGGAGACTTCGAGCGCATAGGCGTCGGCGTCCGACACAATCGGCGCAACAACCACCTGCACCGGCGATAGCCATAGCGGCAGCGAACCCGCGTGATGCTCGACCAGAATGCCGGTAAAACGCTCCAGCGAGCCGAACATTGCGCGATGCAGCATCACCGGCACGTGTTTGGCACTGTCCTCGCCCACGTACTCGGAGCCGAGACGGCCCGGCAGGTTGAAATCGACCTGCAGAGTTCCGCACTGCCAGTCGCGGCCGATCGCGTCGCGGAGCACGAACTCGAGTTTGGGTCCGTAGAACGCGCCTTCGCCCGGAAATAGAGTGAACGGGATATTCAGGCTGTTCAGCGCCTCTGCGAGTGCCGCTTCGGCCTTATCCCACAGTTCGTCGGAACCGATGCGCTTTTCCGGACGCGTGGACAGCTTGATGCGCACGTCCTCGAAACCGAAGTCCTTATATATGCCGAGAATCAGGGTCGTCACCGCGATCGACTCAGAAAGCAGCTGATCGGGCATGCAGAAGATATGTGCGTCGTCCTGCGTGAAGCTGCGCACGCGCAGCAGACCATGCAGTGCACCGCTCGGCTCGAAGCGATGCACCTTGCCGAACTCGCAGATGCGCAGCGGCAGTTCCTTGTACGAACGTAGGCCCTGATTGAAGATCTGCACGTGGCCGGGACAGTTCATCGGCTTCATGCACAGTGTGCGTTCCTCGTCACGCTCGGTGACGAACATGTTTTCGCCATAGTTCGCCCAGTGGCCGGAACGCTCCCACAGCTTGCGATCCATCATGTCCGGCGTGTTGACCTCGTGATAGCCAGCCTCCTTCTGCTTGCGGCGCATGTACGCAATCAAGGCTTGGAACATGGTCCAGCCTTTTGGATGCCAGAATACCGAGCCCGGCGCTTCCTCCTGGAAGTGGTACAGATCGAGCTGGCGGCCGAGGCGGCGGTGATCGCGCTTCTCGGCTTCTTCGAGCATCGTCAGATGGGATTTCAGCTCATCGTCGGTCGCGAACGCGAGACCATAGATGCGCTGCAGTTGCGCATTGTTCTTGTCGCCGCGCCAATACGCGCCGGACACCTTGGTCAGCTTGAACGCGGTGCCGAGCTTGCCGGTGGACGGCAGATGCGGACCCATGCACAGATCCAGCCACTGATCGCCCTGCCGGTAGATCGAGATTTCCTGGTCGGCACCGATGCCTTCCTCGATCCACATCGCTTTGTAAGTTTCGCCGTGCTCGCGGAACCACTTCACCGCTTTCTCGCGCTCCCACACTTCGCGCTTGATCGGCAGATCGCGTTTGACGATTTCGCGCATGCGCGCCTCGATCTTTTCCAGATCGGTCTCGGTGAACGGCTCGTCGCGTACAAAGTCGTAATAGAAGCCCGTCTCGGTCGACGGACCGAAGGTGATTTGGGTACCCGGAAATATTTCCTGTACCGCCTGAGCCATCACGTGTGCGGCATCATGGCGGATCACTTCCAGCGCTTCGGGCTTATCGCGCGTTACTAGCTCGAGTCTGACATTGCGCTCGATTGGACGCGTCAGGTCCCACAGTTTGCCGTCGACTTTCGCGACGACGGATTTCTTCGCCAGACCGGGGCTGATGCCCTGAGCAATGGCGAGCGCGGTCGGCGGCGCATCAAAGGATTTCTTGTTGCCGTCCGGAAACGTGATTTCGATTGGCATGGGGGTATCGAATGCTAAGGTTATTCATGACCGCGCAGACGAGCTTGCCCGGTGCCATGAAACGGCCGAAAACGGTTCTGGCGGCGCCCCTCAATCGGCGAGCGCGGTCATCGCCTGAGGCGCAGAAGTATACCCGGTTGGGAATGCCATCCGGCGGTTGATGAGTAATGCACTCCGCTATGCCCCGCCGCCCAGTAGCCATGCGAAAGCGTCGGCTCTGCTGCAGAAATGCCGCACATTCACGCCGCGATTGACCGCGACGTTTTCGATGAATCGGGATTCTTCCTGCGGAACAGGTTCGACGACTGACACCTTCACATTGTCAGGGAAATGCAGGGAAAGAGATGACGCGAAGTGGAACAACTCGGTCATGGACGCCTTTGGAACGGCATCGACAAGGTCGATAAAGAGTCTTTTGCACGGATAGGTTTTCATCATTTCTGCCACCGATGCCCTGCCCGCTTCCATTTCCGCGAGATCCATATCGCCGGCGTGCGTCACCTGTATATAGGCACCATCGCTCCCGGGTTTCACGGTGAATGTCATCGAAGTCTCCTCGCAACATACCCCGCAGTCGGCGTTCCCTCACACGTCGTAGCGGGACGGGATCCATTCACGGATGAATTCGTCTTCGTCCATCAGCAACAAGCGGTTTACATCAATTTCGTAGGGATCCGCGTCATAGTTTATTGCGCGGATGATCACGCGGCGTCCGCCATCCACCGGTTCCAGTTCACAGCCCTGAAGCAATGCGGCGCGGATGGCTTCGTGTAAGGTCATGCGCTGCGATGCTGCCGGATCCAGGCGATGGCTTCGTGCAGCCGCGCCAGCGTGCGTTCGCGACCGAGCAGCGCCAGCGTCTGATCGATCGGCGGCGAGATCGCCATGCCGGCGACGGCAACGCGAATCGGCTGTGCGATATCGCCAAGTTTGCGATCGAATCGTGCCGCGACAGCAGCCGGAATCGGGCCGAGAAACTCACGCGTCCAATCTACTTCCTCAACGGCGTCGAGCGCTTCGACCACGGCATGCAGGATCTCCACTGCGCCCGTAGTCAGATGCTTTGCCGAATCCTTCTCGTTGTAGCCTTCTAGCTTGGCAAAGAAGAATCGCGACTTTTCCGCCATCTCGACGAGTGTGCGGCAGCGCTCACGCTGTGCCTCGATCACTGCCGTCAGATCGGGACCGTTCTGAGGATTCAAACCGATTTGCCGCAGGTGCCAATCGAACTCCGGAACCACGATCGCGGGATCGACTACTTTCAGATACTGGTGGTTGACCCAGTACGCTTTTTCCATATCGAAGCGCGCGGGTGACGCCGAAACATGATCGAAGCCGAACGCCGCCATCATTTCCTCACGCGTGAACAGTTCCTGATCGCCGTGGCTCCAGCCGAGGCGCACGAGGTAATTCAGCATCGCTTCCGGCAGAAAGCCCATCGCCCGGTATTCCATGACGCCGAGCGCGCCATGACGCTTCGATAATTTCTGTCCGTCGCTGCCAAGGATCATCGATACGTGCGCATACGCCGGCGGCAGCGCGCCCAGCGCTTTCAAGATGTTGATCTGGCGCGGTGTGTTGTTGACATGGTCGTCGCCACGAATCACGTGCGTGATGCCCATGTCCATATCGTCAACGACGACACAGAAGTTGTAGGTCGGCGCGCCGTCGGCGCGCGCAATAATGAGATCGTCCAGTTCACGGTTGTCGAAAATGATCGTGCCTTTGATGAGATCGTCGAGCACGACTTCGCCGACTTCCGGATTCTTGAAGCGCACCACCGGCGGCACGCCGTCCGGCGGTTTCGGTAGTGTCTTGCCCGGCTCGGGACGCCAGCGGCCGTCGTAGCGCGGCTTTTCCTTGCGCGCTTGTTGCTCGGCGCGCATGGCGTCGAGTTCTTCCTTGGAGCAAAAGCAGTGATAAGCCGTTCCTGCCGCGAGCATCCGCTGGATCACTTCTTTATAGCGACCGAAGCGTTGCGTCTGAAACACCGGCGGTTCGACATCCGACTTCAGGCCCAGCCAGTTCATACCGTCGAAAATCGCCTGCACTGCCTCGTCGGTCGAGCGCTCGCGGTCCGTATCCTCGATGCGCAGCAGAAAAGTCCCGCCGTGGCGTTTGGCGTACAGATAAGAAAACAGCGCAGTGCGCGCACCGCCGATGTGAAGGAAACCGGTCGGGCTCGGCGCGAAACGGGTGACAACCTTCGAGGAGTTGGCGGACATTATCCGTGAGGCGTGGGGGGTCGGAGCGGGATTTTAGCAGTTGCGCCCGGCCTTTCCCGTAATTTCCATACCTTCGTGCGACTGGCAACGATGCACGTCTGAAAGGTCATTTTCGGTGGCGATCCGGAATTGTTCAGCCGCCATTAACGCCGCCGCACCCGCCGCGGAGTATTCTCCTGACATGATTAATCCGCGTCTCATCCGCCTTGTCGCAGTGATCTTCGCGATGCCCGCGTGGTTCAGCGGTTGCGTCACCGCACCTGCACAACCGGGCACGGAAGCACCGATCTATTCTCCCTACGAGTGCTGCGGACCTTATTACTGGCAACCTTGGTACGGCTACTATGGTTCGTACGGGTACAGCCCTTACTTCGCCTATCCGTACTATTACTACTACGCGCCTCCTTACAAGCCGCGACCACCGCAACCGGGACCAGCCCCCGTACCAAGGCCGCCCCCACATAACCCGGGACCGGTGCCAAAGGGGCAAGGACAGGGGCAGTTGCCCCGCCCGTCACCACATCAATTCTTTGATTCCAATCCATCGCAACCGCGGCCGCCGCCAATCAGCGGCGGGCGCCGCTGGCCGACACAGTAGACCGGAATTTATGGGTTAAACTGCGCACCCGCATTGTTGCCGTTTTCTGCCGTCGATCATGAATACCGAGGTCCGTTTCTCCAAGCGCGTTTCCATCGAACAAGTCGAGGAAGGTCACGATTTGGCGCCGAAGTTCGACGAACACGGCCTCATTCCTTGTGTCACCACTGCCGCCAACACTGGCGAAGTACTGATGCTGGGCTACATGAATGAGGAAGCGCTGAAGAAAACAATTGAAACTGGAGAAGCACACTACTGGTCCCGGTCGCGCAAGGTGCTGTGGCACAAGGGCGCGACCAGCGGTCTCGTACAAAAAGTCGTCGAACTGCGCATCGACGACGATCAGGACGCAGTATGGCTGCGCGTTGAGATCCCCGGCGATGCCAGCTGCCATGTCGGCTACCGCTCCTGCTTCTACCGCTCGGTGCCGCTCGGTCAAGGTGATTTCAACCGTACCTTAAAGTTCGAAGAAAACGAAAAAACCTTTGATCCGAACAAGGTTTACGGCGACGCACCGAATCCGACTCAGCTTTAAGGAGCCCTCGGCTTCATCTTTCAACGGAGTATGTGGATCTCCTGATTTTTTCGTTCTATCCGACGGCTGCGCAAGCCTTGTCCGATGCAACTAACTCGATCAGATGAGGAAACAGTGAAATCCAGCCACTAGGGTAAACAGCGTCTTTCAGAACGCACTATAAAAATAACTGGGGGGAACTTGTGATGCGCATAGGGATGGCTGTTGGTTTGTGGGCGGGTATTTCGTGCGGCCTGACGCTGACCGACTCATTTTGTAATCCGGCGTCGGCCGCCGTTGAACCCGCCAGCAAAGATTTTTCCATCGTAAAGACAGACAGCGGCTCGCTGAAAGGCGGCATTTATAAAGGCTACCGGCGCTTCGTCGGAATTCCCTATGCTGCACCGCCGGTCGGTGATCTGCGCTTTGTCGCACCGCAGCCAGTGAAATCGTGGCATGGCGTCCGTAAGGCGACTCATTTGGGCTACTCCTGTCCGCAAGCCGCCGATCCCAGCCTCTTCCTGTTCGGCAGTACCCACGAGGATTGTCTCTACCTCAACGTCTACACCCCGTATCCGCTCTCGGGTAAACCGCTGCCTGTGATGATCTGGATCCACGGCGGCGGTTTCGTGACCGGCACCGGCGCCGATTATCTTCCCAGTAATTTCTCGATCAAAGGCAACGTGATCATTGTCACGATCAACTACCGGCTGGGCCCGTTCGGGTTCCTCGCGCATCCGGCGTTGACTGCCGAATCGGAGGGTGCATCAGGCAACTACGGCCTTCTCGATCAGCAGGCAGCGATCGGCTGGGTGCAGCATAACGCACGTGCGTTCGGCGGCGATTCCCACAACATCACCATTTTTGGTGAATCGGCGGGCGGAGCCAGTGTCTGCTCGCATCTCGCCTCGCCGGCCATGGCTGGACAATTCCAACGGGCAATCATTGAGAGCGGACCCTGCACGGCACCAATGACGCAATCGCTGCAGGCAGCCGAAACCGTCGGGCAAAGCATCGCCAGTCAGAACGGCTGTCCGACAACCGCCGATCCGGCGGCAGCCGACTGTCTGCGGCAACTGCCGGTCAGTGCGCTACTGGCCGCTGAAGGCAGTGTGAGCCTGACCAGTTCCGTTCCGTTTATGCCTGCCTACGGTGGTTCCATCCTGCCGCTTAACCCGGGCGTAGCCATCGCCACCGGCCAATACAACCGCGTGCCCGTGATACAGGGAACGAATCATGACGAAGGCCGCATCGTCTCCGCGCTCAGCTTCGACCTGGCAGGCGGCCCTCTGAGCAGCGATCAATATCCATCCGTGATTCAAGGCGCCTACGCCAGCAACGGACCGGCTGTGCTCGCCCAGTATCCATTGAGCGCTTTTGATTCGCCCGACTTAGCCTTTGCCGCGGCAGTCACAGATTCATTCTTCTCGTGCCCGGCATTAAGCACCGATCAATCGTTGATACAGCAAAACAACGTTATCTATGCCTATGAATTTGCCGACGAGACCGCACCGAGCTTCTTACCATCCGATGGAGTGAGCTTCCCGATGGGTGCCTTCCACGGTGCTGAGGTCGGCTATCTATTCAGCAATCCGCTGCAGCATTTGAATTGGACGCAGAAAACCCTGTCGGATCAAATGATCGGCTACTGGTCGCACTTCGCCAAAACCGGAAACCCGAATTACTTCGGTGCGCCAAACTGGCCACAGTTCGATCCAAGTCTGAATAACTTCCTGTCCCTGGTCCCAGAGGCGACGCGAGTCACAACCGGATTTGTGTCGTTTCACCAATGCGCATTCTGGACGGGGTTGCCGCAGCAGCAGTAACGCCGTCAGTCACCCGGTCAGTCAGCCCAGTTCGTCAAACAGATGGGCGATGGGCTCGTGGCGGCGGATTCCTCGGAATACGCCGCCGTGGTACTCACACTAAACACTGGCGATCCCAGCCAGGACCTCGTGCTGCTTATTTGTGCACACAGCTCCGGAATTGCGTGCGGTCGCGGCGCGCAGGCTGCATCAGACTGGAATCCGATCAGCCAACTCGCTAAAAAACAACATGTTTTTATTGCCCTATATTGGCACAACCTTTGCTTTATTAATTTCACGAAGTTGATGCCAACGTTGGTATCTACTTCGCGCTGACTTTACATGTGAGACCGGTGCTCGACTGAGCGGCGGGATCCTATCTGGACAACGGCGTCCATGAATCAGGCAACTTGCCTGCTTTATGGGCGCTTTTTTTTGCGCGAGGGATTCATGGGCATAAGCCCCGAAATTGAGAGCGACATCTCCGGCACCCAACTTGCGATGCAGTGGTATTCACTGCGCTAGAAAGGGAGACGACCCATGCTTAAGAGAATCGTCGTCATCGGCCATGGCATGGTCGGCCAGCGCTTTCTCGAACGTCTCGCCGAGAGCGGTGCGGAACGTTACGAAATCACCGTGCTCTGTGAGGAGCCACGCGCGGCTTACGACCGCGTGCAACTGACCTCGTATTTCAGCGGCAAGACAGCTGCCGATCTTTCCGTGACACCGGATGATTTCTTTGTCCGCACTGGCTTCACGCTGCACCTCAACGACAAAGCCGCAAGCATCGATCGTGAACAGCGTGTGGTTATCAGCGCGCAGGGCCGCACTTTGCCTTATGACGCTCTCGTATTAGCGACCGGTTCTTATCCATTCGTGCCCCCGCTACCCGGCAAAGATCGTCCGAACTGCTTCGTCTACCGCACCATCGAAGACCTCGAAGCAATTACCGCAGCCGCGCGTGATTCAAAAACGGGGGTCGTTATCGGCGGCGGCCTGCTCGGGCTCGAAGCTGCCAAGGCGCTCAAAGATCTCGGTCTCAAGACGCATGTCGTCGAATTCGCGCCGCGCTTGATGGCAGTACAGATCGACGACATGGGCGGCCGTCTGCTGCGCAGGAAGATCGAAGAACTCGGCGTGTGTGTGCATACGTCGAAGAACACAAAAGAAATTGTCGACGGCGAAAGCGGTCGCCACAAGATGGTATTTGCCGACGGCTCCAATCTCGAAACCGATCTGATTCTGTTCTCCGCCGGCATCCGTCCGCGCGACGAACTCGCGCGCGCCTGCGGACTCGCAGTCGGCGAACGTGGCGGCATCGCCATCGACAACCACTGCCGCACCTCCGATCCGAGCGTCTACGCGATCGGTGAATGCGCGCTGTGGGACAAGCGCATCTTCGGTCTGGTCGCGCCTGGTTACGAGATGGCGCGCGTCGCGGCTGCGCACATTGTGGAAACACGAATCCCGAGTCCCGAATCCCAAGCCCCGGAAGTCCTGCCGGAATTTCTCGGCGCCGACATGAGCACCAAGCTCAAGTTGATGGGCGTGGATGTCGCCTCCATCGGCGACGCGCATGGCAACACACCGGGTGCGCTCAATTACTTCTTCAATGACGACGTCGATGGCCACTACAAAAAGCTGATTGTCAGCAGCGACAGAAAGTATCTGCTCGGCGCCGTTCTGATCGGTGATGCCGGCGACTACGGCAATCTGCTCCAACTGACATTGAATGCGATTCCTCTGCCAGAGCATCCGGAAAATCTAATCCTGCCGGCGCGCGAAGGTGGCAGCTCTAAAGGCCTCGGCGTGGATATGCTGCCGCCAACCGCGACGATCTGCTCATGCAATAACGTCAGCAAAGGTGCGCTATGCGAAGCCATCGACGGCGGCGCCACATCGATCGGCGCGCTGAAGAAGTGCACCAAGGCGGCGACGAGCTGCGGCGGCTGCGCACCACTGGTGAAGCAGGTGCTCGATGCGGACTTGAAGCGCCGCGGGGTGACCGTGATGAACCATCTCTGCGAGCACTTCACGTACTCGCGCCAGGAGCTATTCCATCTGATCAAGGTCGGCAGCCTCAAGAGCTTCGACGACGTTCTGATAAAACACGGCAAGGGCCTCGGCTGCGATATCTGCAAACCGGCCGTCGCCAGCGTTCTTGCCTCGACGTGGAACGAGCACATCCTGCAGCCGCGCCACGCGAGCATCCAGGACACCAACGACTACTACCTTGCGAACCTGCAGAAGGACGGCACCTATTCGGTGGTGCCGCGCATTCCGGGCGGCGAGATCACGCCGGAAAAGCTGATCGTGATCGGTAAGGTCGCGCAACGCTTCGGCCTCTATACCAAGATCACCGGCGGCCAACGCATCGACCTGTTCGGCGCGCGCGTCGAGCAACTACCGCTGATCTGGAAAGATCTCATCAACGCCGGCTTCGAATCCGGCCATGCCTACGGCAAGGCACTGCGCACGGTGAAATCCTGTGTCGGCAGCAGCTGGTGCCGCTATGGCGTGCAGGATTCGGTGAGCATGGCGATCCGCATCGAAGAACGTTATCGCGGCATCCGCAGCCCGCACAAGATCAAGATGGCCGTCTCCGGCTGCACGCGTGAATGCGCAGAAGCACAGAGCAAGGATGTCGGCGTCATTGCCACTGAGAAAGGCTGGAATCTCTACGTCTCCGGCAACGGTGGAATGAAGCCGCGCCATGCGGATCTGCTCGCCACCGATCTCGACGACGCGACGCTGATCACGTTTATCGATCGCTATCTGATGTTCTATATCCGCACTGCGGATCGCCTGCAACGCACCTCGACCTGGCTTGAAAATCTCGAAGGCGGCATCGACTACGTGCGCAAGGTCGTGTGCGAGGACAGCCTTGGTATCGGTGCCGAACTCGAAGCGGAGATGAAGCATCTCGTCGAGACCTACGAGTGCGAATGGAAAAAGGCAATCAACGATCCAGCGACGCTCAAGCGCTTCCGCCACTACGTCAATTCCGGCGAGTCCGATTCAAACATCCAATTCGTCGACGAGCGCGGACAGATTCGCCCCGCGCGCCGCGACGAGAAAGCCGCCGATGAACCTCGCGCCACGAAGGAGGCCGTATAACCATGACCACCGCAGCCCGCTGGACCTATGTCTGCCGTGTCGATTCCATCGTTCCCAACACCGGCGTCTGCGCCAAAGTTGGGGCGACACAAGTTGCCATCTTCCGTGTCGTCCGGCCCGGCGGCGAGGAAAGCATTCACACGATCAGCAATCTCGATCCGAAATCAGGCGCCAGCGTCCTTTCGCGCGGATTGATTGGTGACATCCAGGGCGAAGTGGTGGTCGCGTCGCCGGTCTACAAACAACACTACTGCCTGAAGACCGGCCGCTGCATCGAGGACGAGACGCTGTCGGTGCTGGTATATCCGGTGCGCGTGTTCGACGGCATGGTGCTGGTACGGGAAAGCGCCTGAGCGATCTCCAGAATGGATTCGCATAATCGCCCACAAATCCTATGACAGATACCCAGCTTCGATCGAGGAAACGCCTCGTTGTCGTCGGCAACGGTATGGCCGGTATGCGCACCGTCGACGAGCTGCTCAAGCATGCACCCGGCCGCTACGACATCACCGTGTTCGGCACTGAACCACACGGTAACTACAACCGCATCCAGCTGTCGCCCGTGCTCGCCGGCGAAAAGACGCTGGCGGACATCGTCACGCACACGCCAGCGTGGTACGCGGAGAATGGTATCGAGTTGATCGCTGGCGATACGGTCATCGACATCAATCGCGCGCTGCGCACGGTCACTACACGCAGCGGCCGCGTGACGCACTACGACAAGCTACTGCTCGCGACCGGATCGACACCGTTCATTCCACGGATGCCGGGCTCGACGCTGCCAGGCGTGGTCGGCTTCCGCACCATCGAGGATGTGGAGCTGATGCTGAAGGCGGCGCAGCACTACAGCCGCGCGATCGTCATTGGCGGCGGACTGCTGGGACTGGAAGCGGCCTGCGCGCTGCGCAAGCAAGGGATGAAAGTCACCGTCGTTCATCGCATGCAGTGGCTGATGGAACGCCAGCTCGACGAGACCGCCGCCGGCTTGCTGCAAAAGACGCTGGAGCGGCGCGGCATCCGCTTCGTGCTCGCGGCCGACACGCGCGAAATCAGCGGCGACTGGCGCGTGCGCGAAGTGATTTTGCAGGACGGACAACGCCTGCCGACAGATCTGGTCGTCGTTGCGGCCGGTGTCGTGCCGCAGGCCAATCTCGCGAAATCGAGCGGGCTGCGCTGCGAACGCGGCGTTGTTGTCGATGACGCCATGCGTAGCAGCGACCCGTCGATTTATGCGGTCGGCGAATGCGCACAGCATCGCGGCACTTGCTACGGAATCGTCGCGCCACTGTGGGAACAAGCGCAAGTCTGTGCCGCACACCTTGCCGGCAACGACCGTACCGCCGCGTACACCGGCTCCGTACTCTCGACCAAACTCAAAGTCACCGGCGTTCATGTTTTTTCCGCCGGCGATTTCACTGGCGAGCAAGGCACTCATCCACTCATGCTTCGTGATCCGCGACGCGGTATCTATAAAAAGCTCGTGCTGCGCGACGATCTGCTTGTCGGCGCCGTGTTGTATGGCGAAGTGCAAGACGGCGGTTGGTACTTCGACCTGATGCAATCGCGCCAATCGATCGCGGCATTGCGCAGCAAACTGATCTTCGGGCGCAGTTTCGCGGAGGCCCGCGCAGCATGACCGCTTCCGAATCGCGAACGCTGACCACCGCGCCCGTCAAAACCACTTGTCCCTACTGCGGCGTCGGCTGCGGCGTGCTCGCCGCGCCCGGCAGCATTACGACCGAGATCGCCGGCGATCCCGATCATCCCGCCAACTTCGGGCGCCTCTGCGTCAAGGGTTCCGCGCTCGGCGAAACGGTCGATCTCGACGGGCGTCTGTTGAATCCGCTGCAGCGCGAGCTCGGCATCGACGGCCGCGAATCGATGCAGCTCGCTTCGTGGGACGAAGCGCTGAATACAGTAGCCCGTAACTTCGCGCGCATCATTCACGAACACGGCCCCGACGCAGTCGCCTTTTACGTCTCCGGCCAGCTGTTAACCGAGGACTACTACGTCGCCAACAAGCTGATGAAGGGTTTCATCGGCTCAGCCAACATCGACACCAATTCGCGGCTATGCATGTCGTCCGCCGTCGCCGGCCATAAACGTGCGTTCGGCGAGGACGTGGTGCCGGTCAGCTACGAGGATCTGGAGCAGGCGGATCTGGTCATACTCGTCGGCTCCAATACCGCGTGGTGCCATCCGGTTATCTTCCAGCGCATCGTCGCGGCCAAGCGTACGCGGCCGGAGATGCAGATCGTCGTCATCGATCCGCGCCGCACCGCCACCTGCGAACAGGCCGACCTGCATCTGCCGATCCGCTCCGGTAGCGATGTGTGGCTGTTCAATGGCTTGCTCGCGTATCTGTATGAGCATGGCATCGTCGATACCGATTTCGTCGCCCAGCACACGCGCGGCGCCGAAGACACCGTCAACGCCGCCGAACGCAGCACCGGCAGCCTCGCGCACGTCGCGCGCAACTGCGGCATCTCCGAAGAACTGCTGCGCCGCTTCTACGCGCTGTTCGCGCGTACGGAACGCGTCGTCACGGCGTTCTCGCAAGGCGTTAACCAGTCCAGCAGCGGCACCGATAAGGTCAACGCGATCATCAACTGCCATCTGTTGACAGGCCGCATCGGCAAACCCGGCATGGGTCCATTCTCGATCACCGGCCAGCCCAACGCGATGGGCGGCCGCGAAGTCGGCGGTCTCGCCAATCAGCTCGCCGCGCACCTCGAACTCGACCAGTCTGAGCACCGCGCGCTGGTGCAGAAGTTCTGGAACAGTCCACGCATCGCCAGCAAACCCGGTTACAAGGCCGTGGACTTGTTCGACGCGATTCACGACGGTCGCGTCAAAGCGGTGTGGATCATCGCGACCAATCCTGTCGTGAGCCTGCCCGATGCGGACAAGGTCAAGGCCGCGCTGGAGCGCTGCGAATTCGTCGTCGTCTCCGATTTGATGCGCGACACCGACACCACCCGCCTCGCGCACGTGCTGCTGCCCGCCACCGGCTGGGGCGAACGCGACGGCACCGTCACCAACTCCGAACGGCGCATCTCGCGCCAACGCCCGTTCCTGGCCCCGCCCGGCGAAGCGCGTCACGACTGGTGGATGATCTCCGAAGTCGGCAAACGGCTGGGATACGGAGATGCCTTCAGCTACCGCTCCGCGCATGAGATTTTTGTTGAATATGCAAAGCTGACCGCTTACCGGAATGACGACGGGATTCGGGAGAAGCAAACAGCAGTGATTCCGCGGCTGCTGAATCTTGCAGGATTGGCGCGGCTGACTCTTCAAGAATACGACGCGCTCGCGCCAGTCCGCTGGCCCGTGCTACCACCTCCCCCCGAGTCCCGAGTCCCGAGTCCCGAGTTCCGGCCGTTCAACGGCCGTGCCCGACTCGTCCCGCTGATGCCGCGAGGTCCGGCTAATCTTCCTGACGACGACTATCCACTGGTCCTCAACACCGGCCGCGTGCGCGATCAGTGGCATACGATGACGCGCACCGGCAAATCGCCGAAGCTGGCTACGCATATTGGTGAGCCGTATGTCGAAATCCATCCACAGGACGCGCTGTCCTGGGGCGTGCAGGCGGATCGACTCGCGCGCGTATCCACCCGTTGGGGCGCATGCGTGGTGCGCGTCAAGATCAGCGCCGACATTCCGCGCCGCCAGCTCTTCATACCGATCCACTGGAACGGCAGCACCGCCTCCGATGCGCGCGTCGGCGCACTGGTAAATCCAGTCGTGGACCCGATCTCCGGCGAACCCGAATTCAAACACACGCCAGCGCGCGTGGAGCCGTTTTATGTGCGCTGGTATGGATTTGTGCTCGCACGCAAATCGCTCGAATTTAAGGGTTCCGACAATCGGGACTCGGGACTCGGGACTCGGGGCTCGGGAATGACAACCGCCGAGATCAACATCACCACTGGTGCTTCAGGGATTGACGCACCGCGCATCGATGCCGATCCGACGTCCCCTTCCACTGCAACCTCCCGAGTCCCGAGTCCCGAGTCCCGAGTCCCGGTTTCCGAAGTCCCGGCGGTTGCCTGGTGGACCCGCATCCAAGGCGCGCAATTCGTCCGCTACGAAATGGCCGGGCGCGCTGCTGTCGATGACTGGAGTCAGTGGGCGCGCGATCTGCTCGACGTGCACGGCGACGAGGACTGGCTCGAAGCCAGTGATTTTTCCGAAGGCCTCTATCGCGCGGCGCACATCGAGAACGATCGCGTCACCGCCTGCGTATTCGTATCGCCGCGCGCGGACGATCTGCCAGCTCGCGCCTGGCTATCCGGGTTGTTCGCGCAGGAGCGTCTCGAAGACCTCGACCGCATCGCACTGCTGGTCGGCCAGCCGGCAACGCCGATGGCCGATGCCGGGCCAACGGTGTGTTCTTGTTTCGGCATCGGCCGCAACCTGATCACCCGCGCGATCCGCGAACAAGGCTGTCGCAGTCCCGAAGCGCTGGGCGCGCAACTCAAGTGCGGAACCAACTGCGGGTCCTGCATTCCCGAACTGAAGATACTGATCACAACGACCCTGCTCGAAAGCGAGGCCGAAAAGGCCCTGCCGCGGCTGTCGTCATTGGCGACAACGGCATCACAACCAAATCCGAGACCAATGACAGTCTCGTCTCCAGCGGACAACGAAGCTCCGCTCTTAATCTCCGAGTCGCCTCCCATTTGATCACTGAATAGCCTCTCAGTTGATCAGGCCGTGGCGCCGCATCCAACACACCGCTCAACACCGGCCATTCGCGTAATTGGCGTTTTCAGCAGGTGCCCCGATTGCGGCCGGTCGTCAGTGTCCGCTGTGAATCCTAATTGGGTCGTAATTTTGGTTCCCCACGCTTCGATAGTTGGCAACCAATTTTCTGACGCCAATATCGTCGGGATCGCGTTTGCAGTCCTCTAAACAGAAAAAGCCCAAATAGCGCCGCCTGTCAATGATCGACAGGCGTGCCAGTCGCTTTTTGACTTGAACGTTGAAGCTGTTAAATCGCTTGTTCAGCTCAATGTCCAAATTTCTCATCAGCTGATCATCTGAACAGAATGAATAGGTGTTGCCCCACCCCATGACTTGGTGGCCGGCGAAACTCAGAACATCAGCGTAGCTAAGGCCGTTCGCAATGGCCTTCTTTGGATCGCGCAGGGCAGAGAGGGCTTCGCTGAATGTTTTTTCAACGCCGGAAAGTAGACCCTGGAACTTTGCGTCAGTAGGTCGCACCCGATCACGTCTGATGTTGCATCCAAGAAACTCGAACTCTTCCGAAGTTGAGCCTTGGTCCGCCTTCTGACGCTCCAACACGTCTGACCCATTTGGATCGTAGGCATCAAGTCCCAAATCCTTCAGAATTTTCAGGGCATTTGAGAATGCTTTCTGCACGATGCCCTGATTTTTCCCAAACAGAATGAAATCATCGATGTATCGGATGCACGTGATGCCGCGGGAATTCAAAGCCTCATCGAAATCCTTCAGAAGAAAATTGCACAGGAGCGGGGACAAACTTGATCCCTGTGCGATACCAATATCACCTAACGGGAACAACTGAATATCGGCCCCAAATCTGTCGGCATCAACTAGCTCTGTGTCAGTGGCGTTTTTCAACAACGCCATGAATTGCGGATCATGAATGTAGGAGCCAATCATCCGGAGCGCTGTTACGCGGGGCACTGCCGTGAAGAAGGATTTGATATCGGTGCGAACGTAGTATCCCAATTGTTGTGCGCATCCCAGTGCTTTTTCGACAGCAGCAGGAACACCGAAGCCCTCTCCATCAACGCCGCCAAAATTGAAGCCGGCGTGCAATATTTTTGTTACCTCTGGAATTTCTTGGACTACATCAAGGATTGCTCGCTGCACAATCCGACTGCGTACAGGAGCGATGACGACGGGGCGTTTCGATTTCTTACCTTTCTTTGCTAGCAAAGCGCCGCGTGCAGATTCGAATAAAAATCTATTCTTTCGCAGGTGTTCAGCGATACCAGGGATGGCAGATTCGGCGGCTTTCGCAAACTCCTTTACTTCATTTCGCGTTTGAACCGACGTAGATTTCAACCCGTTCTCACGGACCTTTCCCCACGCGTGATACAGCGCAGCCTTTTTCCTCACTCGGTAGAAAAGGGGATTCGACTTCCGGTGAGATTGGTTGGTGGGCCCCACTGGCAAGCTTCCCCGACCGTTTCAGAGCTATCCCCAGCAGGCGCGATGATTAGTCGGACCTGACCATCACCCCGGAAAACCCGGCGTGCGGCGTCCTCGCTGAAAGCTGCGGCACCGCTATGCAGCCCACGCCCAGCTAAGACCAGAAGCACCGCGAGCACCAACCGGTCGAGCCATACGGCCCCGCCAGATCTGGCACGTTTTTGCATGTGGCTGAAATCATCACTTTGGCCTCCAACATTAATGTTTTTGACCTTCGCGGCAACCACCTGCGGTCCAGCGCGCCCTCGCCCCGAAATAAAGCCCCGCGACCGTCCAGTGGGGGCCCATTACAAACCAAGCGCCGGTCACCATCGAAGCAGTCGGGAGAGAGCTATCCCCAGCAGGCGCGATGATTAGTCGGACCTGACCATCACCCCGGAAAACCCGGCGTGCGGCGTCCTCGCTGAAAGCTGCGGCACCGCTATGCAGCCCACGCCCAGCTAAGCCCTGTGAACACTACTAATGGTAGTCTATAGCTTGTCGAGGCACAATATATGCGCGGCGTGGGACTATAGGCGCGATCTAATTCGCGTTGGAGTGAACTTGCGAGCACAACACTCGCTCCCCGTCAGCGGGTTCGAAATCTGGAGCCGCCACATAAGTCGTTGACCACCAAACCAAATACCAGTGGCTAATCATAAGAAAATCTGATCGGTGATTATCAGCAGTATGAATGCGCGCGAAATGCTTTGAGTCAGCCCCGCTCGAAATTGATTTTATTTTAGGCAAATACTATCCCCAATAGAGTTTTCCGCTACCACGAGCCGCCCACGCGCCCTCCGGTATAATCGCCTCCCGCGATTCAGTACTTCCGGATGCCCGACCCGTTGCCCCGCAAGCTTTACATCAAGACCTTTGGCTGCCAGATGAACGAGTACGACTCGTCGAAGATGGCGGACGTGCTTAAGGCGTCTCACGGGTATGAGCGTACGGATGATCCGGATGCTGCCGACCTGTTGTTGCTCAATACCTGTTCGGTGCGCGAGAAGGCGCAGGAGAAGGTGTTCTCGGAGCTCGGCCGCTGGAAAGAATGGAAGGCGCTGAAGCCCGGCCGCGTGATCGGGGTCGGTGGCTGTGTCGCCAGCCAGGAAGGCGAAGCGCTGGCGAAGCGCGCGAAGATGGTGGATGTGGTGTTTGGTCCGCAGACATTGCATCGGCTGCCCGAGTTGCTCGAACAAGCGAGCCGCACGCACAAGGCGGCGATCGATATCCGTTTTCCTGAAATCGAGAAGTTCGATCGTCTGCCGGAGCCGCGCGCCGAAGGCCCGACGGCGTTCGTTTCGATCATGGAAGGCTGCAGCAAGTACTGCACGTTCTGCATCGTGCCGTATACGCGCGGCGAAGAAGTGAGCCGCCCGCTCGATGACGTGCTCGCGGAGATCGACAGCCTGCTTGCACAGGGTGTGCGCGAAATCACGCTGCTGGGCCAGAACGTCAATGCGTATCGTGGCGCGATGGCCGACGGCACCGTCTGCGATCTGGCGCTGCTGGTCCACATCCTCGCCCGCTTCCCGACGCTGGGCCGCATCCGCTATATGACTTCGCATCCCGCCGAGTTCACCGATGGACTCGTCGAAGCCTTTGCCGTCGAGCCTAAACTCGCCGGCTATCTGCATCTGCCGGTGCAATCCGGTTCGGACCGCATTCTCGGCATGATGAAGCGCGGCTATACGCGCGCGCAGTATCTGGACAAAATCAGCCGGCTGCGCGACGCGCGCCCTGAGCTAGCGCTATCGTCCGACTTCATCGTCGGCTTTCCCGGCGAGACCGACGACGATTTTGAGCAGACGATGGACTTGATTGATCAGGCGCGTTTCGATTCCGCGTATTCATTCATCTACAGCCCGCGCCCCGGCACACCGGCCGCCAACCTCAAGGACAGCGTTGCCCACGAGACCAAGCAGATTCGACTTGAGCGCTTGCAGGCACGCATCCGCGCCTTCGGTGTCGAATTCGCGCAACGGCTGATCGGCAGCGATCAGCGCGTGCTGATCGAAAAGCCGGCGCGCAAGGGCGGTAACATGCTGGCGGCCAAGACCGAGTGCAATCGCTGGGTCAATTTCCCGGTGCCGGCCGGCGTCGCGCCCGACACGCTGATCGGACAGTTCGCTACCGTGCGCATCGCCGAAGCGCTGACGAATTCGCTGCGCGGACGGCTCGTCGCAGTCGAATCCAACGCTACACCAACCGTCGCCGCGTGAGCACGCCCGTTTCGCAACAGCCTACCGCGCGGCTCGATCTGGTGCTCGAGCCGGATGACAGCGCGCGCCTTGCGAACCTGAACGGTCCGTTCGATGGGCATCTGCGCGCCATCGAACTGGGGCTCGGCATCGAGGTCCGCAATCGCGGCAACCACTTTCGCCTGCTGGGACCGCAACACGATGTGCTGCGTGCCGAGGGTATCTTGCGCGAACTGTTCGAGCAGACCGGAGAAAGTGTCGTCAGCCCGGAAGACGTGCACCTGGCGCTACGCGAACATGGCGCGGGCGCGGGTGAAACCAGCGAAGATGCGGTGGCTGAGAGCGGCGGCGAAGGTGACATCGTCATCCGCACCAAGCGCGGCGTGGTGCGCGGCCGCAGTACTTTGCAGAAAACGTATCTGCGTAATATCGCCAAGTACGATCTGTCATTCGGCATCGGGCCGGCCGGCACCGGCAAGACCTACCTCGCCGTTGCCAGCGCCGTGCATGCGCTGGAGCGCGACCGCGTGCGCCGGCTGGTGCTGGTGCGGCCGGCGGTCGAAGCAGGCGAAAAGCTCGGCTTCCTGCCCGGCGACATGGCCCAGAAGATCGATCCTTATCTGCGTCCGCTCTACGATGCGCTGTACGAGATGCTCGGCTTCGATCGGGTCGCGCGGCTGATCGAGCGCAGCATCATCGAAGTGGCGCCGCTCGCGTTCATGCGCGGCCGCACACTCAACGAGAGCTTTGTAATCCTCGATGAAGCACAGAACACCACGGTCGAGCAGATGAAGATGTTCCTGACGCGCATCGGCTTCGGTTCGGTGGCGGTCGTTACCGGCGACGTCACACAGATTGACTTGCCGAAAGCCATCCCCAGCGGTCTCAAACACGCAATAGAGGTATTAGAAGACGTGGAAGGTATCGGCATGACACAGTTCCGCAACGAAGACGTGGTACGTCATCCGCTGGTACAGGCGATCGTGCGCGCCTACGACTCGTTCGAGCGCAGCGGCAGGAAGAATTCATGATTCCCGTCAACCGCGGTCACGACATCCATGTCCAGCGGCGCGTGTCACCGGAAGGCATACCCGCGTCGTCAACGCTGCGCGGCTGGGCGCTGGTCGCACTTGGTGACCATTCACCGATCGAGCTGACAATCCGTATCGTCGAGGAAGCCGAGAGCGCGGACCTCAATGGCCGCTTCCGCCACAAGCCCTGCCCGACCAACGTGCTGTCGTTTCCGTACGACGCCGAGGCTTTGGATGTGCCCGTGCTCGGCGATATCGTTATCTGCGCGCCTGTGGTCGCGCGCGAAGCGGTGGAGCAGAACAAGGAGTCGCAGGCACATTGGGCGCACTTGGTGGTGCACGGCACGCTGCATCTGATGGGCTACGACCACGAAAACGAGGTGGATGCGGAAAAGATGGAGGCCAAGGAACGCGAAGTCCTGGCCCAACTGGGATTCCCCGATCCGTATTGAACTCGCCGGCGGCCTGTCGGACTTGGGTGATCGTCGAGAGTATTTAGGCGCGTGAGGCGACACGCTCACTTTTTCTTCAGCAGGAACACTCTGTGGAAAATCACTTCGCTGGAACTCGGCCGCGTTTCCGTTGATGGGTCTACGTAGTAGCGCGCGCTGACATCCAAGGGATCGCCAAACGGCACACCGACCGGATTCGTGGCAGTGGGTTGCGACACCAGCAAGCAAACCCGTTCGCCCGTGCAGTCATAGCTGATCGTGAATGCGTACAACTGCTTGTAGGTCGCGTATCGCGGATCGTTGGTGCTGGAAATTCCGGCCATGGTCAATGCGGAGCCGTTGAACCAAGCGTCGCTGACGCCCTCCACACCGACATGATAAAGATCGTTGATCACCGAATGGCTTACGTAGGTCGACTTGCCGGTGGCGACATGATTGACGCCGACGATCAGAATCTTATCTGCTGCGGAAGTGGGAACGAATCCATTGACGTCGCGGGTATAAAGTCCGTCGGGGTTGTCGACGTTGCATTGGATGCCGTTGTCGACGCAGACGTAGTTGTTGGTCTGGGTCAGAACAATGGTCTGCTCCGTGATGTTGTATGTGCTCCCATACTGGGCGAGCAGTTGCGTCACCAATTGATCGCGCGCGGTCGCGAGACTCGCCGACTCCTTGATGCCGTCGCCAGGAATCTTGCTCACCGGCGTCGGCAGAGCTAGCGTTGGCCGGCTATTCAATGCGGTGAGGTGCAGGTAGCGGACGGGCGCCCGCGCCAGATAGTCCTGCATCTGGTTCGGATCGTTGGGATACGCCAGGCGCATCAGGATGGTAAAGGTGTCGGTGGCCGGACCTGTTCCCATCTCCAGCGGAATCGCCGTTAACGGCATCGCGACGAGGTTAATGGCATATCCGGGAAAGCCGAGCCCCACGAACTGGGTGTATATCTGCTGATACGTGTTCTGATCGGCCGTCATCACGAATACGGACAATTGCGTAAACGGACTCCTTCCGGCAACCGGCGATCCAGCCGTATTGATATTGGTGAAATTGACCGAATCGCCAAGGCTTTCGAACACCTGGACGACTCCCGATTGCCTGGGCATTTTGGGAAGACTTGGGTAATAGCGCGAGAAAATATACGGAGTAATGCCGAAATAACGCATCGCCGGCGGCGTTTCCATAATCAGAACCAGCGCGTCCGTCTTCGCCATGCGCGTGGACAAACCCAGTCCATTGCCCATGAATGGGTAGCCGTAGGGGCCGTCAGGATTCGAGAAATAGCAGACTACGCCGGGCGAGAAACAGTCGGCCGGATTCAGAAACAGCCACGGAAATTCGGCCGTTTGATAGGCGCGGCTGATGCCGGTTTCGAACTGCTGCTTGAGCGTATCAAGCTGGGACACCGTCCATGCCGCAAACGCGGAGCACGACAATAGTGACAGCACCAGGAACAGGCATGCTTTTCTCGCCAATTTCATCTTCATCGGATGGCAGCTCGTTCAACTTGTACGGAACCGGATGTCCGGATTGGATAATTTCCCACAGAATTTCAGCGCCCCATAGTCGAACGGCTGCTATGAAAAACGGAATACACGCATTCAATCCTGACATCGGTCCAGCGTCGTCGCCAGCCGTCATCCGATACCATATGCTCTACACGTGACGAACCGGAACCCGCCCGCGATTGGCCACGATGCTCCCGCACCGTAATAAGCACTCCCATTAAGAACATTGCATGAACGAAGGCCCCAGTAGCCAGCCAGAACCAGAACCCGAGTCCCCAGGCGCCGGTTGGCTGCGCCGGCTGGCGCAACGTCTCGCTGGTGGCCCGCAGACGCGCGCCGGATTGATTGCCATTCTCGATACCGCGCGCGAGGATGGCTTGGTCGACGCGGATGCGGCGGATATGATCCGTGGCGTCTTTGAAACCAGCCAGCTGCAAGTGCGCGACATCATGGTGCCGCGCGCACAGATGGTCGTGATCGAGCGCGACTGGCCGCTGGACGGCATCCTGCGCGCGGTCGTTGAATCCGGCCACTCACGTTATCCGGTCATCGGTGATTCGCGCGATGAAATCGTAGGCATTCTGCTTGCCAAGGATTTGCTCAGATTCACGGCGACCGTGCCGGGCTTCGATGCCGGCACCTTCGAGTTGGCGCGCTGGCTGCGCCCTGCGGCATTCGTACCGGAATCCAAGCGCGTCAATATGCTACTCAAGGATTTCCGCAAAAGTCGCAACCACATGGCCATCGTCGTCGACGAATATGGCGGTGTCGCGGGATTGGTGACAATCGAAGACGTGCTCGAACAGATCGTCGGTGAAATCGACGACGAATACGACGAGACGGAAAGCGCCCACATCCTCAAGCAGGACGATCGTCATTACCTGGTGATGGGCCTGACTCCGATCGACGAGTTCAACGAATATTTCAAGGCCGAATTTTCGGACGAGGAATTCGATACCGTGGGCGGTCTGGTCATGCACGGCTTCGGCCATATGCCGCGCCGCGGCGAGAGCATCGCTATCGATCATTTCCAGTTCAATGTCCAGCGTGCGGACAGCCGTCGCCTGCATCTGCTGCAAGTCACACTGTCACAAACCTGATGACGGCAAAAAGAGCGGCTCGCGTGGGGATCGCGATCGTCGCGTGTATTTTCTGCGCCCTGTCGATCGCGGCAATACCTGACACTGTCATCGCCAGCGAGATTGCCCCCGCCGCATCCACGGCTGCTTCGAATTCGATCGAAGTTCCCGACATCAGTCTGCTGACCTTCGGGCCGGGCGAGATCTACTGGGAACGGTTCGGGCATAACGCGATCCTCGTGCGCAACGGCGATGATGAAGACAACGCCGTGGCCTACAACTACGGCCTATTCGACTTCAATCAGAAGAATTTCCTGATCAATTTCGCGCGCGGCTACATGACCTACCGCATGGCCGCAGACAGTCTGTACATGGATTTGCGTATGTACGAAGAGGAAGGCCGCTGGGTGGTGGTTCAGCATCTCGATCTCGAGCCGGCGCAACGGATCGCACTGCGTGATTATCTCGACTGGAATGCAAAGCCCGAAAACACGCGCTATCGCTATGACTATTTTCGCGCGAACTGTTCGACACGAGTGCGCGACGCGCTCGACCGCGTGCTCGGCGGCACCCTGCAGCAGCAGTTGCAAGGCCGGATGACGGCTACGACCTATCGCAGCGAAGCCGTCAGGCTGATGGCACCGGATTTATGGGTGGCACTGGCAATGGATGTCGCGCTGGGACCCGCAGCCGATCGTCCGCTTGATCTCTGGCAGCAAAGCTTTGTCCCAATGGTATTCATGGACGCGCTTCGCGGCATCAAGGTCGTAGCACCCGACGGCCGCCAGCATCCGCTTGTCGATGACGAGAGGAAGATCCTTCGCGGCGATTTGCCGGAACCGCCAGTAGCGGCACCTGACCTGCGCCTGCCATCAGGTCTCACTGGAATCGCATTCGCTGGCATTTTGCTGCTGCTGGCCCGCATGCGGTATGTGCAAACGGCACGCGTGCTGCTTTCGACCCTTGCCTGCGCATTCATGCTGGTTTGTGGCATTGGCGGGGTAATACTTGGTGTCGTGTGGGGATTTACCGAGCATTGGTCAGGCTGGTACAACGAAAACCTTCTACTTCTGAATCCGCTATGTCTTTTCTTGTTGCCCGGTTGGATCACCTACGCGCGGGGCGATATGCGTACGCAGCCGCGGATACAGCGACTGTCCGCCATCGTGGCCTTCCTCGCGGCGCTGACGCTCGTGCTCAAGCTGTTTCCGATGCTAGGGCAGTCGAATCTGAGTTGGATACTGCTGCTGCTGCCGCCGCATCTCGCGCTGGCACTGATCGCGTGGCATCGCCGTAAATAATGTCCGCAGGACAGCTGAGTACTTCGGCCATTTTCGCGCAGCGCCTAAAATCAGCTTCATCACGCGCGGAGAGGCGGCTCATGCTCTTGGCGGCTGGCATAGCCGCGCCGCATCGATATAATGGCGATCTTTGTCGGGGCGTAGCGCAGTCTGGTAGCGCACCTGCCTGGGGGAAAGCCCTTTCCGTCATCTTAATTAACTGATTTAATTATAAAAATAATCGAAATCAGTGGCGCATTTGACGGCAATTCGATACATTAAAAAACAACCACTTACATACGCATGTTGCCAACCGTTTTTTGATCTTTTGCGTCAACGGATCGCGTCAATCAGTTGCCGCTGGACCTCTGCTCGGTGGGATTGCTGGCGCATTCGGCAGGACCGCCAAACGGAGGATCGCGTCGTCTGGCGCTTTCATCGCGTTCGATACCAACAGACTTTCGCGCAGTTCCTCGAAGGTCTGGAAGCGTAATTTTCGGCTGAATTCGGCCGCGACGTTGAGTACCCGCACAAAGGTGTCGGCTTCCCCGTGATTGGTGAGTCGTTTGAGCGATTGGATATAGTCGTCGCGCATAACGGTAGGAATAATGACGCGTGTCCTGCCGGCGATCGTCAGTGCTAAGTTCATCGCCAAGCGTGCAGTTCGGCCATTGCCGTCGCCGAACGGATGGACTTCCGCCACCACGAACATTGCCATTGCCGCCTGCGCGCCGGGACTGCGCGCCGCAGCGATACGCTCAAAACCTTTTTCCAGCGTGCCGAGCGACAAGTCCTTGTCGACAAATGCGGTGCCCCCAGCGACATTGTTCTTGTCTTTCAACTCGCCAGGCCTTTTCGCCGCACGCGCGTAGATGACCTCGCGGTTCCAGTTCCGAAGCTGCTCCCAAAAAGCCGGGTAGCTGTCCGGAAATTTCAGCGCACGACTGGCGCGGATCGCGCGCCATGTGCCCAGGACGTCATGCGAGTCATCCTCGCGGTACTGCATTGGCTGGCCGCGTTCGACGATGTTGTATGCCTCCTCGATCTCGAACTCGGTGCCTTCGATGTAATTGGAAAAGTAGGCTTCCGCAAACGCTTGCAGCCTTTCGTTGAAGTCTCGTGGTTCAGGCTCAACGATGAACTCGTGGGCGTTCAAGTAGCCGAGCAAGTGATCGAACAGATCGACACGCGGGCCGTCATAGGGTTTGCCGGCGGCACGCGCTATCGCGCGTTCCGAGGTTACCCGGGCTTCGCGGGTCCCGAGCAAGGTGCCGATTTTGTCGTCGAGCACCTGAAACTCTTTTTGCCACTGAAATTCGTTGGCCAGTCGTCTGCCTTGGTCGCGTATCCGGTTGAGCATGGCCTCGCCATGGCGTGACAGAATGCGCTCCAGCAGGTCTTCAATTTCTTTCGAGCTCAGAGCGCGTGAGAGTCCGTCCACTTTCCGGCTTTGTTGCAAGTTCTCAAGTACCGCGCGTGCTTCAGAGGAGCGGAAGGTGTCCCCTTGCGATGTGGGAATCCGAATATCGTCGGCTGCCGGGCCCGGCCCTGCCGTGACTTTAAGATCGAGGCCGGGCAAGCGGATGGTATGACGGCGCTTCCCGGTCAGGAATAGAGTGTCCTCCGTAATGCGCGGCAACTCGAACGCCGAACGATGACTAATGATGCAGCCGGGCAGGATCAGCGCACAAAGTTCAAAGAGATTGCGTCGGACTTCTGCTGTGGCCTCGTCCGGATGGTCGGTGTAAATTCCCGGATAAATACGGGCGAGCTTGCCGGACTTGGCGGACCGCTGCAGGCTGCGTTCAGCGGCAATGTCGCCCTTAGGAGTTGTAACGAGCGCCATGTCGGATTCCTATACATAAAAGCTGACTGAGCCACTGCATTTGTCGTTTTATAATATATAATACCACCATGGAGTCGGAAATTACAATGTAAAAATGGAAAATGTCTGAATTAACGTTATTAGACTCCTGCCTTGGAAAGGCATCGCGGTCCGCCCCCACCGTTGACGCTTTCGATCGCGAGCAGCACGGCATGATTCCATCGAGCTTGGATTTGTTTTTCTGTGAAAAATAACGAGTCGCAGAGACACAGTGACGAGCGTGTCCTGGATGCGTCGCAGTGTTGTCGTTTCGCCGAAGTCATCGCAGATGACGCCTCTACGTTATTCAACTTTACGCCCTTAGAATGATTCAGCGCCATGTCCTCGCCATTGCGTGCTCTTGCTGTCGCGTTCCTGCTCGGCTTCGCTACTCAGTGCGCGGACGCGGCGTCTTTTGCCGGAACTTTCGCATT
>CAZOOK010000008.1:0-167739 GCA_964581385.1 uncultured Salinisphaerales bacterium
CTAAATCTCTGAAAAATTCAGCTCGAGCAGCACCCCGTTCAAGTCCTTCAGGAATATTTGGGTCAATGGAGCGTCTGGAATCTCATGAACGGAGAAATCCACGCCGCCGGCCTTCAGGCGATCCATCACTTCAACCTTTCCCGAACAACCTAAAGCCACATGGTGGATAGGTCCCGTCGGGCCGGGTTCGCAGTCGTAATGGAACAAATGGATAATCGCCCGGCCACCCGCGTCGCACAGCCACTGGACTTGTTCCGGCGGAAGGGGTGCCGGACCGTTTCTCGCGGTGAGACCAAGCAGCTGCGTATAGAAGCGGGCCGAAGCGGCAACATCACGCGTACGGATATTGACGTGGTCGAGTGCATTCACCCTCATGGAAGACTCCTCAAGCTCAATGCAGGACAGGCGAAAAAAGTGGCCGGAAGACGCTATCCCGTCGTCCCGTCCGTTAATGAATCATGGCCAATTCCTAGAAAGAGGATGTAGTGCTCGCGATCCATTCATTTTCCGCCCATCGCGGTCCAGCGTTCTGGCGTCATCCACACATATTCGAGATAGTGGCCCACCAGATCACGCGCGTCGATATAAATAAATTTCAACATGTCGCCGCCACCTTCAAGGACCACTGGATAGCCCCTCTGCTCGATCCTGTCGCGAAAACTGTCCCATTCGGGGATGCGCATGCAGATGTGATGGAGCTTCACGCCGTCGTCGGGCAGTTCGTTTCTATAGATGTCAACGAGCCCGGATACCGGCTGGATCAGTTCATATTGCAGGTTATTGACCCAGATGAAGGCGAGCTTGGAGATCGCCGTACCCCGACCTTTTGGGGTCGTCACTTCGAAGGGCACTTCAAAGCTAATGACATTTTCCGCGCCGCCACGTGTGCGGAAGGACTCAATGGCCTTTCCAATATCACGAGTGATATAGCCGTTCTGGTAATGTTGCCCTTCAAGCATCTTTGACTCCTCCAAAGCTTTCGGTGAGACGCCGCAGATCTTCACTGTCACAGTATCAGTTCGACGTATTTAGTCTTCCCGCCTTCTAATACCTTGTCGCATGATAGCCAATGCATGCAGATTCCTCTTCGAATTCGGACCTACTCGACTTGAAGTAGCGTGGCCCCATCGACTGTAAATACTTTTTTCAGCTTGAACGAAGCAACCCAGCTTTGAAAGGAAAAATGACATCGAAGAAAGGACTTATTTTCGAAACCAGGTCTCATGCATCCGTGATCGATGCAGCGCTTGATGCGATCGGCTATCGCGGTGCGGCATAGCTGGAAGAAGAAGCAAGCAGTAGCACCATACGCACAAGAACGCGACTGAATACAGCTAGTATTAACGCTTTAATCAGCTTCAACCCGGAAAGGATCAAAATCGCATATGGATGGTGGATGGCGTAATCAAGCGAGGGTACGGTGCGATCAGTCAAGGCGAAGGGCAACCCAAAATTGCAGAAGCGTCATCTGGTACAGGAGACTGCCGCCAACCTGCGCGACGTGATCCTCGCGCGCGAGGCGGGCGCGCAGATCGGTTCGCTCGACGAAGTGGCGCAGCTGCTCGGCGTGGGCATTGTTACCGTGCAGCAGGCGGCTCGCGTTCTTGAGCATGAGGGATTGCTGGCGGTGCGACGCGGGCCCGGCGGTGGCTATTACGGTACACGCCCGGACGAAGCCGCGTTGGAGCGCGCGTTCGCAGCGTACATGCGCGTGCATGGTGTCGATTATCGCGACGCATTGGAAATAACGACGCTTCTGGACTGCGAAATCATTCCTGCGGCAGCGCGCTGCAAGGACGATGACTTGCGGAAAGTCATAAGCGCATTGAACGAACGTATTGATCTATGCGATGCGCCGGAAGATCGCGTGGCGTTCGAAAATGAATTGCGCAATGTGCTGTTCAAGTTCGTGGCGCGGCCACTCATTGAACTCCTGCTGCGCGTCACCAAGCAGTTGTACAAGGCGCAGTCGATGGTCGTTGTTTTTCGGGGCCAAGAGGGCGTTGCGGCATGGAAAACCGGCAAACGACGCATTCTCAACGCGATCCTGCGACAAGACGAAGAGCTGGCGCGTTTTGAAGCGGAGCGCTATCAGCGGCAGGTGTCGTTGCTGTTGCGCAAGACTAAATCTGATGAAGAGTGAACTCAGTTTCCGGAAACAGGCGCAAAAAAAACCCAAAATGGAATTCGGTCGCTCACTCAATAATAAGCATATTATTAGCATAAATGTCCGATTTAAATAGATTGATCAGCATTGACACGGCAAATAAACGCCTATTAATCTTGCATTGGGATTTGCGAAACAGCATAAAGCTGGTCTCAATACAACCCGTCGCAGGCATCCAGCGCGACTACTAAAACGTCGCGACTCGCACTTTGCGCGAGGAGAAAATCAGAATGGGCTTTGAGATTCGCAGCAAGAATATTTTTCCGCGACACGCGTTGATCGTCGGCGACCAGCGCAGGGAGCGTGGCTCCGGCAAGCTGCAGCCACACATCTATCCTGCCAACGGACAAACCACCTGCGAACTCACCCTGGCAGGGCCTCAAGATGTGGATGCGGCGGTTCAAGCCGCACGCACCGCTTTTCCGGCGTGGCGTAGCCTGCCGGGCGACAAGCGTCGCGACCTGATGCTGAAGATGGCGGCGCTGATCGAGCAGCACTCGAAAGAATTGGCGGAGCTGTCCACTCTGGAGAACGGTTCTCCAACACTCATGACTCCGTTCATCGTGCTCGATGCCGCGCAGAAGTTCCGCTACTTCGCGGGTTGGGCCGACAAGATTCACGGCGAAACCATCAGCACCTGGAGCGGACCCGCACACAATTACGTCGCCTATGAACCCTATGGCGTCGTCGGCGCCATCATTCCGTGGAACGGACCTTTATTCGCGGCAACGATGGTCATCACGCCCGCCCTCGCCGCCGGCAACTGCGTGGTGTTAAAAGCGCCTGAGCTGGCGCCCTTCACAGTAATGCGCCTCGGTGAGCTGTTCCTGGAGGCAGGTTTTCCACCAGGTGTGGTCAACATGCTCGTCGGCGGTCCGGAAACTGGCGAAGCAATCGTCAGCCATCCGGGCATCGACAAGATTCAATTCGTCGGCAGTGGCACGACAGCAAAGAAGGTGCTGCGCACCGCGGCCGAAAGTCTGAAGCCTTGCGGACTCGAACTCGGTGGCAAGTCGGCGGTGATCGTGTTCGCGGACGCAGATCTGCAGCAAGCGGCGCGACGCGGTCTTTCCGGCGCCATCAGTGTGAGTGGACAAGGCTGCGTCAATGGCACGCGCCTGCTGGTTGAACGGCCGGTCTATGAGACCTATCTGAAGATGCTGCAGGCCATCGCTGCGCATATCAAAGTGGGTGATCCCTACGATCCATCAACAGTCATGGGGCCAGTCATTTCGGAAGCGGCGGTGCAACGCATTCTCGGCGCGATCGAAGGCGCAGTGAAACGCGACGGCGCGCGCCTGGTGATGGGCGGCGAGCGCATGGGTGGCGATTATGCGTCGGGTTATTACCTGCCGCTTACCGTTATCGCCGATGTCGACAACAGCAGCGCACTCGCACAGCACGAAGTGTTCGGTCCGGTGCTGGCGGTCACTCCATTCGATACCGAAGAAGAAGCGATCGCGCTGGCTAACGACACCAAGTACGGCTTGGGCGCTTATATCCACACCGAGAATCTGCGCCGTGCCCATTATGTGGCGAGTCAGATGCAGGCCGGCATGGTGCAGGTCAACGGATCTGGCGAAGGCATGCAACCCTGTGCACCGTTCGGCGGCATGAAGCAGAGTGGCTACGGTCGGCTCGGCGGCGAGCACGGCCTGCACGAGTTCCTGCAGGTCAAAAATGTGTGGGTGAATCTGCAGGCCGCGAAGTGACGAATGCATCGGGAACGAATTCGGGCGAACGCAACGAGGGTGCAAGCCCGCGGCTCGTGGATGAGCCGCACACGTTGCTCGATCCGGTCGAGCGCACGCAGACCGGCGTTCGTTATCAGACCGAACTGCTGGCCACGCCCGCACCCGAGCCGCGCACCCTATTCGAGGCCTCGTGGCGTGACTATGTGTTCGCCGAAGTCTGGTCGCGGCCGGGGTTGGATCGGCGCTCGCGCTTCCTGATCGCGATTTCCAGTGCGGCCTGCTCCGGCGCGCCCGCCGCAACGCTGGACGGCTACGTCCGTGGTGCATTGACGCTGCGCGAACTCAGCCTAAGCGAGCTGCGCGAGGCGGTGCTGCACCTGGCCGTGTACGGCGGTTGGTCGCGCGCCGCGCTGCTCGATGCGGTGATCACTTGCGTGGCCGGGGCGCTAGGTCTGCCGCCGGCACCCTATGCTCCGATTCGTGGAGAGCCTTGGGATCCCAAGGTGCGTCATGCCGAGGGCAGCGCCAATTTCAAGGCGGTAATGATGTTCGGCGGCCCGCCTCCGGTCACTGCCTATTTCGAAAGCGGCATCGTCAATTTCGTATTTGGGGAAATGTGGATGCGTCCGGGACTGGATCAGCGCGCACGCCGCTGGATCACCCTCACCTGCGTGGCGGATTCCGCGTCGACAACACCGATCCGTTCTCATACCCACTCCGCGATGGCGAGCGGCAACGCGACGCGCGACGAGATGCTTGAGTTTGTGCTGCAGTACGCCATCCACGGCGGCTGGCCAAAGGCTTCGGTCATGCAGCAAGCCGTGATCGAAATGAGCGACCGCGTCGCGAAAGGACTTCCTTACGAATGACATTGAGCTGGAGATTGAAGGTATGCCAACAGCAAGTGATATGAAGGGCAAAGCCGCATTGGTGACGGGCGCGGCTTCAGGACTGGGGCATGCGACCGCGCTGAAACTGGCGCAGGCGGGCGCCGATGTGTGCATTGTCGACGTCAACGCCGCAGGGTTGGAGGAGACGGCGAAGCAGCTACGCGCGCTCGGCGTGCGCGTGCTGGTGCATGCCACCGATCTTGCCGTACGCGACAACTGCCTCGCGGCGGTCGCGGTGGCGGTCAAGGAATTCGGCCGGCTCGATGCGCTATGCAATGTCGCCGGCATCATCGTCTTTTGCAATGCGCACGAGATGCGTGCCGTCGATTACGAGAAGACGATCGCGGTGAACTTGAATGCGCCCTTCTACCTGATGCAGGCGGCCATCCCGCATCTACTGAAAGCGCAAGGCGCGGTGGTCAACATCACTTCGTCCGCCGCCTTCGTCGGCGAAGCATATGCAGTCGCATACTGTGCGACCAAGGCGGCCCTGACGCAGATGACCAAGGCGCTGGCAATGGAGTACATGCACAAGCCGATCCGCTTCAATGCGGTCGCGCCCGGCGGGATGATGACCAACATCGCCGCCACCATAAAAATTCCCGAAGGCGCCGACATGACACTGATCAAACGTTTCTCCGGTCTGCGCGGCACGGTGGAAGTGGATGATGTGGCGGATATGGTGGTATTTCTCGCCTCACCCGCCGGACGCAGCTATCACGGCGCGTGTATCGCGATCGATCGCGGCATCACTGCGGGCTGAAGCGACGAAGGTGCATTCGCATGGGTAAGATCGGCTTTCTCGGCCTTGGCAGTCAGGGCGCGCCGATGGCACGCCGCATGATCGATGCTGGTTATCCCCTGATACTGTGGGCGCGACGCGCCGAGACACTGCAACCGTTTTCAGGCACGACGGCGGAGATTGCTCCGGATATTGCGGCGCTGGGCAAGCAGTCGGAACATGTCGGCATCTGCGTCGTCGACGACGCCGGCGTGCAGCAGGTCTGCGAGGCACTCATTCCGGCGATGCGTCCGGGCAGCCGCATCGCGATTCACTCCACCGTCCAGTCCAAACTTTGCGTGACGCTCGCGCAGCAAGCGGCTGCACGAGATATCGCGCTCATCGATGCGCCGGTCAGCGGCGGCGCGCCCGCCGCGACAGCTGGAACACTGACGGTGATGGTCGGCGGAGATGAGCAGGCCGTGGCGGCTGCGCGTCCGATCTTCGAAACCTTCGCTGGATTCATCGTGCGTCTTGGCGGCGTCGGCGCTGGGCAAATGGCGAAGCTCATCAACAACGCCCTGATGGCGGCGAATGTCGCCCTGGCTCATCACGCGCTCGCAGCCGGCTCTGTGCTTAGGCTCGACCGCGCCGCGCTGATCGAACTGGTGAAAGTGAGCAGTGGTCGCAGCTACGGATTCGAAGTGTATTCACGATTGCCCCAGCCTTCGGCTTTCGCACATGGCGCGAAACTGCTGGCCAAGGATTTGGGCTTGTTGGGAGAAGCCTTGGGTACGGATGACTCATTCACCGCGTTCCGCGACGTTGCCATGCCCTTCATTGATCAGGTGCTGAAAGAAACGAAGTGAGCGCGATGGCCGCTCTATCTGTCGCAGCGCCTGTTGACTGAAAAATACTAAACGCCGCTCAGCTGCGACACGCAGGAGAAAACTGATGAGTTTTTCGCTCGACCAGTTCCGCCTTTCGGGCAAGGTTGCCATCGTTACCGGCGCCGGCGGCCGCGGCAACAGCATCGGACGCGCTTATGCACTCGGCTTGGCCAATGCGGGGGCGTCCGTGGTGGTCGCCGATCTAAATGCCGACGGCGCCAAGCGGGTCTGCGATGAAATCGTTTCAACCGGCGGCAAGGCGATCGCCGTCGGTGTCGACATCACCAATCCCGATTCGGTAGCCGCAATGGCCAAGGCCGCGACGGATGCGTTCGACGGGGTCGACATCCTGGTCAACAACGCGGCGCTGATGGCGGAGCTGGTCCATGCCACGGCGATCGACATACCGCTCGAAGACTGGAACCGCATCCTGAACGTCAACCTGACCGGCGCACTGAACTGTGCCAGGGCGATTGTGCCACTGATGCGCAAGCGCGGCGGCGGCAAGATCATCAACCAGGTTTCGGGCGGCGCCTTTCCGGCGGTCTCGGTTTACGGCGTCAGCAAGCTGGCGCTGGTCGGGCTGACGACGACACTGGCGCGCCAGCTCGGACGCGAAAAGATCAACGTCAATGCGATCGCGCCCGGCAACACGACCAGCGACGCCGGACGCATGCTGACACCGGACGATTCGCCATTCATCAAATTCCTCGAAGCCAGCGTCGCCATGCGTGTGCGCGGCGCACCCGATGAGCTGGTCGGTACGTTGCTGCTGCTGTGCTCCGCGGCGGGTGACTGGATCACCGGCCAGGTATTCCACGTCGATGGCGGCTGGGTGCTGCGTCCCTGAGTGGTCTTCGCGGAACTCATCTTCCGATAACACCGCCGGGCAGAAAAGAACACCTAAACCCAGCCGAACAAGCCTCCACGATACCGCGCCCTCTGCGGGGGCTGATCGACAATCGCCTGCGCCGTTCGGGCGAGCCATTTGGTCAATTCCTTATCGGCTTTTTATCGGCGCCCCTTGCCGCAGGCTTGAGCGGGATCTGCGGTGTGTAGAACACGAAACCCATCGAAAGAAGAATGATTTCCGGAGCGCTTACGCGGCTATCTCCATTGGCTTTGTGCAGATACTGCATCTGCAATTGAAATCTGCTGACCGCGACAGTCCAAGCAGATTCAGTTTAGAATGTTCGTAGCAGGTGCCTGAAGGCTGCGTCGGCCGGAAGGTGAAACGGGAAGTTCGTTCAAATCGAACACTGCCCCCGCAACGGTGAGTGGGAAGCTCCGGCAAACAGCCACTGGATCGCGATGATCCGGGAAGGCGCCGAGGGCAAAGCCCGCGAGTCCGGAGACCGGCCTGCAAATCATTTTCCGTGGTCGCGGCGGGCGACTTAGCGGGTGTGGCTAAGCCACGCCGACCACGGGCTGTCTGCGATTAGAGAAGTGCTCGTGGTGGGGATTCGGGAATTTCATAGAAGCTTGGCTCGCGCGACGATGGCCCTCGGGGCTGCGTGGCCGGTTTTTTCGTGTGCGGACGATTCTCCGATCCAACTGCGGCCGATTACGGTCGTTGGCGAACGCACCGAACTGCAGGATAGCGGTGTCGTTATTCGCGTACCGGTTGAGCCTCTGGGGCCAAGCGATCTGGCCGAATTGCTGGCGACCTTGCCGGGTGTGCAGGTGCGCACTTCCGGCGGACTGGGCAGTTACAGCGAAGCCAGTTTGCGCGGCAGCAGCGGTCGTCAGGTCCGCGTTTTGCTCGATGGCTTGCCGTTGGATACCGGCGGTGGCGAAGCCACCTCGCTCTCGCTCGTCAGTCCGCTCTTGCTCGACGAGGTTGATGTCTACAAAGGCCGCGTACCCGTCGGCCTTGGCAGCGGACTCGCGGGTACGATCAACTTGCGTAGTCGTCGCGAGCTGGCCGCCCCCATCGTCGGGTCCGCCACTATCGGCAGCTTCGGTCAGCGACAGCTTGATGTCGCCGCGCAGCCGAGTCGTTCGACCCAAATTGCGATTGGTGCGCAGGCCGCCGACAACGATTTTCCGTACGTCAACAAGTTCAAACCGTTCGATCCGAATGATCCTGATCGCACGCAAACGGAACGACGTCAGAACAATGGCACCCGGCAGTATTACGGACTGTTTCGCTATCGCGGCCCGCTGGACGTGACCGCGCACGTCGTCGACGACGTACAACGGTTGCCGACAATTTCAGACGCGCCGAATACAAGAACCGAACTCGATACACAGTCCTATGCACTGTCACTTGCCAGTCCGCAAAGCGCCACGTGGCAGACGTCGCTATCGCATCGATTCACGCGGGAAACTTATCTCGATCCGGACAGCCAGCTTGGAGTCGGCGCACAGGACACGCAGTCGGATACGCAGCGCACGCTGCTGAGCATCGGTCGTCGCTACGATCACTTGCAGGACACAGTAAGCGCCGAGCGCATCGGCTACTCGGCCCAGGACAAGATCGGCGAAGTGCCGACCAGTTCCGCACAAAGATTCATTATCGACAATGGTATCGCCACGCAGATCGGCGGCGCGCGCCGCTATAACGCCAGCCTGCAGACGGGTTGGTCGCATGACGGGTCGGATGGCAATAACGAGAATTACATACTCGTCGAGCCAGCGGTCGGAATGAGCCAGCGATTCAGTCGCTGCCTCGCGGCAACCAACCTGGGCCGTCGCGAACGCCTGCCGACATTCTTCGAGCACTATGGCGATCGTGGTCTCTTCATCGGTAATCCTGCGCTGCAACCGGAGAGCGCGAACTACGCGGACATCGGCGGTCATTGCAGTCCCGGCGAGCAGATTCAGCGAGTGGAACTGACGTTTTTCGGGCAGGACCTGCACGACCCCATCAGCCCGACCTTCAATGCGCAAGGCATTGGTCACTCAGTCAACACCAGCCGCGGCCTGATCTACGGAGCGGAACTGGACAATGCCGGCACGTTCGCCGGATGGGGATGGCAGCTTGGTGGTACCTGGCAACACACCGAGGATCTTAGCGATGTGCGGGCAACCCATGGCAAACAACTGCCGGGCCGATTCGATACGCAGCTCAATGCGCGCATCGAGCACAGCTGGCACCAGATCGTCTTTTACTATGCGTACCGGTTCGAAGACGGCGAGTATTACGACAGCCCCAATCTCCTCAAGGCACCCACCATGCGGCGTCAGGATGCCGGTATAAGGGGCGCGATCCACAAGGTCGGCTGGTCGCTGCAGGCTCTGAACCTTACGGATTCCAACATTGAACAATACAACGGCTTTCCCACGCCGGGCCGCCGGATCCTGTTGTCCCTGAACTATCCCAATACGGAATCGACGGGGCCTGGATCTGCCGCGCGGCAATCATCCCAAGCGATCGAACCCGCATCCGTTTCACCAACCCCAGGAGTTACCGATGGAAATCAAACCGTACCTGCTGATCCTGCCAGCCCTGATGCTGGCGGCTTGCAGCAACAGCAACGATTCGAATAATTCGAATCCCGACTCCAACGGTTCGAATGGCTCAGGGGGTTCGACTCTCAATATTTCCGCGGTTGTAGCAACGGCTGCGCCGGATTTCAGCAGCGGCGCGGTTTCCCTGGCCAACACTATTGCACCCTACGCGGCGCAGAACGGTCTGGACGCGACGATTTCGGACATCGCGGTGCGCGGTGACGGAGATCACTATTTCCTGATCAAGCGTTTCGGAACCGACCAGATCCAACGTTACGATGCCGCTACGCCGGCGACGCCGACTTACACGTATTCGACGAATGATTCCAGCACGGAAGACAGCAATCCGCGCGATCTGATCATCGCCAGCGAAACCAAGGGTTATTTGATCCGCTACGGCTCCGGCAAGCTGTGGATCGTCAATCCATCAGCCACTACCGAAGCCGCCTTCAAGATCGGCGAAATTGACCTGTCGCAATATGATGCGGATGGTGTGCCGGAAATGAGCGCGGGCCTGATCAAGAACGGCAAGCTCTACGTGGCAATGCAGCGACTGGACAGCAGTTTCGCGGCGACCCAAAACGGCTATGTCGCGGTCATCGACACGGCAACCGATATCGAAATCTCGACCGGTGCGAATAGCTCTGGCCTCAACGGCATCGAATTGCCGCTCCGCGACCCCTACCGCCTGGTCTCCGTTCCGGATAGCAATGCCATATTGGTGGCTGCAGACGGCGGTTACGACGGCAGCTTCAATCAGCAGTATGACGGCGGTGTAGTCAGTATTGACCCGGACAATAGCTACGGCACGACACTGCTGCTCGACGATGGCGACAGCAATAGCCATCCCTATGGGACCTTCGCCGATGTGACCGTTGCCGCTGGTGATCGCGGCTACTTTATCGGCAGCACCGGCTTTGGCGGTACCCAATCCCTATATCGCTTCAATCCTGGCAGTCCCGACACGCCAGTGCCGGTCAGCAACTTTCAGAATCTGGAGCTCGGCCCCATCGCAGTCGATCCAAACGGCAACCTATGGCTGGGTCAGATCAATACCTCAGCTCCAGGCTTGACCGTATTGGGTTTTCAAGGCGGCACCGAAACCGTACTGGAGCCACTGATCGACACCGTTCTCACTCCATTGAACATCGACTTCGTGTCCGTGCTATCCAACTGAAACCGGGAGTTATTGATCATCGTGCCGGGCGGAGCCAAGTGATATTTGGCTTCGCCCGGCTCGAACGAAGATCCTCAAATTCTCGCCTGCGCGGAAATGATGCGTGCGCAATGACGCATGCCATTACTCACTTCATCGAATGCAGGCCAATGATGTTGCCTTCGGTGTCATAAACGAGCGCGATGTGGCCGTATTGACCGATGGACTTTTTGTTCTGCTCCATGCGCCCACCAGCCTTCACCGCTTTCGCGGCCTCGACAGCGCAATCGGCACAGCTGAAGTAAATAAGTACGCTGTTGGCGCCGGAAGCAAAGCCCGGCATCTTTACGAGCGCGCCCGTTGCGCCGTAGCCAGGCTGCTGCATGGGAAATGCCCATAGTTCCATGTCCGGCGTGAGCCCGGGATTTTCCAGCCTCGTAAACTGCAGGCCCAGCACAGATTCGTAGAACGTCTTGGCCCGCCGTATGTCTTGCACATATATCTCGAACCAACCTACAGGATTTTTGGTGCTCGCTTCACTCATGGGTATTACCTCCCAATCAATCCGGAATTTCAGGCTCAACGAGCCGCGCCAGATGGTCCAGAGATTCCTGCCAGCCCAGGTAACAGAGTTCGGTAGGAATCATTTCGGGTATGCCTTCCTGCACAACATTCAGCTCCGTGCCACAGCTGACCGCACGTAGAGCAATAGCGGTCACCATTTCCCCCGGCAACTTCGCATCATCGAACTTGTCCGTGTAACGGATGCGTTCGCCTGACACGAGTTCCAGATAAGTGCCGCCGAAGGAATGCCCATTGCCGGTGCTGAAGTTACGGAACGACATCCTGAACTTGCCACCGACCTTGGGATCGAGTTGGTCAACCTTGCAGGTGAAGCCGTTTGGCGGCAGCCACCGGGCAACGGCTTCGGCATCGAGAAAGGCACGATAAATCTTCTCGGGCTTTGCGCGCAGCACGCGATGCAGACGGACGGTGTTACTAGACATGACGAACCTCGTTCGGTTTGTGTTTAGAATCAAACTGTACTTCTGTTAGTCGAATGAGCGGAGAGCAAATCGACAGCCCACATCAAAAATTGTCAGGAGAAGGGATGCAGGGATGAATCGAAACAAAATTTCGGCATCGTCACTCTCGATTCACGGAGTTGGGGGCACGGATGGACCGGCCGGGAAAGCGCTCGCGATCAGTGCGGCACTATCTGAGACATCCATAAAAGAAACTTTGTTTCCGAACGCTTCGAAATCCAACTCACAAAAAGCAAGAACACCGTGCTCGGCATGAAAAAGTATCCCAAGACTTACATCGACGCTTGCCGAGCACGCGTCGATGCTGATTTACGAGCGTATCGGTAACAAAGGACTTCGAAGCCCGCTACTTCAATGATCAGGTGCTGCTGCTCGACCATATGTTCGTGCACCGCCTGGCGGGCGTCGAGAACCGTTACGGATGATCTGACCGCAAAGCGCGGTCACGCGGCACGCGCGAAACATCAGGAATCCAGCCCCTTCCCCACCTGCTCTTGCATGCTCACTGCGGATGGGTAGAAAATCCGCGCTCTGACCTTCAAAGGAGTGATCGAGTGCAGCCTTAAGATCCTGTGATCGCGATGCTGACACAATCCGAACGGAACTGAAAACAGATCGGCAAGTCATAAAATTATCGTTGTTCAGTTTCAGCAGCAGCTTCTTTTTCCGGCTTGACTCAACTAGGACTTCATATGGCCAGCGGACCGGCAATTGCGTTTCTTTTTATGGCGCTCGCGATAGCGATATGGTGGTGGCACAGTACCTCGCAAAACCATCGGGCCGTTCCAGAAAAATCTGAAGGTGCCAATCCGTATCACTGCGTCGAGTTACGTTATAAAAGCGGCGCCTGCAGTGTCGTCAAGACGCTCAAAAACCGAAGGTTTCTTTCGAGAGAGGCACCTCGGCTTCCATTACAGGAATGTAGCGCCAAGGCCTGCAATTGCAAATACGAGCATTTCGAGGATCGCCGTCAGGAAGACAGGCGTCATCCCTATGGGCAGATAGTGGCGCAGCCTCCGGCATCGGTCGGACGGGACCGCCGTCGCGGACCGGATCGACGTATGCCGGTGCAGTCGCAGGTGAGACGGAGTATGAGGGCATAGCTCAAACTACTCAGTCGGCGTCACCTCGCAGCGATCAATGTATTTGACGACCCGCCCTAGTGCGCATGCGCCAGCACGAACTGGATCAATGGCCGCATGACATAGTCGTTCTGTGAAGGCGAATTGACGGCTTCGAACATCGGATCCAAATGCGTAAAACCCGGCGCGACGATGAGCTGTTGCTGCGGAAATGCTGGTGGATCGCCGATCTTATAGCCGGTCAGTCCCTGGTCGCCGACCATCAGCAGCGAGGGCACCGCAGTCGGACCGTCCGGGTAGTCGATATCCAATCCGTATTTAGTCGCGTAGTCGCCGGCAACGGCCATGGAATCGACCAGCAGGCGCATCGGGAAATACCATTCCGTGAGGTTGGTCGGACCTTCGTGCAGCGCGGTGGTGAAATCGCGGATGTCACTGGGTTCGTTGCCGAGATAGGTAAAGCGCACCAAGCCCGTGGTATCGGTGTAGTCGGGTTCAGACAGCGACCCGATCTCGTCGCGCCGCGCCCAGTGGTAGAGCGGGCCTTGCCCGAGATGTCGAATGTTGGGGCCGGCATTGGCGGCGACGTAGTGCGGCTGCGTGCCCAGCAGCTCGGTGAGCAGCGCACCGATTTCGCCCTGAGTGCCGGAGACTGTTTCCACCAGCGGCAGTTTCTTCACCACGGAGCCGCCGTGCAGGAAACCAAGTCCCGCCTGAAGAAGCGATAGAGGCGAGAAGTTGTCGTCGAAGATCAAGCCGACAAGCGCTTGCTTTGTGTAGCGGAAATCCTCGAACACCGGCGGCTTGGTGACTGCGTCGAGATGGCGCACGTTGAGAAATCCAAGGATTCCGTTGAGTTCCGGCGAATGTGGAATCTGCGCCAGCACCGTGCTTTCCCCGTCTGGATCACGCTCAGCGAGCACGGCGGCGGCCTGCGGCAGTGCGATGACCTCCGGGCCCAGCAGTCCTGGCACGTAAACCTCCCTTTCGATCTTGCCGCTCTCGATCAGGCTCAGTTCCTTCTGATAGCCCTCCTCGCTCGGCGGCGGCGGCAGAAACCCGTTGGTCGAAGTGGCGAGCGGACCGATGGTCGTGTCGAAGCCGAATGCGCCGGCGCACCAGTTGTAGCCGGCATAGGCGGTCTGGCTGGCGTCGCCCATGAGGTTCCACGACAGAAACGCGGACGTGTGTATGCCGCCCAGCGAGTGCCCACCGACAAACACTTTTTTCTTCCTGACATCCGCGTCCGGGACCATGCGCCGAATGATGGCGAACATGTCCTGCGTGGTCTGGCGCATGCCGAAGTAGTAGAGAAACGGCAGCTGCTTGCTGGTCAGAAATCCGGCAAAGGTTTTTCCGTCGACGGGTTTGTGGAAATAGTAATAGCCGGTGAGAATGTTTTGTGCCTGCTCTGCGGTGGAGGTTTGCTCGGCAGCGTGCAGCCCGGTCAAATCCTCCAGGCAGTTGGCGCGGCGGTCCATCGCCCACACCTCCAGATTCTTCCCATACTCCTTGCCGGTGATATAGACGAGCTGACGTCCGATGAAATCAAAGCCGTTGGCACCCTCCAGAACGCCGGGAACCATGAGCAGGTCGGCGTCGGCATGTTCCGGATTGCCGTCGGCCGCCTTGTTGCGGAAGCGCAGGAAGCTGACCTTATCGCACGCCGCCGGCGCGCCATAGTTGCTGACCGGCTCATAGCCATCGATGGTCACGTAGCTCACATCGACCACGGCGTCCACATCCTGACGCGTCCACAGTTGTGCTTCAGGAGTCTTGAGGGGGCCAGGCACCGGTCCATATGGGCTGTAACTCCACACCGTCGGCGCGATCAGCGCTCCCAGCAACAGTCCGCTCCACTGTGAACGATTTCGCGCGCTGCCCATTGTAAGCGTCCTCTATGCCGCTATTGAATCGCACTGGTGTGTTCCGGTCACAATGACGTTCTTGACGCTGCGAAGCCGCAATGTGCGGTTGTTTATTGTCGTCGTCATGCTCTCCACTCCTCTGTTACACACGCAATTTTTAATTATTGTATATAAGTATTTTCACGAAGTGAACATATATAAACGTCCCCGCGCGGTATAGCTTCGGAGAGTCGTCTGCGCCGGAAAATTGAACACACTGTCTACAGATCGCGCAGACCTACACCAGCACCGTGCGCGGGAGTATACGAACGGGCCGTCTCCCTGGCGGGCTTAGAGCGTGTGTTATGCACTTCTGTGATCGTTGCGTTGCTGCCCAAAAGGGCGCCGGAGCGGCCCCGCCCGCACCCACGCTACGCGGCACCGTGGCGGGGCCTTCAGGCGCGGGCCGCAAGGCATGGTGGTTCCATGTCCAAGGCCCGCAACGCCGGCGGGCACCCTTTTGGGCGCAACCCGAAGGGACGGCCCCAAAGCGGGCGCATCACCGCGTCATGGGCTCCTTACGTACGTCAAGTACGCTGCGTCGCCCATTCCTTGCGCTGCGCCCGCTTTGGGGCCGTCGCAGCGATCACAGAAGGGCATAACACGCTCTGGAGTCGCCGCAGGGAAATAGATTGTCGAATTTCAGCGCCTGAAAACTCTATTCCGGAACATTGGCGCTCTTGGCACTGGCCACCGCCTCGTCGTAATCCGGCTGCAATAGGAAGCCCGCGTTGAGCGCAGCATTTGCCGCGCGTGTGATTTTCGACACGTAATCGTGATGAGTCGGATACAGTGCAGCCACGGTCGCAGGATCAAACGGAGCGCTATTGCCTAGAAAGATGCAAGCGAACGCGGAGAGAGCGCCGCCGTGGCCAGCACCATTGTCGTAATTGTTAACCGCGGTTGGCGCTTCCATTTCCGGCAAGCGGATGCCGCCCTTGGCATTACCGTATTGGTCACGAACGATGTTGCCGCCAAACGAGAGTTGGATGTGCGGCGCGTGCGGCGGAGCCTGTCCCGAATTGATCCAACTGGTGAACGCCACGACTGCAGAGTTAAACACATAGTGGAACGGCAGCTGATTTTCCGGGTTCTTGCAGCCGATGGGAACGTTTGCCAGGGTCGGTAAATCACGCTGCTCTTGTGGCAGCTGCGCGGTGGTGCCGTAGGCGTCGTAGTGCGACGTGCCCGCCGTTTCCCAAGTACGGAGATGATCCGTGTCCGCCTGCTGCGACGCGCTGAAATTGAACATCCCGACGTCCTGCTCGGTCTCGAGCTGCATCACCTTAATCGCATTGTCGGAACGGATGTACGCCACATAGGGGGCCGCCGGTCCACCTTTCGCAATCGGCGCGCCGTTATTGAAGCGCGAGTAGATCAGGATGCCATCGTAGACCTGAGCCGCAGATGCTTGGAGGGCATTGACGTAGGTGACCATAAAAAACGCGGATTGCGATTCACCGCCTCCGATCAGATTCTTGAACGGCAGGCCGCCCAGCACCAATGCGGCCTGAGAACGCACCGCCTGGGCCGCTTGCGAAAAGATGTCGTAGGACAGGCTGTCGTCACTGAGATTGAGTGCGTCGTAGCGCTGTGCATCCCAGTACTTGAGCTGCTTGACGCCAGCGGTCTGCGCGCTGATGCCGATCCACGCATAACCATCGCGTAGCAGCTCGGTATGGCCCTGGCCCCAAATCGGATCCGTATCCATCTGCGCGGTGACGTTGAGCCATTCAACCACCACGGTGCCATTGAACTTCGCCGGGTCAGCTGGGCGCCTTACCAACATACGCGTGGTGTAAGGCACGTCCGCCTGCGCGACCTTGGTGCCCCACTGACCGTCGCGGTCCCATTTACCGTCTTCAGCGTAAATATTGGCGATGCCGGTCATCTGGTACTCGTTTTCGACGTACCCCATCGCGGCCAAATTGAGCGAGGTGGACATGAAGGGGTGGTGCTTCAATCCCGCGTCGTAGGCAATGGCGGTGACAGTGGGGTTGGGCACAGTTCCATCGGCGAACGCGGACGGCGTCAAGCCAATGGCAGCGCTCGCTGCAAGTGATGCCAGCAAATGAGTAACAGACGACAACTTGCAATACGGTTTCATGTTTCCCCCTACCCTATATTGATTTTTTTTGTACGGCTGCATCAGCTTCAACGTTTTAGCAGAATTACGCAACTCGACTTGCGAACAAAGCCGGCCTCGTCGTTAATTTTTGCAGCTGTGATTCATTGAACGATCTGATAAAAGCGAATGATCAGCTTGGTACCCTGGTACAACCCGCGCCCGATAAAGACGTTGTCGTTGAGATATGAGTATTTGCCGTCCCCAGCAGTGAATTTCGGCTGCGTATAAAAATATATCAGACCGTTCGGGTCGTAGTGCGCTATGCCTTCGTTCACGACCTTGATGTAAGCGCCATCGGAGGTTTTGAGCATATAGATGGCGTCTACGTGAAAATTGCCATCGCGATCCTTCATTTGATAGTCCGCTCCACCGGGCACAATACTGCCCTCGATGTCGGGTCCGGAAAAGGTCCCGCCGGTGATGGGTACGGTAAATGCAACGCCACTGCCGGTGCGGCCAATGCGCTGCTTGGGGTCGAGATCGACATTCTCTTCCCACGCGAATTGTAACTGCGGTGTCGTCTGGTCCGGCGGCTGCGTCGCAAATATCTGCTGGCTTAAAAACAAGGCGGCCATGAGCGCGGTGTTGCGCAGCGATCCATTCGTGTTCACATCTTCTCCAAAGATTCACTAGGGATTTTCGCAACTGAAGCTCGCGGCCTCGTTGACGTCGCCGCTGCCCTTGTAGTGCGCGTACTTCGGATACGCGCACAGCGGCCGCGTGGTACCTGCGGGCAAGCTGCTGGAGGACGGTTCGCCGGGTTGTGCCGATATGACATCGGGCGCCTGGCCGTTCTCAACCCAATTTACGAGCGGATCCAACATGTCGAAGGAGTCGGTTGTGTAATCTCCCCCGTAGCAGTGGTTCATGCCGGGCACGAGAAACAGACGCGCGAAATTTGGAGTGCCATTGCCGTACGCCGTGGACAGCGCGTTGTAGTACGCAAGGGTGTCGTTCATCGAAAACACCGGATCGCTGCCGCCATGGAAATAGATGATCTTTCCACCGTGGCTCTTAAATGCATTCAAATTAGTGGAGTCGGCGTCCATGAAGCCGACCGCCGAAACGCTGTAGTCGCCCGAGGTCGCATCGATGGCCTGTTCGAACTGATCCATGTTTATCGTGAACATATCCACCGTCGGGTCCGGCGGTGTGATGAAGATATAGCCACTCGACTTCTGCGCCAGCGTGACGTTGAAAGCGCTGTTGGTGCCCAACGGCGAGCCAAGGTCCCAACGAATCCAGCCGTTGTAACTGCTCATATCGGTGTCGTACGGGAACGACGCATATAGGGCGCTACCGTTCGATGCTTTCGCACCGCCGAAGATTTTATGGAGCGCCGTGACTTGGTCAGCGCTGAGGCAGGAATTCCGCTTGGCGCCCGCACATTGCAGTGTGGCCGGTTCGAATTTTCCGGCACAGGCGGCGGTGTTGAAGATCATGTTGTCCGCCACGCCGTCGAGCGCGTCGCAGGCCTGGAGGACACCTTTTTGCACAAGGTCGAGGTCGGAGTGCGAGAAAGCTTTGTACAGCAGTGGATTGCCGTTCTTGTCGGTTGCCTTAGGGTTGTTCGCCTCGGCAACGATGGCCAGCGCCTGCGTGTTCCAGGCTTCCGCGATTGCCGCGTGCGGTAGATGAAACCCGGGGTCGCCGGAAACGATGCCATCGAACTGATCCCCGTATTTCTGCGAAGCCTGCATCGCTTCCTGCCCGCCCTTCGAGCAGCCGATGAAATACGAATGTGCCGGCTGCTGGGCGTAGTACCGCGCAATGATCTGCTTGGCGATCGGAGTCACCTGGCCAATCGAGGCATAGCCGTAGTTGACGCGCGCGCTCGGGTCGACACCGAAGCCCGCCTTCAGCTGGCCGAGCTGAGCGGCTGCGCCTGTGAGGGTAGTGCTCTCGTGACCGCCGTCGCTGCTGACTACCGCAAAGCCACGCCACAGCGCGGGTACTTGTGGCGACGAAGAACCATGTAAGGTCAGAACCGCTCCCCACGCGGGTGCAACGTAGCCGTCGGCAGCTGCTCCGCCCTGATAAAAGAATCGTCCATTCCACTGCGTCGGCATGCGCAGCTCGAAACGTGTGCCGTAGCTGTTGGAGCCAGTGTCCGGGTCGGTATGGCCCGAAGTATAAGCGCCGATGGTGCCTTGAACGACGCAGTTTTCCGGCGTTGGTCCCGCATCCGGAAATGAGGAGTCAGTTTTACCGCCGCGACCGAGTTTGACGGATTCGATCGTGGTATTAGCCAGCGCAAGCTGAGTCGCGAGGCTGCTGCACGCAACAGCCGGCGTATTAGCCGCCAGTTGTGCCGCAGCACTTGTACCGTTGTACGAAACCAGCAGTGCAATGGTCACAGCGGCGACGCCGCGAGCCGCCTTAGTATGTTTTGTCGTCACGCTTCCCCCTAATTGTCCGCCAACTTTTACTTACTTTTTATAAGTATTTTTAAGTTCGGAATCTATATAAGCATTATTGCTCTGTCAAATTGGACGATGATGATTGCGAATCGCTATCCCGTAATGCGGTGCAGCAATTGAGTGCAGTAAACCGAACGGAAGCAAAAATGCAGCTGTAGAGCGCTCGGAGATCGATTATCGTCTCTCGACATTGCAGCACCCTTTCGCGGAAATGCTAAGTAAAGGAGGAGAGCCGTGTATCGAGCCGTTGCCCTCGGCTGCAACACTGCTGACTTCAACACCGGCGCCGACGGTGTCCTGCGTATCCGCTCGCCGGAGCCGCTGCAGCCTTATCCGCGGCACCTCCTCGATCGGCTGGCCGAGGGTGCCGTGCAGCACCCCGAGCGGACCTTCGTGGCGCAGCGCGGCAGCGACGGTGCTTGGCGCCGCATTTCCTACGCGCAGATGCTGCACGGCGCACGCAGTCTGGGCCAAACGCTGCTGCAGCGCGGCCTGAGCGTGGACCGCCCGCTACTGATTCTGTCGGGCAACGACCTGGAGCATCTGCAACTCAGCTTCGGCGCGATGTGGGCGGGTATTCCTTACTGTCCGGTATCGCCGGCCTATTCGCTGATGTCGCAGGATTTCGAAAAGCTGCGGCACGTCTGGCGCACGCTGACGCCAGGCATGGTGTTCGCCGCAGACGGCACCGCCTACGAGCGTGCGATCGCCGCAGCGGTATCGCCGGAAGTCGAGGTCGTTCTGGCGAAGGGGACGCTGGGCCGCGAGTGGACCCGCTTCGAGGCATTGGTGGCGACGACGCCCACTCCGGCGGTGGACGCAGCTTTTGCCGACACCGGCCCGGATACGGTGGCCAAGTTCTTGTTCACTTCAGGTTCGACCAGGTCGCCTAAGGCCGTCATTACCACTCAACGCATGCTGTGCAGCAACCAGCAGATGATCCTGCAGAGCTTCCCTTTCCTCGGTGAGGAACCACCGGTGCTGGTGGATTGGTTGCCGTGGAATCACACTTTTGGCGGCAACCACAACGTCGGCATTGCGCTGTACAACGGCGGCACGCTTTACGTCGACGACGGCAAGCCGACGCCGCAAGGTTTCGTTGAGACCGTGCGCAACTTGCGCGAGATTGCGCCCACCGTTTACTTCAACGTGCCCAGGGGCTGGGAAGAACTGGCAGTGGCGCTGGAAACCGACGCGCAGCTGCGCCGAACCTTCTTCTCGCGCGTCCGGCTGTTCATGTTCGCCGGCGCCGGCCTGTCTCAGGCCACCTGGGACAGGCTCGAGCGGGTCGCTGAGGCGCACTGCGGTAAGCGTATCCGGGTGGTGTCCGGCCTGGGCATGACCGAGACTTCGCCATCGTGCACCTTCGCCACCCTGCCTGGAGTGAAATCAGGCCATATCGGCCTGCCCTGCCCGGGTTGCGAAGTAAAGCTGGTGCCGGTGCAGGGCAAGCTTGAAGCGCGTTTCCGCGGACCGCACATCATGCCCGGTTACTGGCGCGCACCGGAGCAGACCCAGGCGGCCTTCGACGAGGACGGCTACTACTGCAGCGGCGACGCGGTCGCACTGGTCGATCCGGCGCAACCGCGGTTGGGACTGATGTTCGACGGCCGCCTCGCTGAGGATTTCAAGCTGTCCTCCGCGACTTTCGTCAGCGTCGGCCCACTGCGGAGCCGCGTGATCCTGGAGGGCGCGCCCTACATCCAGGATGTAGTGGTGACGGGACCCGACCGCGACGACATAGGAATTCTGGTCTTTCCCAACGTCGATGACTGCCGCAGCCTCGCCGGCCTTCGCGCCGAGGCGACGACAGAAGAAGTGCTGCGTGCTCCGGCGGTGCGGGCTTGGTTACAGGCTCTGCTGGACCAGCTGAACCGCTCGGCCAGCGGCAGTTCGACGCGTATCGCGCGGGCGCGTCTGCTGTTGGAGCCACCGTCGATCGACAAAGGTGAGATCACGGACAAGCGCTCGATCAACCAGCGCGCCGTGCTCAACCATCGCGCAGCATTGGTCGAGTCGCTCTATACCGACGGCGATCCGGAGGTCATCCTGCCCCGCATGGCGCCGCGAACCTGAAACACACGGATACGGCCGGCGACGCTGCGCTCATAAAATAAATTAAACTTATCCGATAATAATCAAGCAGCTTTCCGTTGGGACCACTTCAAGATGCCAAAGCCTCCCGTAGCGAGCCGCGGTCACGGCCTGCGCCGACTCGATCAGTCGTCACTGTTGAGTCTGCTCGGATACCATCTGCGACGCGCGGACGTGCGCATGGACCAAACGTTCCGCAAGTGCATCAGCAAGCCATTCAAGCTCAAGCCGGTGGAATTCTCGGTGCTATCGTTGATTACGGTTAATACCGGCGTCACCTACAAGGAGCTGGGCGAGGCACTGAACGTGGCGGGTCCCAACCTCGCCCTCATCATCGCCAGCATGCAGAAACGCAAGCTGGTGATCCGCCGCCCCAACCCGCTCGATGGCCGTTCGATGTTCCTGGAGGCCTCACCCAAGGGCCAGAAACTCCTGGTTCAGGTTCGTGCTGCCGTAGAAGCGCTGGAGAGCGAGCTGCTGGCGGGTTGGAGCGCGGAGCAGCGCGACACCCTGTTCCGGATGCTCAGCAAGCTGCACCGCATTGGCTCCGGCTGAACCCTCGGGACGGCTTGGATGAGAGCGCCGACCACTGATTCAGCTACTTTCACATCCCCACCCGAATGTGTCGTGCTGCAGGAAAATTATTTGTATGCGTCGAACCCTTTCTGTCCTTCTTTCAGCGGCAATGAAAAGCAATTCATATACATTCCCGCCAACACATAACTGCCTATCGTGAAGGTTAGATCCACCATTTGCCGCACACTCAAATGGCCAGTCATCGAATTCCAAAGCGAATCATCGATGTTCGATGTCAAGTGCATTTGATCTACTCCTTTTATCAGCAGCGCTTCTAGCTCGGTCCAACCTACAGCACCTGCGCCCAATGTAATGCGCCGCACTTCGTCTTCGGATAACAACTTATCGCGCACCACAATGAAAGCATGCTGAGCCCATTCAGTTTCAAAACGCCACAACCAGGCAACTCGCAAAATAATTATTCGAGCGTGTCGTGACTGGAGATTGGATTTCCGCAATATATAATCAGCAAACGGGAAATAGACCCGTGCCAACGATGGGTTTTGTAACACCGTGGAGAGAATCGGTGAGAGCTTGTCTTTTTCGCTTTCATCGCCGTTCAATCCATACAGACTAAACGACACTGAAAAAGAAGCCACAATTTGCCTAACCTCCTCGGTCCATTGATCGTGGCTTATGGGCGGCATTCTCATCTGTTGTTACTCTCTTACGTTTATTGAACTGCCCGGATTTGTTCCACGATAGATCGGCGATACAAGGCCGGCGACCTGTTCTGATCACTCAATCGCTAAATACAGAGCGGTGTTTGCGACATCAATCAGCACCCTCTTCCGTTGTAGCACCTGAGTACGCCGCATAAGGTCTGTCATGTCATAAAAGGTCATCCCAGCAGGAATATCGTGAAGGCCAGATCCGCCATTTGCCGGACACTCAAATGGCTAGTCAGTGACTGCCGAAGCGAATCATCGATCTCCGATGTTTGATGAATTTGATCAACTGCCTTTATTAGTAGCATTTCTAGATCGGTCCAGCCTTTAGCATCTGTACCCAATGTAATGCGTCGCACTTCATCTTCGGATAACAACTTATCGCGCACTACAATAGAGGCATGCTGAGCCCACTCAATTTCAAAACACCACAACCAAGCTGCGCGCAAGACGATTATTCGAATATTTCGTGCCGACAGGCTGCTCTTTCTAAAAATGTAATCGGCAAACGGAAAATAGATAGAATCTAACTCCGTCCATTGATCGTGGTTTATGGACGACATTCTCATCTGCCGTCACTCTTGCACATTGATCGGACCACCTAGATTCGTTCCGCCATCAACGGGTAATACAAGGCCGGTGACCTGTGCTGATAAATCACTGGCCAAATACAGAGCGGCGTTCGCAACATCGATCGGCATCCCCTGCCGCTGTAACGGCTGGGTACGCCGTATGCGGTCTGTCATGTCATAAAATGTCATTCCGGCAGGAATATGACCGGGTGCGATGCAATTGACGCGAATGCCATATTCGCCAAGATCCCTTGCGATCGACTGTGTGAAATGAATGACTCCTGCCTTAGCCGCACGATAGGTGATTAGAGGCAGTCCTGGCTTAATCGCAGCGAGGGACGACGTATTAATAATTGAACCCCCTCCATGTTTGGCCATATAACGTCCGGCACACTGACTTCCGATCATGACGCCATACAGATTGACGGCGATGACTCGATCGAAGTCCTTGAGATCATCGTCCAAGAAGCGATTGTGTACCGCGCCGCTGATCCCGGCGTTGTTAAACATGATGTTGAGCGCACCAAAGTGGTCCACAGCGAAGTCGACAAGCGCTTGAACCTGATCTGCATTGGCGACATCAGTTTGTTTGAATACCGCCGCCTCGCCAAGCTTGTCCGCCAACGACACTCCCTGCTCGATATTGATGTCGGCGATTACGACCTTGGCACCTATTTCCACAAACAGTTCTACTGTTGCGCGGCCAATGCCACTTGCCCCTCCCGTTACGATTGCCACCTTATTAAAAAGCAGTTGAGTCATGGGTTGAACTCTCTTTCAGGAGATGGCACGTCGCTGCATGTCATCTTCCGAGGACCAGGCCTTTTAAATCGCCTCGGTCCCGCCAGTCCCGCATAAGCTGCTCGAAGGCATTCCAGCCGGGACCATAAGACTCCCCGAGGTACCAGCGATACTTCTCCTCACCTTCGCTGTTGCCCTGCTTTTCGCCCTCGTTGTTGAAATAGCTCGGAGTACACTCACGTTGGAATTGCGTAAGATCGATTGCCGTGTCCCGAACGTGCCGGACCCATTCGTCCTGAGACTCCGGGCTGGGCTCGACGGTTTTGACGCCACGCGTAAAAGCTTCTTTGATGATATGGGCGATGTGGTAACTTTGCCGATTGAACGTCTCGGTGGTGGTTGCGTTAAAGCCGCCTTGGTAGAAACCGATGAAGAACTGGTTCGGAAAGCCGTGACTCATCATGCCGTGCAATGTTTTGTAACCATCGGCCCAGTAATCGTAGATCGACAATCCATTGCGACCCTCAATCACTTTAATGCCCCAACGGCGATCGAGGTCGCTTGTCACCTCAAAGCCGCTGGCGAAAATCATGCAATCGATTTCGTATTCCACGCCCCGGGCAACAAAGCCCCTCCCGGTCATGTGCTCGACGCCTTTGGTCGCGGATACGTCGATCAGTTTCACATTTGGGCGGTTGAACGTTGGGTAGTAATCGTCGTTGGAGCATGGCCGCTTGCACATGAAGCGATACCAGGGTTTCAAAGCCTCGGCGGTCTCTTTGTCTTTAACGATGGAATCGACGCGACGACGCAGGCGTTCCATCACCCGGTAGTCCATGCCCTCGCGCCGTGCCAGATATTCGTTAAAACTCAACTCCGGACAACCCTGAGCGGCTGACTCCGCGGCGAGATTGCGATTGAGTTCCGTCCAGATGTCACAAATAAGATCCGGTTCTCCCGCGGCAAGCGACTCGATCGCGCCGCGTTGGAAATTGATCTTCCGATCCTTCTGCCAGCCGGGCTTCAGTGACTTCACCCATTCGGGATCAGTGGGTGTGTTTCTGCGTTCGTCGACGGTCGAAGGCGTGCGCTGAAGCACATAGAGCTGCTTGGCGTAACGGCCGAGATTGGAGACGGCTTGTATTGCGGTCGCGCCTGTGCCGACGATAGCCACACGCTTGTCGGCCAGCTTGTTCAGCTCAGGGTTCTTGTAACTTCCGCCGGTGTAATCATATTCCCAGCGGGCAGTGTGAAACATTCTGCCCTTGAATTCGTGTATTCCGGGAATGCCCGGCAATTTCGGGATATCCAGGAGCCCATTGGCCATGACGACGAAACGAGCGCGAATATCGTCGCCGCGGTCCGTCGCTATCCGCCAGCGCTTTATTCCCTCATCCCAGCGTATTCCGGTGACGAGTGTGTGGAAAAATGCTTTTTCATAAAGCTCAAACCGCTTCGCTATGCTCCGGATATATTCGTAAATGTCGCGGCCATCCGAGAATTTTTTCGACGGCATGTAACCCATTTCTTCCAGCATCGGCAGGTAGCAATAAGCGTCGTTATCGCATTGAATGCCGGGATATCGATTCCAGTACCAGACGCCGCCGAAATCGCCCGCATGATCGATATTACGGAAGCCGGTAATCCCGGCCTTCCTGAGGTGTACGCCAGCAAGAATTCCCGAGAAGCCGCCGCCGATTACAGCGACGTCGATATCCTCTGAGATCGGATTCCTCTGTTCGATCGGCGTGTGAGGATCACCTTTATATGCCCGCGCAAAGTCCTCGACGGGCTGCACATACTGCTTCTGACCTTCGCGTCTGATGCGTTTGTCACGCTCTTGTCGGTATCGCTCCTTCATTGCCGGGATATCAATTTCCTCGGTCAGGGGTACGTTCGTGGGCTCACATTTCATATCCAATCTCTCGACGGGCTTAGCTTGGCGGAATATCGCGCGCGATCTGCTCGACCAAAGGCCAGAGAACCTCTTCGGCGAGTATGGTGCAGAAATACTCGTTGACTTGTTTGATCTTGCTGCCGGCGAGCGTGAACACCATGCAGTACTGGTTGTTATATGGCTTGCCGTCGCATGTCGTCGCATTCCCTTCGAATTCAACCACTACTCGATCGGACTCAGCGGTGACGCTCTTGATATCGGGCCGCAGTCCAGTGGGCACCAGCTTCTTGAACGCGTCGATTGTGCCGACGATGGTGTCATAGTGACGAACGCCGGCAAATTTGCCGAAGCCTTTCGCAAGCGTGAAAGCATCGGGAGCCAGACAGGTGGCAGCCGTGGCGCCGTCACTGCGACCCATGGCTTCAATAAATTTGAGCACGACCTGCTTGTTCTGCTCGCTCATGGCAATCGCCCTTCTTTAATCAGATCATCCACTGGCTTACTTGATCCGAATACAGCCCGCCAGAGATTCCGCAGCCATCTACCCATGGCCGCAAACACCGAAGGCGTTTCAGTCACGACGGCGACTTGCGATGCGGATGCACCAGCACACGCCTCGATCTCTGCCTTCAGTTTCCCGGCAAAGGTCTTCGCCAATTGCGGCAAAAGCGGCTTGCTCATCGCTTCCCACATCGGGGCCATCGAGCCACCGCCCTCAACACATACCTTCAATGTAATTTCGGTTGCATGAGTTCCTTTTCTTGAAGCGATATAGAAACCACTCCCCACGACGGGCTCGGTTTCCAACTTGTAGGAGAAGCTCACCCGCTCTGGGCCGTCCCACTGATCGACATGCACCAGCACGTTGACAGTTTTGACGAGGCCGCCTGCACCGACTTTGATGCTCCACCGGGAGTTGTGCTCATCAATAACCGTGCATTCGCGGCATCCGGGGAAAAGGTTCGCCCATTTTCGGATGTCCTGGACATAATCCCAGACGCTATCAATGGCGTCGTCGATCACAATCGACTTTTCTGCTTCAATCATTTGGCTACCTCAAAGACCTAGGCGGTCCATCTCTTTTTGCAGCAGATTGCTGGGATTGCCGGCAGCATGACGACCGGCGAGATAACCGTGGGTCATACCGCGTGCATTCGTGATGCCACTCTGCATGATTGCGCCGTTGTCCATGCGCGCCATGGAGTTGCCTGCGACATACAGGCCTTCGATCGGTTTATCGTCCCAACCGATGGCGCGGCAGTGATGATCGGCAAGCACACCTGTGGCCGCGATGCCACCGCCAGCCATTCGGTGCAATTCAACGGCATAGAATGGCGCTTTAAGCAACGGACCCAGGTTCGCGTTCGGCTTCTGCGACGCATCGCCACACATCGTCGCACCCCAGGGACGAGTGCCGCGATGGAACTCCGGATCTTCGCCTTTCTCACAGTAGCCATTGAACGTCGTGATGGTGGCAGCAAGTCCTCGCGCATCCACACCAATCTTGCGTGCGAGTTCCGCGACGGAATCCGCTTTGGCGCCCATGCCTTCAGGCAAGTCCTGACCGGGCATGACAGAACCAAAAGGATATTTCTCCCGCGCTTGGCTATCGAAGATTGCCCAGCAGGGGAAGTTGGGATGCGTCTGGGTGCCGCCATCGATGATATCCAGCGCGCTATACACCGAGCGATAGAAGGCCTCATCGGAAAAGCGTTTGCCCGCGCGATTGACCGTAATGGAATGGGGCAGACCGAGGAAGGGCAGAGCGCCGCGCCACAAGGGCACACCCTCTTCCTGTTCTTCGCCCGGAACATGAAAGCCCAGCATCGTGACATCAGGTACTCGCGCAATGCGCGCACCGGCCTGGCCCGCCAACCGTAGATGAGCGCCATCGATAGACGGCATCACCATCGATACCGGATTCAGCTGGTGCCCCAGAGTCTTAGCGTAACCGGCATTCCGTTCATAACTACTGACAGCGATCACGACACCGCGATTGGCTTTCACATAAAAATCCTTGCCGCCCCTGGTCGCCCGCACGCCGACAACGCGCGCGCCGTCGACGACTAGCTCTTGCACATGCACACCGGTGTGCATGGGAATGCTGCGATCGAGCACACCCTTGACGAAATAAGCCGCCAGGCCCGGGCCGGCACAGCGTTCATCCTTGGCGAGACGTTCGGACATGATGCTGTAGTCCCAATTGATCATGTTCGCCAGCCCACCGTTGTCGAAAATATCTTCATGAGTGAGCGCGTAAGGAACATGCGGCGAAACACGTGTCTTGTGTTGCCAGTCGCCCAAGATCTCCGCCGGAAACGGCAGGACCTCAAGGTATCGGCCCTCTGCAAGACTGTCGCTGTGGTGCGGGTAGTAATAATCGGGAAGATTGCGGATGACGCACATCTTTAGGCCGATCTTGTCCTCGAAGTATTTGAGCGCCACCGGCCCGTGGACTGCCTGGTTAAGGATTGAGACGTCATCGCCATAGCCCATGGAGAGGCGCTTGATGTAGCGAAAGCCGCTATCGGCTGAATCCTTTATGTCTGATGTGGCAGCGAGGTGATTGCCCGGAATCCAGACTTCACCCATGGAATAGGCGGTAACACCGCCGACCTGGTCGGAGCGCTCGAGCACGAGCGCGCTCACACCATGATCATGGGCCGTGATCGCAGCGCATAAGCCACCGCCGCCCGAGCCGATTGAGACGACGTCGGCTTCAAGATCCCATTTGGGAGGAAGATTTCGAAGCATGTCACCTACCCTCTCTTAGAATATTCGGAAGCGCCTTGGTGTCAACATTGACACTGCGTTGAGCTTGATTGAGTCGATCCATCGAGCTGAAAGTGCTGGAGACTTTTCGTGCATCCCCGGCCCCATACATGGTTGAGATTTTGATTTGATTTCCAGAGCGGCTCAGGCAAAGGGTTCTTCACCCAACAGAGTGGTGCGGTGCATGGTCCGACCGCAATCCAGGGGATAAGGCTCCACCCTGTGCAGCACGCCAGTGTTATCCCAAATTAATAGATCTCCCGGCGTCCACTCATGCCGGTAAACAAACTTCGGCTGAGTCGTCCATTCCAGCAACTCCCGGAGAACTTTCCGACCTTCTTCCTTCTCCATGTTTTCAATATGAGAAGCGTGGCAACCGATGACCAGAGATTTGTGTCCCGACTTGTGAGTCCAGACCAAGTTGTGGGTCTTGTTCGGCAGGCTGCACCAGTACGCTAAATTCGCCTCGGTTGGTTCTATGCCCGCCCTGCGCATCGACACTTCGACGCTGTGGACGACCTTGACCCCGTTGATGCGAACCTTGGTTTCCTGCGGAAGCTCCTCGTACGCCATGTAGGAGTTGGCAAATTCGGTCTGGCCGCCAATCGGCGAAAGAGTGCGGCCGGTGAGCAACGACGCAAAAACCGGAACATCGTCATGTGTACCGTCGATGTGCCAAAGGAAGGAGCCTTTCAAATAGTCCGCTCGCGCATTGGTCTTCTTATCGAGCGTGATTTTGAAGATGCCCTTTTCACCTTCTTCTCGCAGAGAACCCATTAGTCGGGCCAAAGTAACCTGCTGGTCATCGGTCAGATTGAGTTCCCTGAACACCAGGACTCCTCTTTCGACCAGCAAGCCACGAACTTTGGCGGCCACTTCGGGAGTCAAGAGATCTTCGACGTCCATACGAATCTCGGATCCGATGCTTTCTTTCAGAACCTTTACCTCAAACATCCGCTTACTCTCCTCCGCCATTGGCTGGAACCCAACGCTCAAGGGCGAAGCGCAACCACGAATTGGACCCTCTCGTCATGGTAACCAGCTTTAACTCAAGAGGGGCACAGACAGGGTTGCCCTAAGCGCTCAATGCACATAATGATACAGATCGGTACTTTTATTAGTCAATCCGTGAACGGGCAGTGTCAGATTGACGCTCGCTCCGACGAGCGCGACGCTTATCGACGAAAACTGCGGATCTCGAGAATTGTGCTTTGGATTCAGTAGCAAGTCGCCGAACGAGTCCTTAGTGCTCAGGCGATTGCTCTTCCAACAACCCTCATTTCACCAATCTTTCCGGGCGGAAAGCAGTGTGTGCACAGCGCGTCTAACCCACGCTTGGCGCTGCGCTGCAGACACTTCGCGGTTGGTCAGCATGACGTTTACATACCAACCCCTGATCATCAGGATAAATGCTTCCGCTACTCCTTCCGGATCCTTGCATGGAATATCGTCCATGGCAGCACACTCTCGAATAAAAGCGGAAATTCGCCTGATTCCAAGTTCGGTTCTCTCTGCTGCTGCCGCGCCCAATTCCGGGAAACGGTAAGACTCGCTATAAATCAGCCTGTTCACACCAAGCAGGTCGCCTTGCAGGCTGAGTTCCAGCATGTGATTGGCATAAGACTTCAAACCCTTTTCCAGATCGAGCGGACCGGCATTTGACCTTAGCGACGTCGACGGGGAGAGGCGGTCGATTTGCGCGTAGATAATTGCGCGGAACAACTCTTCCTTTGAAGAGAACCGTGAATAAAGCGTCGTCTTAGAAACCGCAGCAACCTTGACGATGCTCGCCATCGAGGCGCCACCATAACCATGCTCCAGAAACTCATTTAAAGCCACGTCCAGCAATTTGGTCTCGATAACGGCGATGTCCTCAGGTCTCGGACGCCCCCGAGATCGTTTGGGTTTCGCCTTTATTTGCTTGCTTGCAATATTTTTTTTTTGATAGGCCATGGTGATTTCGTCGATTTCTGTAATCGTAAGCCATCCCTGCTGCGTCCGCTTCGTCTGGCATCATCGGACACGGCTCGATGCGGGTACTACCACAGCGACAGCGATAGGACGCACGCGGGTCCATCCGGCTGCTGCTACGCGAGACTTATGCCTCCTTGCTCATCGCACAGATGGAAAACGACAGTCGGGTTTGACTGTCACGGGGGATCGAAGAAAATTTCGTCGACTACGCTGGAATCTTCACGGAAGCTGCGCGGCGCTCTGTCGCTCTATTGCAATCACTCGTGCGGAGCGCCGCTTGTCTGCAAAGACGATCATCACGGTTATGTATTTGCCAGCGCGCCGACAATAGCTTCGGTCACCGTGGAATGTCTGTTCCTCTCCTGACAAGTTCGGGCGTCACCTGATTGGAATTGGGGCGCCCTGTTTCAAAATCGGAAACATTGGAAAGTGTGGTATCGGCAATCGCTGCCAATGCCTCTTTGGTGAAAAATGCCTGATGAGCCGTGATCATGACGTTCGGAAACGTGAGCAAGTGCTGAAACACGTCATCGGTCACGACCGTCGACGACAAGTCTTCGTAAAAAAGGTTGTCTTCCTGTTCGTATACATCGAGTCCAAGGGCACCAAGCCGGCCGGATTTAAGCGCTCGGATCACGGCTTCGGTGTCGAGCAGGCCGCCGCGGCTGGTGTTGATCAACATCGCGCCCGACTTCATTTGTGATAATGCATCGTCACTGATCAGATGATGTGAATCGGGCGTTAGTGGACAGTGCAGCGAAACAATATCGGAAGCTGCGAGCAGTTCCGGCAACGTCGTCAGGACTGCGTCGCCAACACGGGATTCAGTCTGCGACAGTAGAGGATCGTAGGCCAGCACGGTACAGCCAAAGCCGTTCATGATCTGAGCAAATGCCGCACCGATACGTCCGACGCCAACGACCCCGACCGTCTTGCGGTACAAGTCAAATCCTTCGAGTCCGTCGATCGAAAAATTATCTTCCCGAACACGGTTATACGCACGATGAAATTTGCGATTCAGTACCATGATCAGGCCTACCGCATGTTCCGCTACCGCATGTGGTGAATAGGCAGGTACGCGGACCACAGTCAAACCAAGCTCAGTGGCGCGCTTCACATCGACCTGATTAAATCCTGCGCAGCGCAACGCAATCAGTTTTGTTCCCGCGCCCGCAAGTCGTTCCAGCATCGGCGCATTGAGAGCGTCGTTGACGAAGGTGCAGATAGCCGGACAGCCAGCGGCCAGCGCTACGGTTTCCGTGTTCAGATGCGCCTCGACAAAAGTCAGCTGATGACCGTATCGCAGATTCGCGGCAGTGAATTCCCGGCGGTCATAGCTGCGGGCACCAAATAGCAAGACTTGCATTGCCTCTCCTCAGCGCAACGGTACTCGAACACTAGCCTTGGGCGGCGGTAAAGGTTTACAAGCTGTAACGACGCCGGATACTGTCAAAGCGAGCGTGCATCTGCGCGATTCTTTCGTCCTTCGATATCTTAGCGGTGTCCGATGGCAAGGCGTCCGCTAGGGCTGAGCGCTTGACGAGCCGGCTAGAGAAACGAGTGGAAGCATTGCTCAGTAGGTTTCGGTAGGTCAGATTGCCGCGCTCAAAACCCTGCGTGTCCAGCCAGTTGTGATAGCCGGGATCGTCGTGGCTGAGGATGAACCGCATTTTGCCGTCGCTATCCACTTTGCTGCGGCCGGGCGTGTAGCTCACCGGGCGATACAGATAGTCCATGCTGTTGAAGAACACGCCCATATTCGTCAGCATCCAAAAGCCGTCGTGGGCATCAAACTCGACGATCAGCGCTTCATCGCCAGCAAGCTCCCAACACATGTGCGCAACGGCGCGGCCGCGCTTTGCATTTGCAGCGGCATCGTCAGACGAATCTGGCGGAAAGCAGTTGACGTTCACAGGATCGACCGCGCTGCTGTACTGATATGGGTGATCCGGCCAGTCGCTCATCAGCCCGGCCACGAAATCGCCCGCCCAATCCATCGCCTCGATCATCCGCTCAGGCGTCGGCAAAGGGCGCGGCTCGGTCATGTCGATGCGCTCGATGGATAACCGTGCCGGAAGTTCGTCCCAGCGATCGAAGCCCTGACGCAGGAAGAGCTTGCGTGTGCCTGGCGTCGTGGGTAGCCAGTTGCTCTCGCGGCTGGGCCCACCGAGATAAAGCTCGAAGCTTCCATCCAACGCCGTTTCCAGCTGATGACCGAACAGGTTGGCCTCGGGAATATCGCCGAAGGGCTCGTGCAAGCTTGGCCAGTCAGTGCCTGGCTGTTTGTCCGGACGCGGGCCCTGTACCGTGAAGTTGAGGAAGCGCGCGGTACCTTTGTTGCCGGAGATCTTGTAGACCGAGTGACCGTCGATCCACGCCTGCAGATAGACGAAGTCGGCAGCGTCGCCACCGAGCTTGCGATGCGGACCACAAAACGGATGCAGCTCGGGATACCTCGTGTCCTTCGTCTCCAGCGCCAGATCGAAGGCCTGTCCCAGGTTTTGCGTGAGAAAGCGGAAGGCGTCGGCGCGATGCAGCGACGTCGCTGGATTGTGGTCCTTGAAAACGCGCTCACCGGATTCCTGCAAGCGCGCGCAGAACTGCTGCCAGGCGGCACGTAGCGCGGCGTCATCGGGACTCGATCCATATGCCATCGGAACTCCTTAGGCACCCAGAGCCTGCAGCATCTCGGTGATCACTTTGCCGCCCCGCGCAGTTGCCTGCAAATGCCCTTCACGGTCGATGCGCGGCCCGATCAATTCGAGGTCGAAGGCACCGCCGTAGCCGAGCTTGAGCGCGTGCGCCACAATGGCGCGCAGCGGGATCGCGCCATCGCCGGGAACAGCACGACAGGGCAGCGCCCGGTCGCCGCAGACATAGTCGCTCAACTGGACGATACGGCAGAGCGGCATTGCCCGTGCCATCAGCGCCAGCAAATCGGCCTCCGTCCAGCAACCCCAGATATCGATGCAGACACCGATACCTGCGTGCTCGGCGAGAACCACCGTGTCGTGCAGATTGTTGCCTATGTGGAGGTCGGCGTAGAGCGGTGAGGCGTTCTCGACGGCGAGCGCCACCCCCGCGTCGCGCGCCTCGCCGTGGCAGGGAGCCAATGTTTCGGCGAAGACGTCGGCCGCAGCCTGCCAGCTCAGGCTGCCGCGCCCGCCGGTGAGCATGTAGATCGATTTGGCACCGATTGCAGCCGCCGCCGCAATCACTTGGCGTAGGCGCGCCCGATCCGCGGCTATATCCTCTGCAGCACCCGTCAATGCGCCGGTGCGCAGCACGTGTGTCATCGTCTCCGCGCGGTGACCGCCGGCATCGAGCAACGCCCGCACCCCTCCAGCACCGTAGTCGATCACTTGTCCACTGGAAAAACTCGCGCGCTTCGCGCCGAGCGCTTTCCAATAACCCGATAGCTGCTTGATCCCCGCGTTTGGGAAACTAATGCTGTGAACTGATATCCGGTCATGAAAGGTAGAGGCGGTCATGACAGGCCCTAGTGCCGCTGCTCAATTTCAATGCTGAAACGCTCGCGGAACGGCGCAAACTCGCGGTGCAACTCGTCGATGTCCACGCCGATGATATCCGGCGAATAGGTGAACTTGCCGTAGCGGTCGCCGCGATTGTTCTTCAGGTAACGGCGCATCGCCGATTCGGTTTCGTCGGTCCAGCGGACGTCGCTGCGTTCGTAGAAGCGCCGGATCGTGCCCACCGGATCGGCGGTGAAGTCGGTGTAGCGGACGTGGTAGATGCGTGGGTCGTCGAGCATCGGCGCATTCATCATGGCCTTGATGCTGGCGCGAGCGTCCGCGAGCTGGATCGCGGCCTGCTCCTTCATGTCGACGTGGCCGACCATGCCGTCGACCAGTTCGGCAGCCATCATGATGCGCGAGGCAATGACCTGTATTGGATCGCGATGCGTCCAGATCATGCTGGCATCGGGGTAAGTTTCGAACAGCGCCTCCAGCCGCGCGCCGTGAAAACCCTTCAGCACCCAATATTTTTGGGGACGCGCGTACTGGCAGTGCTGCAGCATCATCTTGTGCAGACGATATTGCGCGCGCGCATCGAGCGGCAGGCCGCCAATCTTCATGCCCATCGGCACGCGCCACCAGGCAGTCGGCGTCATCACGCGGAAGTCCATGGCCCAGGTGCGCTCGTCTTCGGGCAGGCCGTCGCCGAGCATGTCGTTGTAGGGATGGCTGATCAGCCACTTCGGAATCTTGGCGTTGATTTCGCGCCAGTCGGCATCGGCCTGCGCGCGGCGCGGGTCGTTGTGACCCGCCAGGCCTGGCGGCGGCGACGGATACATGACTTCCCAGAAGCGCAGTGACCGCGCGTTGGGATCCACCGACATCAGCGCGTGGAGCAGCGTGGTGCCCGATCGCGGCTGGCCGGTGGCGAACAGCGGCTTGACGATTTTCTCCGCGCCGATCGGGGAACGCTTACGGTCCTCGAGGAACTGCAGCCGCGTCGTCAGCAGCCAATGACATACCGCAGCACCCGCTCGCTGACCGGCTTCGTCCATGCCGATGCTCTTGAGATGATCGACGGCCAGTCCGAAACGCGTCCTGAAGCTCGCATCGTCGCCGTAATCGCGCAGACCGGTTTCCGTCTCCGCCGCTGCGAGCAGCGCTTCGGTGTCGAGGATAACCTTATTCATGCGGCGTCTCCCACCAGACGCAGCAGCTCGTCTTCCGCCTCGCGCACCTTCTGCGCCGATGCAGCCGAATACTTGAGGCCAGCCATACCGCCGTAGTCGAGAATCTTGGGTATACGCAGCCCGGCGTCGACGTAATCTTTGACGATGCGTGCAACCTGTTTTGGCGTGCCGTGCGGAGTCACCGCCAGAATCGCTTCCGGATCGGTTTTGGCCAGCATCGCGACAATGCGCTCGCGTGTCAGCACGCCGGGGTTGATGTCCTGGTATCCGCGCCAATCCGGCCCGAGCGGATGTTCGAAACCACGAGCCTTGAGAATCTCGGCCGGAAACTGCATCACCAGCGCCTTGACCAGCGGCGCGTCAAGAATCTTTGCAAGCTCGGCGTCGTCGCCGATCAGGCAGGTCTGGATGAACGCAGGCACGATCGCGTGCGGATCGCGTCCGGCGCGCTCGGCGGAGTCGCGCAGCGCCTTCAGCTTGCTCGCATATTCTTCCGGCGACCAAGCCCCAGCGGGCCACCATCCGTCCGCGTAACGACCTGCGATCTCCAGCATGCGCGGGCCGCTGGCGCCGATCCAGATCCTCGGCAAGCGCCCTTCATACGGCTCGGTGTCGAGGCGCGCATGATGCAGCTTGAAGAATTGTCCCTCGAAGTCGACTGTGCCTCCGCTTTCCCACAACAGGCGAATGACTTTCAGGGCTTCCTCGAAGCGGCCCACCGGCTTGGAGAAGTCAAAACCGTAGGGCACTGTGTTCTCGGTTTCGCCGCTGCCGAGACCGAGGATGAAGCGTCCCTTTGCCAGATGGTCGATGGTCAGCGCGCTCTGCGCGAGCATGGCCGGATGCCGCCGCACGGTATCGACAACGCTGGTCGCGATCGGCACTTTTTGAGTCAGCACTGCCGTGGCCGCGGCTACCGCCATCCCATCGAGATGACGATGAGGCGAAGCAGATACCGTAGCGAGATCCGTGAACTCCGGCGTCCAAATCGCATCCGGCCAGAAGCTGACCATATGGTCGGGCAGCCAGATCGAATGATAGCGCCCGCTGTCGAGCTCGCTCAGCCGTGACAAATCGAGCGGCAGTGCCGTGCGAAAAAAAGCGGCGGGTTGAACCCTCACGAATATCTCCTCTTATCCGCAGCGGAACGCGGCTGATGGCGCATGGAAACGCCGGCTGATCATATTCAAAATAAATTCCAGTCAACAATCCGGAGCAGAATGCCGCGTCAGAGGAGATGCTTCCCTCACAAATAGTCCTGCAGCCATAGTTTTGTCCCGCTGGCATTCGTGCGCGCAATTGCCGCTCGCTGAAATTGTCGCATAGCATTCCTTGAAAAGGATCTATCGCGGACTGAGGAATGGCGCATGAGCGGAGTGGCCGAACTGCTGCAACGAGCACAGGCGGCGACCGCACTCGAGGATTTCGGTGAGGAGTCCTTCCGCGAGGGACTGGAGATTCTTGTCGCTTCCGCCGAGGCCGAAGCGCGGCTGACCGAGCAAGGACGCACGGCCTTCGAGATGCAGATCGTCGATCTGCTTTCCAACCGGCTGCAGGTCGAACGCTGGTATCGATTGCACCCGGAGATCGACGAACAGGAAATCGTCGCTCCGTTGATCGGCCTGGGCTTGCCGCGCACGGGTTCCACCGCACTGTCCTGCCTGCTGGCCGAAGACCCGGCCGTGCGCTCAATCCGCAACTGGGAAGCGCAGATGCCCTGCCCGCCGCCCGAAATTGCGACGCAGTACAGCGATCCGCGCATCGCCAGAGCGCAGCAGATGATGGATCGGCGCAACACGCGCTTCCCACGCATGAAGACCATGGTGCCGAGCACGTCGACCTCGCCGACCGAGTGCCAGACCTTCATGGGCTACGACTTCAAGTCGCAGCTGTTCCGGGCCTTCGTGCAGATTCCCAGCTACGTCGAGTGGCTCAATCACAAGGCCGATCTGGTTCCGACCTATCGCTATGTGAAACGGGTGCTCAAGCTCCTGCAATGGCACTGCCCGCCCATGCGCTGGCGCTTGAAGAATCCCTCGCACTCGCTGTTCATCGATGCGCTTTCGCAAGTCTTCCCCGATGCGCGCTTCTGGATGACGCACCGGGACATCGCCAGCGTCGTTCCGTCGGTCGCCGACCTCTACTACGAGCTGATCAAGGCCGGTTCCGATGACGTCGACAAACTTTGGCTGGGTCAGCTCGCGTCCCACTTCTGCGAACTCGGCATGCGCCGCATGATGGCGTTCCGCGACGCCGGCAACGATCACCGCTTCTTCGACGTCTATTTCGCGCCGTTCCAGGAAGACCCGTTCCCGATTCTCGCGCAGCTTTACGACTTTCTCGGCGAGGAGTTGACACCGCAGGCACGCGAGCGAATGGAGGCTTGGCGACGCAGCACGCCGCGCGACAAGCACGGTGATCACAGTTACGACCCGGCCGAATTCGGGCTCGATCCCGCGCAACTGCGGCAGCGGTTCCGCTTTTACACGGAACGGTTCAAGGTTCCGACGGCCGCCGCATAGCCCTCTTCGGCACAGGACTCATGCAATGACCACGAATTGGACGGGTGGGCTGGCACCGGAACGAGATCTGGTTTTTCCAGGCAAGCCCGACGATCCCGAGATGCGCGAGAGCGCGTCGCTGTGGTTGTTCGAAGAGAACGGTGCGTTCGGCTTTCCGCGCCTCGGCATCGAGGCGGAGGCCTCGTCCTGGGAGAATCGGCTGTACCAGGCCAACGTCGCTTTCGCGGGCGGCCGCATTCTGAATGGTGCCGGACGCGGTCCCGCGCACTCGCCGATCGGACCCGAGGGACGGCCCACCGTGCTCGGCGCGGGTCCGGTCCGCTTTCAGTGCATCGAGCCGTTCCGCAAATGGGTGGTGAGCTTCGACGGCCCCGCGGTAGATGGCGATGTTTCGCAGCAGATTGCCAAGACGCTGGACCCGAACCGGCGAACGCCGGTGCGCTTCGAAGTCGAGTTGACCATGGTCACGCCGGCCTGGGTTCAGGACAACACGCCCGAGAAAGTCGCCACGATGACAGAGGCGGAGAAGATCGAGGCCGGCCATATGGGCTTCGGCTATCGCATCGAGCAGCTGTTCCGCGCGGAGGGGCGCCTGGACATCGATGGCGCAGCCCGCACGTTCAAGGCCGTCGGTTCGCGCATTCACCGCCAGAGCGTGCGCCCGCTGGCCGGCTTCCGCGGTCATTGCTGGCAATCCGCGGTTTTTCCGGATGGCCGCGCGTTTGGCTTCATCGCCTATCCTCCCGCAGGCGACGGCTCCGTGCCGCATAACGACGGCTACGTCTACCAGAACGGCAGGATATACCGGGCACGGGCGGTGAAGGCACCGTGGCTGCGCCGGATTGTCGGAGAAGGCGACGATGTATCGCTAGAGCTGGAATCCGAACTCGGGATCACCCGAATCGCGGGCGTGACCGCGCTGTCCACCTTTCGCGTCGGCAATCCCGACATCGGCGGTCTCAACCTGCAGCAAGGCGGGGCGCGATATACCTGGGACGGTCAGAGCGCTTACGGCATGATCGAACGATCGAGCCATGAGAGCCTGACCGCGATCGGCTAGTCACCGCTCGATAGCTCAATGAATCTTGGACTGGATCGCAGCGGCGGCGTCGCTCTTGCGGTTCGTCCTTTCCTTGTACCGCCGCGGGGTCTCTCCAGTCGCCCGCAGGAACGCGGCGGAGAAGTTGGATGGCGCCGTGAAGCCCGTTGCGTAAGCGACGGACTTCACGCACGTCCCCGACGCGAGCAATTGCTTGGCGTGGTCCATACGGCGCTCGGCGATATACCTGCCGATCGATCGCCCGCGGCTGACGCGGAACGCGCGCGTCAGATGCCGCACGGAAAGACCGCACAGCGCCGCCAATTCGCTGAGCGCGGGCGGCACGCCGGCATCTCCCAAGCGCTCGTCGATCAGTTTCAAATTCCTAGGCGAGAGACCGCCAATCGCCCTGCGTTCGCCGATGCTCAACAAATGACGGGACAATTCGACGACGGCTTGGGCGGCCATCAGTTCGGTCATCGTCTCACTGCCGAATCCCGGGTTGCGAAGTTCCTCTCCAATGCGGAACAGCAGGCCGCGAACCTGGGCGTTCACGATATTGAGGCTGCCGCGCAGGCGGCCATCGGTCCATTCCAGATCGCCTTCGAACCACTTTGCGACTGCCGCGGGATCGAAGTTGCAAACAACAGAACTCTGATGCCGGCAATCACTCTTGGCATGAACCATGTGCCGGGCCGGCATCAGAAACACTTCTCCAATAGGCTCGAACCGGTGCGGTCCCCAATGCTCGGGGAAACAACCAATTGCATGGTCGGAACGAGGCAGAAGCGCCAGTTCCAGATGATGGGTATACGCCGTACGGACAACGTCGATCGGCTCATTCCAGAATTTCTGGATCAACTGGACGCGGCCTATCCCCAAGGGCATTTCGGCTTCAACCTTGCTCGCGGCTTCTTGAAAGTGCTTCATGATCGTGCCTGTCCTAGAGCGACCCAGTTTCGCATTTCGGCGAACCCACAAAAAGCGAAGGCTGAGTGATCGTCCGGTATGTTGCGCTGCGTGTTGCTTATCTCCAAGAGCCATATGTATGCAATCAAGCCCTTGGAAGCACGCGGCGGCGGAAAGCCGAACTACAATGAATGGATCGTGTGGGCGGCACGCTGAACATCGCACGGCCATTGCTCAGGAGAATCGATTTGAATCCGCCCGACGTTCGTCTCACTGACCAAGTCGCCGTCATCACCGGTGGCGGTGGCGGCATTGGTCGGGCGATCGCACTTGCTTATGCTTCCGTCGGCGCGGATGTGGTGATCGGCGACATCGTCCCGGAGCGCTGCGAAGAAACCGCGGCGCGCGTGCGCGAGCTGGGACGCCAAGCGCTGAGCGTACCTACGGACGTGACCGACACCGACCAGATTCGCGCACTAATCGAAAACGCGTACCAGCACTTCGGACGCATCGACATCCTCGTCAACAATGCCGGTGGCGTCAGTCCTCGTGCGTTCCTCGAACAATCCGAGCGTTCCTGGCGGCGCCATATCGATCTCAATCTGATCAGCATGCTGGCAGCCACCTCGGCGGCCGCGCCGGTGATGATCCGCGGCCAGCGCGGCGGCTCCATTGTCAACGTCGCCAGCATCGAGGCGTCGCGCGCGGCGCCGAATTACGCTGTCTACGCAGCTTGCAAAGCCGGCATGCTCAACTTCACGCGCACGATGGCGCTGGAACTGTCGGAGCACGGCATCCGCATCAACGCGATCGCGCCGGATTACACGGTGACGCCAGGCCTGCGCGGCAACAACACCGGACTGGTCGATCCCGCGAAGTGGATCCAGCCGACCGCGGAACAAGAGGCGGCGACCGCGCGGCGCATTCCGCTCGGCCGCGCCGGCATCGATAGCGAGTGCGGCTACGCCGCCGTTTTTCTGTCCTCCAGCATGAGCAGCTACGTGACCGGCACCGTCATACCCGTTGACGGCGGCAGCTGGGCATCGTCGGGCTGGCTCCGCAACCGCGCCGGCAAGTGGACGCTCACGGGTGACATCTAGAGACATCCAAACGAGACAAACATGAAGATCAACGTAACCCTGCCGTTCGACAAAATCGATAAGCCAGATGAGTTTCTGCGACCGGAGGCGGTCGTTCAGATCGCCACGCTGGTCGAGCGCCTGGGCTTCAATGGCGGTAACGTGACCGACCATCCCTGCCCGACTGGCCGCTGGCTCGATGCGGGCGGCCACTATGCGCAGGACCCCTTCGTGATGCTGTCGTTTGTCGCCGCGGCCACCACCAAGCTGCGGCTGCAAACCGGTATTCTGGTGCTGCCTTATCGCAACCCCTTCATCACGGCACGCGCCGTGGCGACGCTTGACGTGTTCTCAGGCGGACGTGTCACGTTGGGACTGGGCGCCGGCTATCTCAAGGGCGAATATCGGGCGCTGGGCATCGATTTCGAGCGGCGCAACGACATCATGGATGAGTACCTCCGCGCCCTCAAAGCGGCATTGAGCAGCGAAGAGTTCACATTCCAGGGCACCGGCTACGAGGCGCTGGGTAATCGTGTGAAGCCTGGGCCCGTTCAAAAGCCACACCCGCCGCTGCTGGTCGGCGGCAATTCCAAACGTGCTATCCGCCGCGCCGTCGAACTCGCCGACGGCTGGTATCCGTTCTTCACCGGAGACCAACAGTCCAACACTGCGCGCACCGCCGCCATGACCGACGAAACCGATCTGGCCATTGGCCTCGCCTACCTGCGCGAATACTGCGAGAAGATCGGCCGCAAAGACCCGCCGCAAATCGTACTGAGCAGCATCGTTTCGCCCGGCGAGAAACTCACACCGACAGCTCTGATCGACAAGATCGGACAATTGCAGTCGATGGGCATCAGCGGTGCCGCGGTCCATATCGATGGACGTGCGCGCGCCGAATGGTGCGACAACGCCGAACGCTTCGCGTCGGACGTTCTCTCCAAGATTCCAAAGGCCTGAACATGCGAGGCAGGGCGGCAAAGCTACCCCTGAGTCCCACAGGGCAACGCTGGAGCAAGCGCTGCGCCGCCGTTTATAGGTCACTATCTTTTATCATTCGCAGGGCTCGGATGCGGTGTACGAAGGCTCGCATCTCGGACAACACTCGAGACCCTTACCAGAATCCGAGAGGTCAGAATGCACATCGCAGTCGTAGGTGGAACGGGCAAAGAAGGCAGCGGCATGGCGCTGCGCTGGGCGCAGGCGGGCCACACCGTATTCATCGGGTCTCGCGACGAAGGTCGGGCGCAAGCTGCGGCCGTCGAGCTCAGCAAGGAAGTCGGTCGCACAATTCAAGGCGGCAGCAACACGCAGGCCATCGAAGCCAGCGAGATCGTGGTCTTGAGCGTGCCTTACTCCGCGCACGGCAGCACGCTGGAAGGACTGAAAGCAGCGCTCACCGGGCGCGTGCTGATCGACATCACGGTTCCCCTGCAGCCGCCGAAGATCACCAGCGTGAACCTTCCCGCGGGTCAATCCGCGGCGCTCGAAGCGCAGGCGATTCTGGGTACAGCAACGTCGGTCGTGGCTGCAATGCACCACGTGAGCGCTGTGCATCTGCGCGATCTCAGCCATGCCATCGACTGTGACGTGCTGGCCTGCTCGGACGACAAAGCTGCACTGGAACAGGCCATGTCGCTGATTCGCGATCTCGGTGTCCGCGCCTTCGACGCCGGGCCGCTGCGCAACGCCATCGCGATCGAGTCACTGACCCCCGTGCTGCTTTATCTCAATCGCCAGCAGAAGGGACGGAGCGTCGGGATTCGCATTACGGGAGCCTAGTACCGTGACACGGAGATATCGAAACATGAAACGGCGTCTTTTACGGTGTGGCGGCGTTGCTCGTCGTCGCCATAGTACCCGCTATGTCTCCTCCTCGCGCCTTGCCACACGGCAAAATCCATCCGTTTCATTTTGTTTCGCTATCTCCGTGTCACGGTACTAGGGCATGTTGTCCAATACTTTGGTCGCTGCGTTGCACTCGCGCCTTGCGTGCCCGCAGGCGGCGAATGAGTACATCGATCATGCGCAGCGCGTAGTCGACGTTCGCGGGAGCCTGCGCTGATGTGGGCCGTGGTCCCGCTCAAATCGCCCGACCGGGCCAAGTCGCGCTTGGGCTCAGTACTCAGCGCGATGCAGCGTCGGCGCCTGTTCTTCGCGCTCGCCGAGCAGGTCATCCGGGCGCTGCAGGCCACACGCGGTATCGAAACCGTCGCCGTGGTAACGTCCGACGCCGAGGTCGCGGCCTTCACCCGTGCGCTGAACGCGCAGCTGATTCGCCAGCCGGGCGACTTCGGGACGGCAAGCGCGTTTGCTTCGGCAGTGCATGAACTGCGGCCTCTGAAGCTCGAGCGCTTGCTCATGATTGCCGGCGACCTGCCTCTGGTATCGCCTGCCGCGCTGGAGCGGGTGTTGGCAGCCGCCGATGCGGTGACGGAAGTTGTCCTGGTGCCGGATCGCCGCCGCGTGGGCACCAATGCCTTGCTATGCGCACCGCCCGATGCGATGGCGCCATGCTTTGGCGGCGACAGCTTCCGGCAGCATCTGGCCGCGGCCGAAGCGGCAGGCTTGAGGGCCCGCGTGGTGGAGAGCGACGAATTGGCGCTGGACTTGGATGTCTCCGACGACCTCGACTATCTACGCATCCACGGCCTCGTACCCGCGGCTCAGCTTCTGAAAACTATGAGCTGCGCCGATAGCGGCGGCGTGCCCTCCGCCCGCCGTGCCGGAGTAAGCCGATGACGCGCGAAACTCCGGCTACCTTGCGGCACTGGGTCGAGCAACGGCCCACCGCTGCACAGACCTATGCGTTGCTGGAACACACCGACTGGCGCGACCTTTCGCCGCTGGCGGCAGAGCTGCGCGAACGCGGCTGGGGCACGCGCATAAGTTACTCGCGCAAAGTGTTCGTTCCACTTACGCAACTGTGCCGTGACGTCTGCCATTACTGCACCTTCGCCAAGACTCCACGCAAACTCGACAAACCCTACCTGGAACCTGAGGACGTGCTCCGCATCGCACGCGATGGCGCAGCACTGGGCTGCAAAGAAGTGCTGTTCACGCTGGGCGACCAACCGGAGCTGCGCTACACGGCCGCGCGAACCGCCTTGGCACGACTGGGCTTCGCTTCCACGCTCGACTATCTCGAGCACATCGCCGGCCTGGTGCTGCGCGAAACCGGACTGCTGCCGCATCTGAATCCGGGGCTCATGAGCGGCGCTGATCTGGCACGGCTGAAACACGTCGCCCCATCGATGGGCATCATGCTGGAGTCCGCCTCGGAGCGGCTGAGCAAGCGCGGCGGACCGCATTATGGCTCGCCCGACAAGCAACCCTCACGGCGGCTCGAAACCCTGCGCTTGGCCGGCGAGGCGCGGGTGCCGATGACCAGCGGCATCCTCATCGGCATCGGCGAGACGCGCCGGGAACGCCTCGACGCACTGCTAGCGCTGCGCGAGCTGTCTGATCGCTACGGGCACATCCAGGAAATCATCGTCCAGAACTTCCGCGCCAAACCGGGAACCAAGATGCACGATGCGCTGGAGCCGTCGATGGACGAACTGTGCTGGACGGTGGCGGCTGCACGGCTGCTATTCGGCGCTGAAATGAGTATTCAGGCGCCGCCGAATCTCTACAGCGGCGAGCGTGCCGAGCTGATCGCCGCCGGCATCAACGACTGGGGTGGCGTCTCCCCGCTCACGCCCGATCACGTCAATCCAGAAGCGCCATGGCCGGAGTTGAAACAGCTTGCTGACGACACCGTTCGCGGCGGCTGCGACTTGGTGGAGCGCCTCACGGTGTATCCGCGCTACGTGCGAGCCCGACGCGACTGGCTCGCGCCCGAACTGCAGGCGCCGGTACAGCGCCTATCCGACGGCGCCGGATGGGCGCGCGTAGGCAGTTGGTCGCCGGGCACGGTGGCATCGGCCGATGCCGATGATCTGCGCGACGTATCTGCGGTCGCCACGCCGCGGCAATCCGCCATCGCGGCGTTGGTCGATCGCGCTGCGTCCGGTGCGGAACTGGCCGAACACGAAGTGGCCGAGCTGTTCACCGCACGTGGTGGCGATTTCGCGCGCGTTTGCACAGCCGCCGACGCGCTGCGGCAGCAGATGGTGGGCGACACCGTGAGCTATGCCGTGGTGCGCAATATCAACTACACCAACGTCTGTCTGTACAAGTGCGGCTTTTGCGCTTTCTCCAAGGGTCGCGCGCACGAAAATCTGCGCGGCGCGCCCTACTTGGTGGACCTGGACGAAATCCGCCGGCGCGTGCGCGAGGCCTGGCAGCGCGGCGGCACCGAAGTGTGCATGCAGGGCGGCATCCACCCTGCGTTCACCGGAGAAACCTATCTGGAAATCTGCCGCGCCGCCAAGCAGGCGCAGCCGCTGATCCACGTGCATGCATTTTCGCCACTGGAAGTCAGCCACGGCGCACAAACGCTGGGCATCTCGATCGGCGAATTCCTCGCCGAGCTGAAGCGCGCCGGCCTGGGTTCGCTGCCCGGCACCGCCGCCGAAATCCTCGACGATGAAATCCGCCGCGAGCTGGCACCCGATAAACTAAGCACGCAGCAGTGGCTGGATGTGGTGGCGCAGGCACATCGAGCGGGCTTGCCCACCACCTCGACGATCATGTTCGGCCACCTCGAGGGCTATGAACACTGGGCGCGCCATCTGCTGCAGCTGCGGAGGCTGCAGCAGGACACGGGCGGACTGACCGAGTTCGTGCCCTTGCCGTTCGTACACATGGAAGCACCCATGTATCTGCGCGGCCGCGCGCGCAGAGGTCCGACGCTGCGCGAGGCTTTGCTGATGCACGCGGTGGCGCGACTGGTATTGCACCCGCTCGTGCGTAACATACAGGCCTCATGGGTCAAGCTTGGACCGGAGTGGGCACAGCGCTGCCTGACCGTGGGCGCCAACGATCTCGGTGGTACGCTGATGAACGAATCCATCAGCCGTGCCGCTGGCGCCGCGCACGGACAGGAGCTGGCACCCGTGCAAATACAACAGTTGATTACAGCGCTCGGCCGTCCCTGGCGGCAACGCACGACCCTCTACGGCGAGGCTGATGCCGCCTGCTTCGAGCGCGCGCAGCTGGCCACGCCACTGGCAGCAACACACAATGCGCCACTTGCACGGCGCGCGGCGGCGCCGGCATGAACCCCATCGAGCCCATCGAAACGCTGTCATTTGTTCCGATTACGGGACTCCCGGAAATCCAGCCTGGCGACGATTTGGTCGGCCTGCTCGATCGGTCGCTGGGCGCCACGCAGCAAGCTCCGCTGAAGCACGGCGACGTGCTGGTAATATCGCAAAAAATCGTCTCCAAATCCGAGAATCGCTACATCGACCTCGCCAAAGTGGAACCCAGTGTCGAAGCGCGCGCGCTAGCCGCACGCTGCGGCAAAGACCCGCGGCTGGTAGAGCTCGTGCTGCGTGAATCCACTGAAATCCTGCGTATCGCTCCGCAGGTGCTGATCGTGCGCCATCGTCTGGGTTTCGTCGTCGCTAATGCAGGAATCGACCAGTCGAATCTGCCACAAGGCGGCGAGCGGGCGCTGCTGCTGCCGGCAAACCCGGATGCTTCGGCCGAGGTTTTGCGGCAGCGGTTGGAACAGCGTTACGGATTGCGGATCGCAGTGCTGATTTCCGACAGCTTCGGTCGCGCCTGGCGTCTGGGACTGACTGGGGTATGTATCGGCTGCTCGGGGCTGATGCCGCTGGTGAATTTGCGCGGTACGCCTGATCGCAATGGCCGTCCGCTGCAGATCACGGAACTGGCGCTGGCCGATCAGCTTTGCGCCACCGCCACTCTGGTCTGCGGTGAAGCGGCCGAAGGACGACCCATGGTTCTGGTCCGCGGCGTGCCGCCAGCATACTTCGCCGTCGGCCGTGGAGCGCGCGAGCTGCTACGACCGCTGGCCCAGGATTTGTTCCGATGACAAATGCGTCGGGAACAGACTTGGGCGAGTGCAGAGTAAGACATAAGCCTGCGGCTCATGGATGAGCCGCGCAACGCGCCGCGTTATTTGGCGCTCTCTGGCGGCGTGGGCGGTGCCAAGCTGGTCTTCGGCCTGACCCAGGTGCTGCCACCCGAGGCACTGGTGGTGGCAGTCAATGTCGGCGACGACTTCGAGCACCTGGGACTGACGATCTGTCCCGATCTCGATACCGTGCTGTATACGCTGTCCGGCCGCGTGCACGCGGAGCAGGGCTGGGGCCGCGCCGATGAAAGCTGGTGCGTACGCGACGAGTTACAGCGCCTGGGCGGCGATACCTGGTTCGCGCTGGGCGACCGTGACATTGCCCTGCACTTGCTGCGCCGCCAGCTGTTGGGCCAAGGGCTCACGCTGAACGCGGTCAGCATCGAGCTGGCGCACCGGCTCGGTGTCACGATCACGGTATTGCCGGTCAGCGACGACCGCTTGCGCACGATGGTGGACACCGACCACGGCCGGCTGACGTTCCAAGACTACTTCGTACGCTTGCGCTGCGAGCCGGCTATCCGTTCACTGGAGTTCCAGGGCGCAGCATCGGCCGCGCTCGCGCCCGGCGTGCGTGCCGTGCTCGAAAGTCCTGATCTGGCCGGCGTGATCCTGTGCCCGTCCAACCCCTACCTGAGCATGGCGCCGATGCTGGCGCTGACCGAGCTGCGCGAGCGCTTGCGCGCACTGACGGTACCAGTGATCGCGGTTTCGCCGATCGTCGCAGGCCAGGCGATCAAGGGTCCTACGGCTAAAATCATGCGCGAGCTGGGCGTACAACCGACGGCCGGTGTGATCGCGGATCTGTATGCCGATTTCGTAGACGCCGTGATCGTCGATACCGCCGATGCCGCGTTGGCAGCGGCGGATGCGCGACTGGTGGCGGCACCGACAGTGATGAAGTCTGCCGAGCAGAAAGCTGCGCTCGCGCGCAGCTGCATCACGCTCTTGGAAGCGCTACGTTCGAATTCAGGATTTTGATCGGAGCCCATGCCGTCGAGTCAGCGCGCGATTGGCACTCATGGCGAGATGCACGGGCACCCGGCGCACTGGGCGCCGACAGCTCTGGCGATCGGACGCGCCGCGTGATCACCAGAGCGAGGTTTGTTCTACTGGATTGTCAATGTGGCGGTCGCTGTGGCGGTGTTGCCATCGCTGCCGGTACATTCCACCACGGCGAAAAATGCCGCCGGGTCCGTCCTTGCCTGCTTTCTGTAGAGCGTGACGGAGCGCGTACCGCTCGTTGGAAGGGAGCCTTGCAGAGCGCTGAAATCACCGTGCACGCTGCACGCGCTTGCATTGGTGCTCGACCACGACAGCTGCGTTGGTTGCCATAATTTGACATTGGGTTTGGTGAACGATGCCGTCACGGATAGCGGCGCGGCAGGCAGTATTTTGTAGATCAGATCATGCCCCGCGCTTTCGTTGTCACGCGTGGCCGCAATCAGATTTCCCGAGCCATCGTCTGCCAGGATTCCGGGGGTTTGCCTCGGGTAAACCGGCTGCTGGCCGGCATCAAATGTAAAAAGTGTAGTGAACACTCCATCAGGGGAGAATCTGAAGATCGTGCCCGCATCGGAATAGCCCCCCAGATTGCTGCCGTACAAATTTCCGTCGGCGGTTTGCACAAGGGAAACAGCCCCTATTCCTTCGGCGTTGATATCCATCAAGGTCTTTTCCCACCAGCCGTACAGGTACCCGACGTAGACGAACTGGTGCGGGCCTGGTGCGAACACGTGGAGGGCACTGTAGGTGCCTGCGTAGCTCAATTTGAAAAGCGTGCTGCTGGTCGTTGCGTAAAGATTGCCATCCCGCCCCCGCGTAAGACTTCCCGGATCCACACTGGCAGGCTGCGGCGCCGTGTAAAGCACCGACCACGCGCCAGCTGGGGTAATTTTCACAACCGAGCCGGACTGCACCGTGTAGAAGTTACCGTCCTGTCCCGCGACGACGTTGTTACTTAAAGCGTTACCGGCAGCGAACGAAAACAGCACCGCGAAACTGCCATCCGTACCCAGCTTGAAAAGCGTCCCGGCACCGTTTGCACCGCCACTGGCGGTGGTTCCATACATGAAGCCGTCACTCGCCAAAGCCAGCGGTCCGAGCGTTGGGTACGCCCCGCCGTTGTTTGGCTGCGAACAGCAGGGGGAAGCCTCGAAGGTATGCAGCACGGCGAAGCTGCCATCCGGCTTTTGTCGGAAGATCACCCCAGCGCCTGCAGGTCCGCCGCTGGCGGTGGTACCGTAGAAATTGCCATCTGGCGCCAACATCAGCCCGTTGACGAACACCCCGTCGCTGTTGCTGTAAATGTTGAAGCCAGCGGTTAGTTGCTGCGCCGACGTGAACTGATGGACCACGGAAACTGCGCCCTGGGCCGTGACCTTGTAAACCACATCGCCGTAAACCGTATCAATGCCGTTGGAGCCTCCGTAAGCCGTTCCAAAAAAACTACCGTCGGCGCTGGGAACCAATGCGGTATTGGCGGCATTCTGGCCTTCCGTACTTCGGTCGCGCACGTGCAACACCTGCTGTGCCGCGCCGTTCGCAGAAATGGAATGGGCGCCGATGACGGCGGCAAGAGTCAGTGCAGTGAGCGAGATAGGTTTTGATGACTGCATCGATTCTTCTCCATATAACAATCGCCGAGCTCACGGCTCATTTCTAGTATGGAGATGCCCGTTGAGAAATACTGTGAACTGCGTCACAGCGCCTCAGGAAACAGCCATTTTCAATTCCGAAGGCTGAAGCTGATCTCGACCGTATGCACGCCAATGTTGCGCGTCAGTCGCACAAAGGTCGCTGCCAGCCCACATAGCTTGCCCTTCCGGAGTCGACGTCGACCGGTCGCCGCTTATCGCACGCGCAACAATCGCCACATCGCGACCGCGGCGAGCAGCATCGTCGGTATGCCAGCCGCGATCGGCGCGGGCCAGTGATAGAGCGCTCCGTAGCTCAGCGAGACTTTGTTGACGACGTAAAAAACGATTCCGACCAAAGCGCCGGCAAGCAGCCGCTGGCCGGCGCCGGTATCACGCACTTGCCCGATCACGAACGGAACCGCGAACAGCATCATCACCATGACGGTGAACGGCTCGACAATCTTGCGCCACAGCTGAATTTCATACTTGCTGAAGTCGAGATGGTTTTCACGCAGGTAGTCGATGAGCCGGCTGAGTCCGTGGAACGACAGGCTGTCCTCTTCGAGGATGAACAGGCGCAGAACGCTTGGGTTCAATGTGCCGCCGAGGTCGGTCTGCGGCACTGCGGATACATCGATGCGATTGCTCGTGAAATGGCTCTGGCGCACCTTGGTCAATTGCCAGTGATCGCCCAGATACTGCCCGGCGTCGGCGGTGAGGACGTCGGCGATGCGGCCGCTGTCGTCGAGGCGGTAAACGACGATGTTGCCGACGCGGTCTTCCGCCAGCAGATTGCGGATCTGCACCACGTTGCGGCCATCGCGCAGCCACACAGAGCGCAACGGCGAAACGCCGCGCGCGCGATCACGCAGATCATTGGCGGCATGCTCGCCGGCTGGCGCCAGCCAGTCGCCAAGCACAATGGTAAGCAAACCCAGCGCCGCACCGGCGGCCAGAGTCGCCGCGCCGATCCGCATCAGGGAAACGCCGGCCGCGCGCATCGCCGTCAATTCGCTTTGCCGGGCCAGAATCCCAATGCCGAGCATGGTGCCGAGCAGCGCAATGATCGGCATCAGGATGTAGAGGCTCGACGGCACCATCAGCGCGGTGTAGGCCATCAGCTGCGGGATACCGAATCCGCTTTTGCCGCCGGTGTCGCCAATGTCCGAAACGAAGACGACGAAGGTATAGATCGCCAGCAGGGCCAGCGCGACGATTCCGGTGAGCTCCGCGATGTGCCGGATCACGTAGCGGTCGAGACGGTTCATAGACGTGTCCGCCACCAGCCCTGGCGTCGTCCGACCAGGAATATTGCCGCGGCAAGCACCACGGCATGGACGCTCCACATGCCGGCGATTGCGGATACCCGTCCCTTGCCGACCAGCGATTGCCCGAACATCAGCAGGTTCGCGTACATCAGATATGCCAGAACGCCCCAGACCACCTTGCCGTAACGCCCTTCGCGCGGCCGCAGGTGCGACAGCGGCACGGCGAGAAGGGCAAGAATCAGCACCGACACCGGCGCCGCGATGCGGCCCTGCAGCTCGGCCCGATCCTCGGCGTCGCTGTCCAGCAGGTCTTTGGTCGGTTTGAGCTTGCGCTGCCCATTGGTATACGTGAACGGCGGTGGCGAAATACGCATCGTCAGCGCTTGGAAATGCGTGACGTCATAGTCCGCCGTGCCGGGTTCGCCGCGGTAGCGGTAGCCGTTCTCGAGGGTGACCACGCGCTCCCCGGTCGCGGGGTCGACAGTCTGATTTCCCTCCGGCGCGACGATGACACTGGTGCCGTCGCGTTCGATCACATGGGCGAACACTTCGCCGAGATGATTGCCGGATGGGTCGATGTCTGCGGTGTAAAACACGGCACGGCCGTTGGCCACCGGCTTGAATTTTCCGGGCGCGAACGGTGTGAACTGGACCAGGCGCTTGGCATCCTTGACCAGATAATCCGCCTCGCGCCCTGCCCAGGGACCGATATTGAACGAGAACAGGGCGGTGACGACGGCGAGCACGGCGGCCAGCAGCAGGAACGGGCGATACAGGCGCGTAAGGCTGACGCCGCAGCCCATCATCGCGGCGATTTCGTTGTCTGCGTAGAGCCTGCCGAGCGAAAGGACGATTGCCAGCAGCAGCGAGACCGGCATCAGGATCACCAGGAAGCGCAGACTGGAAAGACCGGCCACCTCAAGCAGCAGATCGCGCGGCAATTCACCCTTGGCGGCCAGCGACAGAAAGCTGGCGAAACGCGTCGCCAGCATGATTGCCAGCAATACCGTCATCACGCCAAGCCACGCCGACAGCACCTCACGGGTCAGATAGCGTTCGAGCAGGCGGTTATTCATATTTCGGGTCTTTGAGAGCCGGGAATGCCGGGAGAGCCTGCGGTAAGGTCGGTCTGGACGGGCGTCCGCCGCGTGGTTTGTACCCTGAATTTGTACCCTGAACTAGCAACGAAACTCATTAGCAATTTACAATAGTATGAAAGTTACACTACGCAGCTGGCGCTACCAACTAATCGATAAGGGATTTCAACTTCAAAAAGCGCCACGTCTAGCTGTTCAAACCGCCGATCAAATTTCATCAAACCATCCATCGATGAGGTCGATCAGAAATGGAATACTTCGTAAAGAGCGGGAACCCGGAAAAGCAGCGGGTCGCGTGCGTCATTGTCGGAATTTTTGACCGCCGGAATCCCACGCAAGCCGCTAACACCATCGATACCGCGAGCGACGGAGCGATCGGCAGCATCATGCGCCGCGGCGATATCGACGGCAAGCTCGGACAAACCATCGTTCTGCACAACCTCACCGGCGTGTTCTGCGATCGCGTGCTGCTGGTCGGCCTCGGGCGGGAACGCGATTTCGACGAGCGCGCATATCGCAAGGCCAACGCGGCAGCCGCCAAGGCATTGCGCGCGACCGGCTCGATCGACGCAGTGAACTACTTGCCACATCTCGAGCTCAAGGGCCGCGACTATCTGTGGAACGTGCGCCACGCGGTTCTCGCCACTGAGGACGAATATTATCGCTTCGATACCTGCCGCGGCACCAAGGCGCGGGAGGACCTGCCGGCTTACAAGCTGGAGCGCTATACCTTCGACGTGCCGCGCCGCAGCGATCTGCCCGACGGCGAGCGCGGGCTTGAGGAAGCGCTGGCGATCAGCCACGGCGTGCGCGTCACCAAGGATCTCAGCAATCTGCCGGGCAATCTATGCACGCCGACCTATCTCGCCGAAAGCGCGATGTCGCTAGCCAAGCAGAGCGGCTTCAAATGCAAAGTGCTGGAACAGGCGGACATGGAGAAGTTCGGCATGGGCGCCCTGCTATCGGTGGCCAAGGGCAGCCGGCAGCCGCCGAAACTGATTGTGCTGGAATACAACGGCGCCGCGCGCGGCGACAAACCGGTCGCACTGGTCGGCAAGGGCCTGACCTTTGACGCCGGCGGCATCAGCATCAAGCCTTCCGCGCAAATGGACGAGATGAAGTTCGACATGTGCGGAGGCGCCAGCGTAATCGGTACCTTCATCGCCGCTGCCGAGCTGAAAGTACCGCTGAATCTGGTCGGCGTGATTCCCGCGTGCGAGAACCTTCCGGACGGCCAGGCCAACAAGCCCGGCGACATCGTCACCAGCATGGCCGGCATCACCATCGAAGTGTTAAACACCGACGCCGAAGGCCGGCTGATCCTCTGCGATGCGCTGACCTACGTCGAGAAGCAGTACGAACCGGTGCTGTGCATCGATATGGCGACCTTGACCGGTGCGGTTATCACCGCGCTCGGCAGCTTTGCCTGCGGCTTGTTCAGCAACACCTCCAGTCTCGCGCGCGCATTGGTCAACGCCGGCGAGCAAAGCGGCGATCGGGCGTGGGAACTGCCACTGTGGCCTGAATATGAGCCGCAGCTGAAGAGCGAATTCGCGGACATCGCCAACATCGCGACCGCCGGCGGCCGCGAAGCCGGCGCCATCATCGGCGCCACCTTCCTGCACAAGTTCACCAAGAAGATGAAGTGGGCGCACCTCGACATCGCCGGCACTGCCTGGACCGGCAAGAAGGCGACCGGCCGCCCGGTCCCGCTGCTTACGCAATACCTGCTCAACTACGCGGCGAAGAAAAACGAAGAATAGAATTCGCACGACCGGCGCAGTAATCCAAAACCGGTCGCCGCGATAGCTCTACGCAGCGGCAGGAACTCCCCCGAAAAAACCTAAGTTCTCGGATTGATGAAAAAATCCGGGAACAAACCGCCTGTTAGATGCTCCAAGGATGGCTGTTGTTCGCAATCCTTGATATGAGGTAACCCGTCACGGAAGAAAAATTCGGGTAAAGAAAGGCCTGACAAACTGGAAGTAACGGCCGTGAAAGCGCTGGTTCGCGCCGATCGCTGCAGCGGTCGGAGTCCGTTGATCCACAGCCGGTTCTACTCAAGCTTCGCATGACCGTGCGGTCGTGTGCATGGCCTCCTTTTGCCCGATACCAATGCATCACACCAGGAGGTCCATGATGAAAAGTCTTGCTCGTTGCTTGTTCCGATTTGTGGGTTGCGCCGCTGTCGCAGCTTGCGCGGTGCCATCCGCCCAGGCCGACGACGGCTGGTACACCGGCCTCGAAGGTGGCGTGAACTGGATGGTCCCCAGTGAAGCGCGCGCGCATTCGCTTCTGACGTCTCCATTGGGCGGCACTACCGAGCAGAGTTTCCAGTTCGATCACTATCCCGGCTGGGTCGGCGGCCTGACAACCGGCTATGCATTCCCTAACGGATTGCGCCCGGAACTGGAGCTCGACTATCGGCGCAACGATTTCAGCAGGCTCGTTGTCGGCGGCCTTGCTCCCGATGCCAACGGTGACGTCGCCACCGAAACCGCAATCGCGAATCTCTGGTATGACTTCAAATCGGATCACGGCATGTTCAGGGTCGTGCATCCATATATTGGAGCGGGCGGCGGCGTCGCGCGGGTGAACCTCCACAATCTGGCGCCGGCGGGTGGCGCCGTGATTGCCGATGACCACGACACGGTGCTCGCCTACCAGGGCGGGGCCGGCATTGGCTTCGACCTGGCGCCGCGGCTGACCATGTCGTTGGATTACCGATATGTGGGAACGGAACGTGGCAATTATGGCGCCGCTGCTGGAGCGATACCGCCAGGTGATACGTCGACGCCCATCAGCGCGGGTTACAACACCAGTTCGATGATGCTGGGTCTGCGCTATACGATCGCAGAAGCAAAGCCGGCGGATAGTGATGGCGACGGCGTGCCGGACAAGAGAGACGCGTGCCCGAACACGCCGCCCGGAACACCCGTGGACTCCAAGGGCTGCTCACTCGACGGCGATCACGATGGGGTGCCGGACAACCTTGATCAGTGCCCGAATACACCGGCGGGCGTTTCCGTCGATGCCAAGGGCTGCCCGCTCGATACCGATGGTGATGGCGTGCCGGATTACCTGGATCAATGTCCGAATACCCCGACTGGAACCCAAGTCGACGCGAAGGGCTGCCCAATACCGCCGCCCGTGGGAGATAGCGATGGCGACGGAGTCCCCGACGATCGCGACCAGTGCCCGAACACTCCGCCGGGACAGAAGGTCATGATCAACGGCTGCGCCGCCAGTCAATCGCTGGTTCTCAAGGACGTGCATTTCGCGTTTGGGAAGGCCGTTCTGAGACCCGACTCGAAGACCGTTCTGAATGAGGTTGCGAAAACCATCGTCGCCTCGCCGGGCTTCAAGATCGAGATCGCTGGCTATACAGACAGCATCGGTTCGGAAAAGGCCAACCTGAAACTGTCGGACGCGCGCGCCAATTCGGTTCGCGCTTATCTCCTCAGCCAGAGCGTGCCAAGCAACACGATAACGGCGAAGGGTTACGGCAAGACGAATCCGGTTGCCGACAACAAGACTGACGACGGTCGCGCGCAGAATCGCCGCGTCGAAATGCACGTCATCCAGTAAATTTTGACAGGCATACTTTTGCAGCACATGGGCGGCCTCCGGGCCGCCCTTTTTTTTGCGGCCGCATCGGTAATTGACGCCCGTGCTTCATACGCGGAACAAGGGGCGCTATGCTGCGCACCTCGCCCATCCGCGAAACCGCCACCTTGACCCGCATCGACTTTTACATTCTGCCGGAGGCCGCAAAGCCGCCCGAAGGCGCCGTCATGACTGCCTGCAAACTCTGCGACAAAGCAACCGCCAGCGGCCAGCGCGTTTATATCCACGCACCGGATACCAACGTTGCCAATGCGCTCAATTCCGCGCTGTGGAGCTTCCGGCAAGGCAGCTTCATTGCGCATGAACGCTTCGAGCCCGGTGTAACTCTCGAGGAACCAGCGCCCGCCGTGCTGATCGGCGCTGCCGAACCGCCAGCCGATCATCTCGGCGTAATGATCAATTTCGCCGCCGAAGTGCCTGCCTTCTTCAGCCGTTTCGAGCGCGTGCTGGAAATCGTCGATGGCGACGCCGAACAGCGGGCGCAGTCGCGCGTGCGCTTCAAGTTCTATCGCGATCGCGGCTACGAACTGGCCACACACAATCTCTGAACTCCGGACCGGCATGACCACCCAGAATCTCCCGACCCGCCTACGCGCGGGCACGCACCTCGCGTTGTTCTGCATCGCCGCCACGCTGACCGGCTGTGGCGTATTCGGCCAGTCGGTCGATCCCGAATTGCGCGACCACCTGCGCGACGCGGCCCGCTCCGGCACATCGATGGATCGTGCCGAAGCCGCGATCTCATCACAGGGTTTCCGCTGCTCGATGACGCACGGTGAGTTCTACGACGAATACGGCAAGCCGCATGATGTGCCGCAGTACCTCTGGTGCGTCGAGCGTCCCGGCGTATTCAGCTTCACCTGCCAGAACCGCGACCAGGTTTTCATCATTCCGAAGGACGGTTTCGTCGATCAAACCTACGTCGCCCGCAGTACGACCTGCGCGACGCAGTAAAATACCCTTCGTTCAAATTCCACCAGCGTGTGCCCGGAACGGACGCACGCCCGTTCCGTGACCGCAATGGAAAAGACTTTCGATCCCCGCGCCGTAGAAGCCCGCTGGCGCGATACCTGGGAACAAAACGGCTGGTTCGCGCCACGTCCCGGCGGCGCGCCGTATTCGATCATGATCCCGCCGCCGAACGTCACCGGCACGCTGCACATGGGTCACGCCTTCCAGCACACGATCATGGATGCGCTGACGCGCTACCACCGCATGAAGGGCGACGAAACTCTGTGGCAACCGGGTACTGATCACGCCGGCATCGCCACGCAGATGGTGGTGGAGCGAAATCTCAAGCTTGAAGGCACTTCGCGCCTCGATCTTGGTCGCGAAAAATTCGTTGAGAAGATTTGGGAGTGGAAGGAAAAATCCGGCGGAACCATCGAAAACCAGATTCGCCGGATGGGAAATTCCGTCGACTGGTCGCGCAAAGCATTCACGATGGACCCGGCTTATGAAAAAGCCGTGATCGAGCACTTTGTGAAGCTCTACGAAGCTGGCCTGATCTATCGCGGCAAGCGCCTCGTCAACTGGGACCCAGTCCTGCAAACCGCGATCTCCGATCTCGAAGTCGTACAGGAAGAAGAGAACGGCAAGCTGTGGCATATCCGCTATCCGCTCGTGGGCGGCGCGAAGACGCTCGATGGCAAGGACTACATCGTCGTCGCGACGACGCGGCCGGAGACTATGCTGGGCGATACCGCTGTAGCGGTGAATCCAGAGGACGAGCGCTACAAACATCTCGTTGGCAAAAACGTAGTACTGCCGCTGTGCAATCGAGAAATTCCGATCATTGCAGACGATTACGTCGATCGCGAATTCGGCACCGGATGCGTGAAGATTACGCCGGCGCATGATTTCAATGACTATGCGGTGGGGCAACGGCATAGGCTCCCGCTGTTCAACGTCTTCACAAAGGATGCGAAGATCATTTCGTCCGACAACGATAGTCCAATACTGGACGACCTCAATCGTCGGGCGGACATAACTCCGGGTAGGCGCGGCATTGTTGGATGGTCCTCAATTTGGAATTGGGAGCAAGTCCCGATCACGTATCGCGGATTAGACCGCCTCGCCGCACGCAAGCAGATCGTGCACGACCTCGAAGATACGGGCTTAATGGAAAAGATCGAGGATCACAAACTAAAAGTACCTCGCGGCGATCGCAGCGGCGCAGTACTGGAGCCCTATCTCACGGACCAGTGGTTCGTTGATCTCACTAAGCAGGACGGTGGCTGGGCAAAGATTACGAAACCCGCAATCAACGCAGTAGAATCCGGTCGCATCCGCTTCGTGCCTGACAATTGGAAGACCACGTACTTCCACTGGCTGAATAACATCCAAGACTGGTGTATCAGCCGTCAGCTCTGGTGGGGCCATCGCATCCCCGCATGGTACGACGCGCAAGGCAAAATCTATGTCGGCCGCAGTGAAGAAGAAGTCCGTACCCAAAACGGATTTAGCACCGCAGATGCATTGAAACGGGACGAAGACGTCTTCGACACTTGGTTTTCGTCCGATATCTGGCCACTGGCCACGCTCGGTTGGCCCGAGCAAACGCCGGAGCTGAAGAAGTTCTACCCAACCAGCGTGCTGGTGACAGGCTTCGACATCATCTTCTTCTGGATCGCGCGCATGGTGATGATGGGCACTTATTTCACCGGCGAGGTGCCGTTCCGCGAGGTTTACGTGCATGGCCTGATCCGCGATCCGGAAGGCCAGAAGATGAGCAAGTCAAAAGGCAACGTGCTCGATCCTCTCGATCTCGTCGACGGCATCACGCTCGAAGACCTCGTCAAGAAGCGCACGACCGGGCTGATGAAACCGGAGACGGCGCCGAAGATTGAGAAGGCGACCCGCAAGGACTATCCGAACGGCATCGAAGCTGTCGGCGTCGATGCACTGCGCTTCACGTTCGCCGCGCTGGCGTCGCCCGGTCGCGATATCCGCTTCGATGCGGGACGCGCCGCGGGTTACCGCAACTTCTGCAACAAGATCTGGAACGCCGCGCGCTTCGTGTTGATGAATTTGGAAGTGCGGCCGGAAAGCGAGTCCCCTCTCCCCGGCCCTCTCCCGCAAGCGGGAGAGGGAGATTTTGAGCTGTCGGTAGCGGACCGCTGGATCGTGTCGCGCCTACAGAAAGTCGAACGCGAAGCGGCCGAGCATTTCGACAGCTATCGCTTCGATCTGCTCGCGCAAACGCTCTATCAATTCATCTGGAACGAGTACTGCGACTGGTATCTGGAGCTGTCCAAGCCTGGTCTGCAAAACGGCTCGCCCGCGCAACAGCGCGGTACACGCCGCACCTTGGTGCGCGTACTCGAAACTTCGCTGCGCCTGCTGCATCCGCTGATGCCGTTCATCACCGAGGAAATCTGGCAACTTGTCGCGCCACTGGCCGGCATTCCACGGTCTGAGCCGGCCGGCAAAGACGGCCGGTGGGGCGAAACGATCATGCTTCAGCCCTACCCCGTCGCCGAACCGGCGAAGATCGACGAGACGGCCGAAGCCGATGTCGAATGGCTCAAGAGTTTCATTCTTGGCGTGCGTCAGATTCGGGGCGAGCTGAACATCTCACCGGCTAAAGCGCTGCCGGTGCTGGTGCAGGACGCGACGCCCGCGGATATCGAGCGCGTCGAACGCCTGCGCGACTCGCTGACTTTTCTTGCGAAGATCGAATCGCTGAAAGTGCTCGCGCCTGGGGATACCGCGCCGCAGTCGGCGACCGCGTTGCTGGGTTCGACCAAGATTCTGGTGCCAATGGCCGGTCTCATCGACAAGGAGGCCGAATTGCAGCGCATCGCCAAGGAGAAAGCGAAACTCGAAGGCAATCTCGTCAAGAACGAAGCACGGCTATCGAGCGAAAAATTCGTCAGCGGCGCGCCGCCGGAAGTGCTCGAAAAGGAGCGTGCGCGCGTGGCACAGCAGAAGCAGGAACTGGCGGCGCTGATCGAGCAGGAAGCGCGCATCCGCGCGCTGTAGGCGGCGCAGATCAGATCTGATTCTGCGCAGTGGCCTTTCGTTCCCGTATCAGCAGCGTGATATTGATCGGAACAATGATGACATCCAGCACCACATGGAAGATGGAGAACGGGTTCGGGTGATCGAAGTAGTGACCGATGCCAAGCACGCCACCGACCGCCGGCAGGATTGTCGCAACCCATAACACGCCGATGCGCGGCCACCAGAATTGAAGAACGCCCAGCACAAAATACGGCGGCCCGAATAATGTTGCGGCAATTACGTGGTCGGCTGGCGGATAAATGGCGATCAAAGCGGTATGCGACACGCCCGTCAGTATCAGCAGCGAAGCCGCCAGCTTGCGCAAGCCGGTCGAAGTCATGATCGGTTCCGGAAATCACTCATGGGCTCAATCTACCGGAAGGCGGCCCATCATTCCAAATCTCCGGCACTCGTATCAATATGGTGGATATAAGTCACTGAGGAGAATGCGATGCGAACGATTTTCCACAACCTGCTCGGCGCGGCCGTGTTGCTCGCCGCCATGGTATGCGCGGCCGAGCCGACGCCGGTCATCGTCAAATCCGAGGCACCGAAGGAAGGCGTCAGTACACTGAATCTGCAATCCAGCCAAGGCACTGCGTGCACAGCGGCGACGATTGGGCAATGCGGCATGTGCGCGATCAGCTGCCCGACCGGCAAAGCAGCGACCTGCAAACCGGGCATGAGCGTCGGCGGGGCCGCGACGGCGTCGTGCATACAGCCACCGGAATGCAAGTGCCAGTAGCTCACATCACTCAGGCCGACCCGCGCACATGAAGCTCGAGACGCGGGCGATCCACGCCGGCCGGGTTACCGGTGCCGGCGGCGCCGTGACGCCCGATATCACGCTGTCGACAACCTTCGCGCGCGCCGCGGATGGCAGCTACCCGGACGGCTTTACCTACGCGCGGGCCGGCAACCCAAACCGCCAGGCGCTGGAACGCTGCCTCGCCGATCTCGAAGGCGGAGTTGCCTGCGCTGCCTTTTCGTCGGGTTCGGCGGCGACCTACGCCGTACTGCAAGCGCTGGCGCCGGGCGATCATGTGATCGCGCCTGATGACGTCTATCACGGCACGCGCATGCAGTTGCGCGAGCTGTTCGTGCGCTGGGGCCTGCAGCTCAGTTTCGTCAACGTGACCAGCACGGACGCATTACGCGATGCGCTGACACCTGCCACGCGGCTGGTGTGGGTGGAAACGCCGTCGAATCCGCTGCTAAAAATCACTGATATTGCGCGCACCGCACGGATCGTCCACGACGCTGGCGCGCAACTTGTCGTCGACAGCACTTTCGCGACGCCGGTTTTGCAGCAACCGCTCGCGCTTGGCGCGGATCTCGTGCTGCATTCGACGACGAAATATCTTGGCGGCCACAGTGATGTGCTCGGCGGCGCTGTTATCGCAGCGCGCGAGGACGGATTGTGGCCACGCATTCGCTTGTTCCAGACTCAGGGCGGCGCCGTGCCCTCACCGTTCGACTGCTGGCTGCTGCAACGTTCGATCGCGACGCTGCCACTGCGCGTGCGCGCTCAAAGTGAATCCGCGCAGCGCATTGCCGAATATCTGGCAACGCATCCGCGCATCTCGGCGGTACATTATCCCGGCCTGCCGACTCATCCAGGCCATGCGCTTGCTCGCACACAGATGAGTGCATCCGGCGCGATGCTGTCGCTGCAAGTGCGCGGTGGCCGCGATGCGGCAATCAACGCCGCAGCGCGCGTACGGCTGTTCACGCGCGCGACCAGCCTCGGCGGCGTCGAAAGCCTGATTGAACACCGCGCATCGGTCGAAGGGCCGCACACGACCACGCCGGACGATCTGCTGCGCATATCGGTCGGGCTCGAGCACGCTGACGACCTCATTGCCGATCTCGCGCAGGCACTGGGCGGTCAATAAATTCCTTTTTCTGCCATTTCCATGTCCACGCCAAAAATCATCGACGCCGTTACCGGGATCCTCGTCCACGACGATGAGATCTACATGATCCGGCGCCATGCCGGCCTGCCCTCGTTCCCAGGCTATCAGGCATTTCCAGGCGGCAAGGTTGATGCGGCAGATGCCGGTGATGTGCCGGATCTCTCCGTATTTCACGGCCACGATGGCCGTCTACTGCGCGCCTTGCTGCGCGAAATCCGCGAGGAAATTGGGATCGATCTCGAAGTCGATCGGCCGCTGGCGGTCGATCTGCTCGGCCGTGCGCTTGCCCCGGAAGGACCACCGACGCGCTTCGACACGCGCTTCTTCCGCATCCGACTGTCGCGCCGACCCGAATTTACCCTTGATCCGCGCGAGATTCACAGCGGCGAGTGGGCATCGGCACGCGCTTGGTTGGAGCGGTATCACAGCGGCGATCTGCTGCTCGCGCCGCCGACACGTATCGCGCTCGACATACTTGCAGAAGATATCGCGGCGGCGGCGATCAATTTTGAACAGCGCATCGAAGCGAATCCGCTGTTCATGATCGAAAGCGTGCGCGGCGTGCGCCAATTCTTCGTGCGCTCTCACACGCTGCCGCCGGCGCAGTTCACAAACTGCTTCCTGATTGGCGACGACGACGCGCACCGCATTCTGGTCGATCCCTCGCCAAAGTCCGACGAACTCGCCGAAGCGTTGATCGCGGCCGCCGCCACGCTCGGCGTCCACGAAGTATTTCTGACGCACCACCACATCGATCATCGGGAGCGCGCGGAAGTGATTGCGCGCCGCCTTGGCGTCGGTATCGCAATGAGCGCCGACACGCAGGCGCGGATCACCGCGCGGCAGCCCGGCGTATTCGACGGGCTTGCGGTGCGCAACTATGGCGACGGTGACCCGGTTACACGCTGGCTAGGCCGCAGCGTACGTACCTACGCAGTGCCGGGCCACGACGAAGGTCAGCTCGCATTGATGCCGGATGGCCATGCCTGGTGCATCGTCGGTGACCTGATCCAGGGCGTCGGCACGGTCGTCATCCCGTCGCCGGAAGGCAATATGCGCAAGTATTTCGCGTCGCTGGAGCGAGTTATCGCATGGAATCCGCGCGTAGTGATTCCGTCGCACGGCGTCGCGCAGGGCGGCCTGTTTTTCATCGAACAGACACTGCAGCATCGCCGCCAGCGCGAAGCACAGGTGTTGACGCTGCATCGCGCCGGCAAGACGGCGGATGAAATGCTGCCGGAGATTTATCCGGCGCTCGATCCGCCCCTGCTGCCACTGGCAAAAATGAACATCGACAGCCATATCGCCAAGCTGCGCGAGGAAGGCCTCATCGCAGCGTGAAAACACGGTTCAGGCGCCGTCGTCCCGCGCCAGCCGCTTGCCCATCGACACCAATTCCTCAGTGGCATAGCCGAGGCGCTCATAGAACGCGAGCACGTCTGCATTGCCGTGGCGTACCTGCAGGTTGATCTTGGGGCAGCCGAGCGCCAGCAACCGCCGTTCCGCTTCGGCCATCAGCGCCCGGCCGAGGCCGCGACCGCGATGCTGCGGTGAGACGGCGAGATAATTGATCCAACCGCGATGGCCTTCATAGCCGGCCATGACGCTGCCGGCGATCGTGCCGCCGGATTCGGCAACCAAAAACAGGTCCGCCTGGATTTTCAATTTGCGTAAAATATCTTTGCGGGGATCGTTCCAGGGGCGCGTCAGCCCGCAACTTTCCCAGAGCGTAACCACAGCTGTTTCGTCGGTGGGATCGTAGGAACGGATCGAAAACGAGTCGATCACCGTGCGAGTTCCATGCGCACCAGTGGTTTGCGATCGCTCTTGGTTTCGGTGATGACGGGAATGTAATCGCGCGCCGGCGCCGCCCAGAACCTTCCGATCTTGTTCGGATTGTCGAAGCGTTCAAGCCGCAGCGTGTCGAAGGCACCGGCCGGCGTTTCGACTTTCTCGCGACCCGTGAGCTTGAACTTGTAATGCGTCAGATTCTTACGATCGACCATCGTGAATTCCGCAACGGGGGGCTGCGCGTCGCCGGCGTGCTCGCGCACCCAGCGCCGCACGAGCTGCTGCAGGGCAATGCTGTCGATGGCGTCGTCGGGAATCTGCCGCACGCCACCCTTGTCGTCAGTGACCACGTGCTTGTTCCAGTCGAAGTCGAGCTTGTAACTTTGTTTGTCGTCGCCCGGCAGCACCGATTCGAAATGCTGCGAGCGGATAACGCCGTTGCGCACGCAGAATAAGCTGAGCTGATTCGGCGAGCCGTAGATCGCGGCGACCAGCATGTTCGGATGCGATTCGATCGTATAGCGATAACAGCCACTATCGCCATGCGGTTCGAGACGGATGTTCATTTCGCCGACGCCGAGGCCGCCCAGGGATACATCGTAGGCAACACTGAATGGCGTCAACTGCGCTGAAGCCGGCGAGGCTTCCGTAATGACGGGCGAGGCCGAGATCGTCGCCGATGCCGTCGCCGGATCGGGTGGCGTCCCCGCACCGATGACGACCGACGCGAACAGTGCCACGAGCACCATGCATGCGCTGCGGACATCGTATCGGTTCATCGGAATCCCGCCTCCAGATCATTGAGACCGCAGGGCTCATCCAGCCGTGAGCCGTGCAGCCAGGCACAACCGTCGCGCAATTCCAATTCGCCCCGCGCCATCCATGCAACCGCTTGCGGATAAATTTTCAACTCGACTTCTTCGAGTGTGCGGCGCGCCAAATGTTCCGCATCATCTTCCGGATTTACGCTGAAGCGACCCTGAATGACGCGCGGACCACCGTCAAGCTGCGAGGTGACGAAATGCACGGTTGCGCCGTGTTCACGGTCGCCGGCCGCGAGTGCACGCTTGTGGGTGTGCAATCCCGGATGCTTCGGCAGCAGCGACGGATGGATGTTCAACATGCGTCCTTCGAACTCTCGCACGAAGGCGTCGCCGAGAACGCGCATGAAGCCGGCAAGCGCGACGATATCGGGTCGGCTGTACCGCAATACGCGCGCCAGCTCGGCATCGAAGGCCGTGCGATCGGCAAATGCCCGGTGCGACACGACCTCGGTCGCCACGCCGGCATCGCGCGCATGAGCCAGTCCCCCGGCATCTTCGTGGTTGCTGATAACGATGGCAGCAGTGGCGGCGATGCGCCCGTCGCGCAGCGCCTCAAGCAAGGCCTGCAGATTCCGGCCGCGGCCGGAGATCAGAACGGCGAGACGGGGCGGCCGGCTAAACGGCATCTCAGGCGTAACGCACGTCGGCAGACCTGCTTTTGACGACTTCGCCGAGCATCCACGGTTTCAGCTTCGCGTGCTTCAGCGCGGCGATGGCGCCATCAGCCTGCGCGCGCGGGACCACCGCGACGAAACCGACACCGCAGTTGAACACACGCCACATCTCGTCCGGCTCGACGTTGCCCTCGGCCTGCAGCCAATCGAAAATCGGCGGCCGCGTCCAGCTCGCGGTGTCGACGACTGCCGCTGTTCCTTTTGGAAAGCAGCGCGTCAGGTTGTCAGTGATGCCGCCGCCGGTGATGTGCGCCATGCCGCGCACCGTCATGCCTGATTCGATCAGCTTGAGAATCGGCTTGACGTAGATATTCGTCGGCGCCAGCAGCGCATCGGCGAGCGTGCCCTTGCCGAAGGTAGTGTCGAGCTTGCGCTTGCGCGTCGCGATGATTTTGCGGATCAGCGAATAGCCGTTGGAGTGCGGACCCGACGATGGCAGGGCGATCAATACATCACCCGCCTTGATGCGGCTGCCGTCGATGATTTTCGCTTTCTCCGCGACGCCGACGCAGAAGCCGGCGAGATCGAACTCGCCGTCCGCGTACATGCCCGGCATTTCAGCCGTCTCGCCACCCACCAGCGCGCAACCGGCAAGCTTGCAGCCGCGCGCGATGCCCTTGATGACGCTCGCTGCGACGCGCTTTTCGAGCCGCCCGGTTGCGAAGTAATCGAGAAAGAACAGCGGCTCGGCACCGGAGACGAGTACGTCGTTGACGCACATCGCCACCAGATCCTGACCCAGGCCTTCGACGCGGCCGGTATCGATGCCGAGCTTGAGCTTGGTGCCGACGCCGTCCGTACCCGAAACCAGCACCGGTTGCCGGTATTTCTTCGGCAGACCGACCAGTGCGCCGAAACCACCGACGCCTGCCAATACCTCGGGGCGTCGTGTCGAGCGCACGATCTTCTTGATGTCTTCGACGAGCGCATCGCCGGCATCGATATCGACGCCGGCGTCGCGATAACTGAGAGCGCGCCTGCTGGCCATGAACGGAAATCCTGACGGTTGATTAATTAGGGCGAGCGCTCATGCCCGCCCGCGAAGCACAGTCACGCCGGCATCGGATCGCAAGTCCTACGCTTCGCTGCGGTAGTTCGGTGCTTCCTTGACGATGCTGACGTCGTGCACATGCGATTCTTTGATGCCCGCCGAGGTAATCTTCACGAAGCGCGTTTTCGTGCGCAAATCCTCGATACTCTTGCATCCGGTATAACCCATGCTCGCGCGCAGACCGCCGATCATCTGATGCACGATTGCCGCCATCGGCCCCTTGTACGGCACGCGGCCTTCGATGCCTTCCGGCACCAGCTTCTCGACCTCGCTGGTGGTGTCCTGGAAGTAGCGATCCTTGGAGCCCTGCACCTGCGACATCGCGCCGAGCGAACCCATGCCGCGATAAGACTTGTAGGAGCGGCCCTGATACAACTCGACATCGCCGGGCGCCTCCTCGGTACCGGCGAACAGACTGCCCGCCATCACCACGTAGGCACCGGCGGCCAGGGCTTTGGCGAAATCTCCGGAGTAGCGCACGCCGCCATCGGCGATCAAGGGCGTTCCAGTCTTGGCAAGCTCTTTCGCGACCGACATGACCGCGCTGATCTGCGGGACACCGACACCGGCGACGATGCGCGTGGTGCAGATCGAACCGGGACCGATGCCAACCTTGACCGCGTCCGCGCCCGCATCGATAAGAGCACGCGCCGCCTCGCCGGTGGCGATATTGCCGCCGATGACTTGCAAAACGGTGTACTTCTTCTTGATCGCGGTGACGCGATCGAGCACGCCCTTGCTGTGGCCGTGCGCGGTATCGACGATGACGACGTCGACTCCCGCTTCGACCAGCGCGGCGACGCGATCTTCGGTCTCCGGTCCGGTACCAACGGCGGCACCGACACGCAAACGGCCATGATTGTCCTTGCAGGCGCTCGGAAAGTCGGTGGATTTCTGGATGTCCTTCACCGTAATCATGCCGCGCAACTGGAAGCGGTCGTTGATGACCAACACCTTTTCGATACGGTGCTTATGCAGCTTGGCGATGACTTCGTCGCGCGACGCGCCTTCCCTGACCGTCACCAAGTGCTCCTTGGGCGTCATGATGCTGCCGACAGCTTCATCGAAACGGGTTTCGAAACGCAGATCGCGACTGGTGACGATACCGACGAGCTGTACGCCGTCGACGACGGGCACACCGGAAATGTGATTTTCGCGCGTGAGTTTCAGCACCTCGCCGATGGTCATCGTCGGCGGCACTGTGATGGGATCGGCAATGATGCCGCTCTCGTACTTCTTCACCCGGCGCACTTCCAAGGCCTGACCGGCGATCGTCAAATTCTTGTGCACGATGCCGATGCCGCCTTCCTGCGCGATGGCGATCGCCAGACGCGATTCAGTGACGGTATCCATCGCCGCCGAAACCAGCGGGATATTCAAGGTGATGCGGGAAGTCAGGGCGGTGCGCAGGTCGACCTGACGCGGCAGCACGTCGGAATACGCGGGCTGCAGCAGAACGTCGTCGAAGGTGAGCGCTTCCAGATCGATGCGGGAGTCTGGAGAAACTTTGGTCATTAACGCCTCCGGCAAAGCCGTATTATACGGAAACGCTCCGCGCTCGACTCTATATGTCCGCCCCGCCCGCCAATACCGGCCGCACGATCTACGCCGTTTCCGAGCTGACCGAAATCCTGCGCGCGCTGCTCGAAGACAGCCTGCCGAGCCTGTGGGTACAAGGCGAGCTATCCAATTTCGCGCGGCCGGCGTCGGGACACTGGTATTTCACGCTAAAGGACGATCGCGCACAGATGCGCTGCGCCATGTTCCGCAACGCCAATTACCACGTGCGGCCGACGCCGAAGGATGGCGATTCGGTCCTGGTACGGGCAAAGGCTGGCGTGTATCCGGCGCGCGGCGAACTGCAACTGATCGTCGAGCACATGGAGCCCGCCGGTACCGGCGCCTTGCTGCGCGCATTCGAGGAGCTCAAGGCGAAACTCGCCGCCGAAGGCCTGTTCGATGCTGCGCTGAAACGCCCGCTGCCGCCGGCGCCGCGTCGCATCGGTCTCATCACCTCCGCCACCGGCGCCGCGGTGCACGACGTGCTGACTACGCTGGCGCGGCGCTGGCCGCTGGCGGAAGTCCTTTTGTATCCGGTACCGGTGCAAGGCAAGGAGGCGCCGCCGGCCGTCGTGCGCGCGCTGAACGAACTGCCAAAGCGTGCGGCGACCCACGGCTCGGTCGACGTGATCCTGCTGGTGCGCGGCGGCGGCTCGCTCGAAGATTTGTGGGCGTTCAACGACGAAGGCGTCGCGCGCGCGATCCGCGCCTGTGCAGTGCCGGTGATCAGCGGCGTCGGCCACGAAGTGGATATCACGATCGCGGATTTCGCCGCCGACCTGCGTGCCGCGACACCGACCGCCGCTGCCGAGCTGGCGACACCAGATATCGCCGAATGGGAGCAACATCTGGAACGGCTCGCGACGCGCCACGCCGAAAATTTCGAGCGGCGGCTTCACACCGAAACACGGACACTCGATGCGCTCGACGCGCGCCTGCAGCGGCAGAATCCACAGCGTCGTCTGTCCGATCGTGCGCAGCGGCTCGACGAATTGACGGCCCGGCTCGGCGCCTTGGCGCGAGCGGTGCAACGAACGCACGGCACGCGTCTCGCGCATAGTCAGGCGCGCTTGCTGGCACTGCGTCCGCACATGCGCATCGAATCCTCACGCCGCCACATCGATAACCTCGATGTGCGCCTGCGCCGTACGATCGCTGCTGCACTGGGCACCACACGTCACCGGCTGGTGCGCGCGGAAAGCCTGCTCACTTCGCTCAATCCGCGTGCGGTACTCGAACGCGGTTATGCGATCGTCCGCGACCCGGAAGGGCGCGTACTCCGTGACGCGGAAAACATCACGCCCGGAAGTGCCATCGATATTCTGCTGGCCAGCGCGCGTCTCCGCGGCACCGTCACCGGTATTGATCAGACGGACTAACGGTCACCCGGCTTTCTCGTTCTGCTCATCCGGTTCGCGCGCCGATCTGATCACACCACCGTTTGTGCTCCGCAGCGAACCGCTCAGTTCGCCGGAATTCCAGCAAAAACCCGCTCGCTCCGGAAACAGAATCCGCTCGTCAGTCTTGAAACGTTCGCCCCCGGGGTGGAGCGGTTAAGGTGCGTCCCATCGAATCCCCCCCGACGGAATTACATCGTGATTTTCAGGAAGACGTTCGCCGCGCTTGTGCTTGTTAGCTTGATTATGGGCAGCATGCCCACCAACGCACATGCGCGCGTGATCGGTCAAGCGGCGGCATTGAATCCTACATTCGGCACTGTCAGCTTCTACCAAGGTTTCACAAATACGGCCAAAAGCGATACCCGGTCCGTGCTCTTCATTACGCCGGCCTATCAGCGTGCAGGAACGAAAGCGCCGGTTATCGTCATGCTTCATTACGATACCGGCACTCCCGAGTTGCAGGCGAATGTGTCTAACGCCGGCACGCTGGCGGCGAAGATGGGCTATTGGGTGATCCTGCCGCCCGGAATCAACGGCCACTGGAGCGACGATCCGGCCGCCACCACGACGGATGATGTTGGCTTCCTCAGCGCAATGATCGCGGCGGCCACCAAGCAATATCCGATCGATGCGACTCGCATTTCGATGACGGGTTATTCAAACGGTGGATTCATGACCCAACGCATGGCTTGCGAACGCCCAGGCCTGCTGGCCGCCGGAATTTCAGTGGCCGCCAGCATGCGCACTTCCCTGAGCAAGCAATGCGCGCCGGGTCGCCCGGTCCCGATGGTATACGTGCTCGGCACCGCCGACCCGATCGTTCCTTATGCTGGCGCACAGACGAAGTCCAGCAACAGTTCCTTCCTCAGCGCCATGAACTCATTCTTGATGTGGGGTGGCTTCAACCGCTGCACGATGTCGTCCACCTATTCCACCAACCTGCCAGTCACGGCCGCCGATGGCACCTCGGTGAAGCTCCAGCACAACGCCGCGTGCGGATCGGGCGGCGAAGTGGATATCTATACGATCAACAATGGTGGCCACACTTGGCCGGGTGGTCCGCAGCTGAACACTCCCACCGCCCTCGGCACCATCAGCAAAAACCTCGACGCGACGGCGATGATCGGCAACTTTGCCAAGTTGTGGACAAACTCATCGACGCATTGAGCGAATACTCGTAAGCAACCTAACCAATAAACGGCGGACACCGTGCAAGGTGTTCGCCGTTATGTTTTTGCCGGCAAGTTTCAGCGACTCGTCACACTGATCCGCTTTCTCCCTTAGAATCCCGCGCCCCAGCCGCTTTGAAACCGGACAGGAGCGTATATCCGATGTGGTTCAAGAATCTGCACCTCTTCCATCTCGAACAACCGTGGAAGCTGTCGCCCGGCCGACTCGAAGAGCAACTTGCCACGCGCCCGCTGACACCCTGCCCGGCAATGAGCCTGCAAAGTAGCGGCTGGGTCGCGCCACTGGAAACCGCAGGACTGGTGCAGAGCCTTGAAAAGCAGATATTGATTGCGCTCGGCACCGAACAGAAACTGCTGCCCTCGACGGTCGTCAACGAATCCGCCAAAACCCGCGCGCTGGCCTGGGAAAAGCGGCGGGGCTTCAAACCGGGCCGCAAGCTAATGCGCGAGTTCAAGGACCAGGCGACTGCAGAATTATTGCCGCGCGCGTTCGCGCGCCGCCGCGTCACGCGCGCCTGGATCAACCCGACGGCGCGTAGCATCGTTGTCGACTCCGCTTCCCCGACCCGCGCTGAGAGTGTCATCGAGCAATTGCGCGATACGCTCGGCGAGCTGAACGTATCGCTGCCGCAACCTGAGAGCGCACCGTCGGCGACCATGACCGCCTGGCTGGCAACCGGCCGCGCACCGGGCCGATTCGCGCTCGGAGAGGAATGCGAGCTGACCGGCGGCGACGACACCAAGTCGGTAGTGCGCTATCTGCGCCATCCGCTGCACGCGGCGCAGCTGCGCCGTCATCTTGACGAAGGCTTTCGTGCATCGCGCCTGGAGTTAATCTGGAACAGCCGGGTCTCACTGATCGTCAACGATAAGTTGCAGCTCAAGCGCGTCGCTTTTCTCGACATCGACAAGAATTCCGAAGCCGGCAACGAACTGAGCCCGGAGCAGAAGTTTGAAGCCGACTTCGCGCTGATGACCGGCGAATATGCCGATCTGCTGAAGGATCTGTTCGAGGCCTTCGGCGCCAAGTCCTGAATGCCAATGACCTGCCCTGTCTCGCGCTCTGCATCGCGCGTGGTGATCCGGCAGGGGTTTCATTACAATACGCGCTGCTTCAGACCTGCTCCCATCGTCTAGAGGCCTAGGACGGAGCCCTCTCACGGCTTAAACCGGGGTTCGAATCCCCGTGGGAGCGCCATTTTTCGCGATCGGCAGGCCGGTCGCTTGTGGCGTTCGGCGGTTCGCAGGAACTCGCGGAGCGACCGATGATTGATCTCGACGAATCCGCCCGGCAGCCGCCGGATCAGCAACACCCACACCCGGTCGACAGCGTAAGGCTCGACAAATGGCTGTGGGCGGCGCGTTTCTTCAAGACGCGCAATCTGGCCAAGCAGGCCATCGAGAACGGCCGCGTGCGTTATGGCGGCGAACGCTGCAAAGTCAGCCGCGAAGTCGCCATCGGCGTGCTTCTTACGATTCGTCAGGGCGGGGATGATCTATGCGTGGAAGTGCTGGCCCTGTCCGATCAGCGTACCAGCGCTCCCCTCGCCCGCATGCTCTATCGGGAAACCGACGACAGCCGCGTCCGGCGCGAAAAGGCAGCGGTCGAACGTCGTGCGGCGAACGCCTTGGTCGTCAGCCACGAGCGGCCCGATAAAAAGCAACGCCGCCACATCGTTCGCTTCAAACGATCACTGTCCGAGTAATGACTCGGGCAATAACGGCAAATTCAGACCCCAGACGTCCGGGCTACAAATGCCAATTTGATATATCGTTATGAAAAACTGTGCAAACTACGATTTTTCCGCGCTAAAGCGTTGTCCCAATATGATTATCGCCCCTACACTTTTATCCGAACGTCGTAAGCAATTATGCAAAGGGGGCTTCGGACCCACGTGCTAACCACAATACTTTCCAATTCGCCCGTGGCTGATCAACCGACTAACTCGGCCGGCCTCGATGATGATCAGATCGCCGATCTCAACGAGCAGTACGCGCCACTGAATTTCGAGGCGCGACTGCAGAAAATCTATCGCGATTTCGACCCGGACAAGATCCTAGTCACGTCGTCATTCGCGGCGACTTCCGCGTACTTTCTGCACATCATCACGCGGGTTCGGCCTGACCAGATCATCTATTTCATCGACACCGGTTTCCACTTTCCGGAAACCGTGAAATACCGGCAGCACCTGATCGACCTGTTTAACCTCAAGGTCGCGGACGTGCGGGCCGAGGCATGGAAACATCAGTTCACCGCAGACGAAAAAACGTACCTGCGCGATCCCGATTTCTGCTGCTCGGTGAACAAGGTGGAGCCGCTAGAGGCGGTCAAACCCAATTTCCATATCTGGATGTCGAGTCTGATGCGCTGGCAAACCGATCACCGCGCCACCCTGCCGGTGTTCGAGGTCCGTCGCAACATCATCAAGTTCAACCCGATGATCGATGTCACCCGGGACGAACGCGATCTCTATATCCGCGAGCACAAGCTGCCGTTCCATCCGCTCGTCGAGAAAGGCTACTCGTCCATCGGCTGCACACACTGCACGGTGGTGGGTGATGGTCGTAGCGGACGCTGGGTGGGCAAGCCGAAGACGGAGTGCGGTCTGCATCTCTGATCGCATCCCCCGCCGCTGAACCGACCCGCCCGGCTGTTACACCGACAGCCGGCGACTGGCATAGACTGGTGGCTGCCAACCCACCCTGTCGGATTTGATATCGCCATCAGGCTTGCCCGTGCGCAATCTCGTCAACGGCCTGCTGTTTCTCGTACTGGTCATCCCGCTCGGCGTTGCTGGCTACATGCTCGCGGGATGGAATTTCGCGGATTCGCTATACATGGTGGTCATCACCATTTTCAGCGTCGGCTATCGCGAAGTGCAGCCGGTGGACACCCCCGAACTGCGTGCGGTCACTATCACGCTGATTTTCCTCGGTTGCACCGGCATGATTTACCTCACGGGCGCACTGGTGCAGTTGTTGACGATGTCGCAGATCCAGCAGTTTTTCGGACTCAAGCGCATGAAAAATGAAATCGATCATCTCCGCAATCATGTCGTTATCTGCGGCTTTGGCCGCATCGGCGCGATGGTGGCACGCGAACTGGCTGCCGGAAATTCGAAATTCGTATTGATCGACAGCGACGAGCAGCGCATCGCGGAAGCGCGCCGTCTGGGTTATTTGTGCGTGCAGGGCGAAGCGACCGACGAGGAGATGCTGAAGGCTGCCGGCGTCGAACGCGCGGCCATATTGGCAACCGTATTGCCCGACGACGCGGCCAACGTGTTCATAACGCTGAGCGCCCGCAGTCTCAACCGCACCGCAAAGATCATCGCGCGCGGCGAACAGCTGACCACCGAAAACAAGCTGCTGCGTGCCGGCGCCAATCGTGTGGTGCTGCCGGCGCATATCGGGGCGGAACGGATCGCCGAGATCATCCTGTATCCCGACGCGTCGAAACTGATCCACGGCACCGGCAAGCGCAATGCGCTCGAAGATTCGCTGCTCGGCCTCGGCCTCGAACTCGAAGTCGTAGCCGCCGCCGAAGGCGCGAACTTCACGCACCGTACCGTCGAAGAGATCGAGCACCTTGCGGAGGGGGCCTTTATGATCGTGGCGTTGTCGCGTCACGACGGAACCATGATCCCGCGTCCATCGGGCGATGTCCGTATCGGGCCCGGCGATGGCGTGGTGGTCATGGGCCGCAGCGGAAAGACCAGCACGCTGCATGGATTCACGACCGCCTGACGCAAGTTTTCCGGCCATCTGCCGACAAACTGTCTGAACGGCGATACCGGATAATCGCAGCACCACCGGCAGTAACCGAGGAACGTCAGGATATTCCATGGAACCAACTCCCAACGGCACTGCGCGCTACCAGGATACGATCGAACGCAGTTCGGAATTATTGCGGTTGGCGGTGCCATTAATGTCCCGCCAGAAGGCTGCGCTGCATCCGATCAGCTATGCGGTCTGGTACGACTACGTCTCTGGGCGCAACAAGCCGCTCCGCGATGAAATCGACCATCTGATCCAAACTCAGGGCGTGCTGGACGAAGACTCCACGATGGCGCTGTACCGGCATTACGTGCGGACCCCCGACGAGGCCGCGGCGGATCGTGCCAGCTCAACGTTGAACCAGGCCATCGAAGACGTCGCCGCCACGGCTGTGGATTCAGCAAAAAATGTCAGCAACTACGGCGAGTCTCTGGAGCAATTTTCCGCTTCTCTGGGCGGTATGGCGGACGCTGCGCAAATGCCCTACGAAGTCGCTCGCATCCTCAGCAACACGGGCGAACTCAAGTATTCGATTGCAACGCTGCTGAAGTCGCTCGAATGTACTCGCACTGAAGTCGAACAGCTGCGCGCGCAAATGAAGCACAACTGCGAGGAAGCGACGACCGATGCACTGACCGGGCTGCGTAATCGCAAGGGCTTCGACGACGCTCTTGCCGCGGGAATCGAGCTTTCGGTAACCGAGAATGTGCCGTTCAGCTTCGTCATGATCGATATTGATCACTTCAAACGTTTCAATGACACCTATGGGCATATCGTCGGCGACAAAGTGTTGAAACTAGTATCCCAGGTGCTGCGCGAAAGCGTGCGCGGCGCCGACACCGTGGCCCGTTACGGCGGTGAGGAATTCGCGATACTGCTGCCGCGCACGCCGCTGATCGGCGCCAAGCGTGTGGCGGAAGTGATCTGCATGAATATCTCGCGCGGACAACTGCGCAATTCCGCCGGCAAACTTGTCGACAAAATCACCGCCTCGGCCGGCGTCGCCAGCCATATCCCCGGTGAAACAACCGAGACATTCATAACCCGCGTCGACGCGGCACTTTACAAATCGAAGGAAAATGGTCGCGACCGCGTTACGCTCGCTGAATCGCCACACGATCTCGAAGCCTCGAACTAGAGTCAAATCCCCTGCAGCGTCAACACGAGCGGCGATTTACACACCGCGCTGGAATTGTCACCTGTGACACGAACGCTATCGACAAAGCAGTCAACATGCGTGCTGTGCATGTCTGAAATTGAAACGCTTATACTCTGACGCGAGGTGACCTTTGATACCGGAATCCGCCCGGCACAGGACATCGCCGGACGATGCTGAAGCTGTGCGGTATAGATTCAATCGAAGGCATCGCCGATTGCGCAGCTCAACTCCTATCACTTCAGAGTAATCAGCATGACCACTTCACTCTATGACCTTCCCTTGAAGAAAATTGACGGCAGCCCCAGCAGCCTCGCTGACTATCGCGGCAAGGTGCTGCTGGTCGTCAACGTGGCATCGAAGTGCGGCCTCACACCGCAATATCAGGGCCTGGAAGGGCTCTACCAGAAGAAGCGTAATCAGGGCCTGGAAGTACTTGGCTTTCCTGCCAATAACTTTAAGGGTCAGGAGCCGGGCAGCGACGCCGAAATTAGTAATTTCTGTTCGACCCAATATGATGTCCACTTCCCGTTGTTCTCCAAGATATCGGTCGTTGGCGCGGACAAGCATCCTCTGTACAACCAACTGACGAAGGCACAGCCAAAGGCGGCCGGCGATGGGCCATTCCGGGAACGGTTGAAGGGTTATGGGATCAACGCCGGCGATCCGGCCGACGTGCTATGGAATTTCGAGAAATTTCTGATCGGCCGTCGCGGTGACGTCGTCGCCCGGTTCGCGCCGGATACTGCGCCAGACGATCCAAAGCTGCTCGCGGCGATCGATGCGGAGCTGGCCAAGGCGGCGAATTGATCGGCGGCCTTGTCCCCCTCTTGTCCCCTTCGTTCGCGACAGTTTTTTAGACAGATTCCTATAAAACGAGCACCGGATCACCAAGCCGCACGGTACCGGCGCCTCGCGCGATCAGGTTTTGGCCAAAGATGATCCCATCGGGAGTGTTCCGATAGGTTTTGAGCGTGCGCAAGGGCTCGCCGCGCGCATCAAATTCGCCCGTAGCCGGATTGACCGTTGTGAAGGTACAGCGCGTGCACGGTTTGACCACGTCGAATTCCACGCCGCCGACGCGTATCCGTTTCCACCCGTCTTCGGAGTGCGCGGGTGTGCCCGCGACGACGAGATTGGGTCTGAAGCGCAGCATCGGTACCGGTGTTTTCAGCCGGCGGTTCAATTCCGCGAGCGAGCCTTCCCCAATCAGCAGCAATGGAAAGCCATCGGCGAAACTGACCTCATCGCCTGCATGCCCATAACGCGCGTCAACGGCCCGTACCGCGTCTGCGTCCATGAAGACGAAGCGGGAATCCGCACCGAGATAGCGGCTCATCCATGCGTTCGCCGCGGCATCCGCGCATTGCACTCCAACCGTGCTGCGCCACACGATCACATCCATACGCGATCCAATAGCCGGGGGACACAAACGCATTGGCTCCATGCCTGGTGCGCTCAACTCCAGTGCCTCGCCCTGCGGTTCCGCGCGAACCAGTGTAAGACGGGGCTGCTCACGGCCGGTGATGAATCGGCCATCGCCCGTAACGATCATCCACCGACGGTCGCCGGCCAGTCCCCGCGGCTCGACCTTCGCCAGCGGGGGCGATAGGGCCGCGCATGATTTTACCGGGAACACATACAACGCCGACAGAACGATACTCGTGCTCGTCCTGCCACCATTGCCCATTTCATCCCTCGACGGATAACACGGATGACTGCGCACGGCCGGCATGTTCCGATTGTGCGCTCTGGTCACCGCCCGGCCTTCCGGACGTTCGCGAATCAAGGCTGAAAGCTCACGTGTGTACCGATTCCTTCTCGGTCTCGAGTACGTAATCCGACGTCCTGAACCTGCGCGTCATGCGCCGGAACGTGAACGTGAATCCGGGCCAGAGCACCGTATTTCTCCCCTTTGCCGTGAGATACCAGCTGCGGCAGCCCGATGACCACACCGTGTCAGCCAAATCCTTCTGCAGCCAGTCATTGAAACGGCTTTGCACGTCGGCGCGCACATCGATCTCACGCAGCTGTTGGGTACGCATTGCTCGCAGACATTGCAATGTGTAATGCACCTGAGATTCGATCATGTAAACCATCGAATTGTGTCCGAGCCCGGTGTTGGGGCCCATCAGAATGAAGAAGTTGGGGAAGCCGTGAACCGTGGTGCCGAGATACGCCTCGAACCCGTCCTTGTACGCATCGACGATATCCTGCCCATCGCGGCCGAAAAAAGTGCCGCGGGGAATCGGATCCTGGGCCTTGAAACCGGTACCCAAGATGATGGCGTCCACCTCGCGCTCGCGCCCCTCGTTAGTAACGATGCTGTGCGCGCGAACTTCACGGATACCGTCGGTGATGACCTCCACGTTCGGCTCCTTGAGAGCCTGGTAGTAGTCGTTCGACATCAGAATGCGCTTGCAGCCAATCGTATAGTCCGGCGTGAGCTTGCGGCGCAACTCCTTGTCCTTGATGTAACGCGCGATGTGGCGGATTGCCCAAGTCTGAGCCCGCTGCGCCATTTTCGAATGCATCGTGAAGCCGATCACACGCAATTCGAGCTGCCAGTAGATCGCTGAACGAAACAGTCGCTGCGTGAATGGCAGCCACTTGAAAAGTTTGCGCTCGAACTTGGAAACGGTGCGATCCGGCTTTGGCAGGATCCAGGAAGCCGTGCGCTGATAGAGATCAAGACGCGCCGCCTGTTCTGCGACCTTCGGCACGAACTGGATCGCGCTGGCGCCGGTGCCGATGACAGCCACTCGCTTGCCCCTGAGATCGTATTCGTGATCCCAGTTCGCTGAATGGAAGCGCTTGCCCTGGAAGGTCTCGAGTCCGTCGACCTGCGGAATCGATGGGATGGCGAGTCCACCAATTCCTGAAACCAGCGCGCGCGCGCGATACCTGCGTCCGTCGCGGGTCACGACATTCCACTGCGCAGCCGTCTCGTCGTAGCGCGCTTCCATCATTTCCGAGCCGAAGCGGATGTATGGAAGCAGGCCGTACTTTTCCGCGCAGTGCCGCAGGTAGGCCTTGATTTCCGCCTGAGGCGCGAACATACGTGTCCAATCCGGATTCTGTTCGAATGAAAACGAGTACAGGTGAGACTGGATATCGCAGGCGCAGCCCGGATAGTCATTGTCGCGCCAGGTGCCGCCCACTTCGCGAGCACGCTCGAGAATGAGGAACGACTTCATGCCCGCTTCCATAAGCTTCACGCCCATGCACAGGCCAGAGAAGCCTGTACCCACGATCAGTACATCCAGATCGTTGGCTGAACCCTGGAAATCATAGGCCATGGTTTCTGTCTCCATATTGACAATGAGTGTTGTCACTTTATTATTGACAACGATTCGTGTCAACATGGCGTCCATGGTCGAACTCAAAAAAGCCACCGCCTCCTGTCGCAACTTCCGTGGCCTCGCTCCCGAGGCGCGGCGACAGCAGCGCCGCGATCGGTTGATCGAAGCGGGAATCGAAGCCTTTGGCACGCGCGGTTTTTATTCCGTTACGGTTCGCGAAATCTGTGCCGAGGCGCACCTGACCGAGCGCTATTTTTACGAATCCTTCCGTAGTCTCGAAGATCTGTTCACCGCCGTGTTCGGTTGCGTCAATATCGAACTCAGACAGGCGACGCTGGATGCGCTGGCGACGCCAACCGGCGATCCGGTGGCGGTCGCGGAAGCCGCGCTACGCGTGTTTTTCAAATACGTCCGCGACGACCCGCGCCGCGGCCGCGTCCTGCTGATTGAATCCGCCAATATCGGCTACACCATCAATCAGCTGACCAACGAAATCACACGCGATTACATGGAGCTGGTGCGTGGTTTTATCAACACATTATTTCCGTCCGTGGAACCACGTGGCCTCAACCCCGACTTGCTTTCGGCGGGACTGATCGGCGCTAACGTGCGCATTGCCACGACCTGGGTGCAGGAAGGCTTCCAGACGTCGCTGGAAAATGTGCTGTTCACCACGCTGGCGATTTACCGCGCCATGATTACCCAGTATGGACGCGCCGGCAGCGGCATGCCCAGACCGGTTGTGGAGAAAGCGGAGCCGCCTGCGACGTCAACTTCCACAAGGCGCCGAACGAGGAACCCCTAGAAGAAAAGGCGGTCAACGACCATGCGGTAGTGACGTTGCTGGACGCAAGGAAGTTACCTGATGAACATCCGCCAATCCTCGATAAACATCGTTGCGGCTATTGCGCTGGCCCTGCTCGGCAGCTGCGCAACACCGGAATCTCGTATCAACGAGCATCCGGAGATTTTTAGTCAGGCATCCGCCGAGGAACAGGCACTGATCCGCAAGGGTGAAGTCGCGCTGGGCTTCACTTCCGATTTTGTCAGGCTGGCGATGGGCAATCCCGACGGCATCACGGAACGCACCGATGCCAGCGGCAAGGAGACGATCTGGCATTACACCGAAATCGAGGTCGCGCCCGGGTACGCCGCATTCGCCTACGATCCCACATTCGTCGCGCCGATGATGATCGTCAACGGTCCCTATGGCCCGGTGATGTATGCACCGCTCTACGTACCGTTCTATCCGACGCCCTCGCCACAGATCGAGCGCGACAAAGTGCGCGTGAGTTTTCGTGACGGCAAGGTTGTCGCCATCGAACGTGTACTCAAAAGCAAGGGTTATTGACTGCGATTAGCCGTACCGGACCGTAACTTGACTTAAGTCATGGCGCGAGTGCTTGAAACGGGTGCATAAGACCGCAAATAGCGATCAAGATAAAAATACCCGGAGCGCGACAATATGCGTATGGACAAGCTGACGAGCCGTTTCCAGCAGGCGCTGGCCGAGGCGCAGAGTCTCGCCGTGGGCCGCGACAATCCACAGATCGAGCCGGCGCATGTGATGCAGGCCATGCTCGACCAGGAAGGCAGCGCAACCGTGCCGCTGCTGGAACAGGCTGGCGTCAGTATCAACACGCTGCGTAACAAGCTCTCCGCGGCGATCGATGCCTTACCCAAACTCAAGGAAGCCACCGGCGAGGTCCAGGTCGGCCAGGATTTGTCGCGCTTGCTGAATCTCACCGACAAGCTCGCCCAGCAGAAAAAGGATCAGTTCATCTCCACCGAGTTGTTCCTGCTCGCCGCACTCGACGATAAGGGCGCGCTGGGCAAAGCCATGCGCGATGCCGGCGCACGCAAGGAGCTGCTCGAAAAAGCCGTCGAACAAGTGCGCGGCGGAGGCAAGGTCGATTCCGCCGGCGCGGAAGAGCAGCGCCAAGCGCTCGAGCGCTACACCATTGATCTCACCGAACGCGCGCGCAGCGGCAAGCTCGATCCCGTCATTGGTCGCGATGAAGAAATCCGCCGCCTGATTCAAGTGCTGTCGCGCCGAACCAAAAACAATCCCGCGCTGATCGGCGAGCCCGGCGTCGGCAAAACCGCCATCGTCGAAGGCCTCGCACAGCGCATCGTCAATGGCGAAGTGCCGGAAGGTCTGAAAGACAAGCGGCTGCTGTCGCTTGATCTCGGCGCATTGATCGCCGGCGCCAAGTTCCGCGGCGAATTCGAAGAGCGGCTGAAGGCCGTGCTCACCGATCTGTCGAAGTCGCAGGGCAATGTCATCCTGTTCATCGACGAAATTCACACCCTGGTCGGCGCCGGCAAAGCTGAAGGCGCAATGGACGCCGGCAACATGTTGAAGCCGGCGCTCGCGCGCGGTGAGCTGCGTTGCATCGGCGCGACCACACTCGACGAATATCGCAAGTACATCGAAAAGGATGCGGCACTGGAACGCCGCTTCCAGAAAGTACTGGTCGGCGAACCCAGCGTGGAGGACACCATCGCGATCCTGCGTGGGCTCAAGGAGCGCTACGAAGTGCATCACGGCGTCGACATCACCGACGGCGCCATCATTGCCGCAGCCAAACTGTCGCATCGCTACATCACCGACCGCAATCTGCCCGACAAGGCGATTGACCTCGTTGACGAGGCAGCGTCGCGTATCCGCATCGAAATCGATTCCAAACCGGAAGCGCTGGATCGTCTCGACCGCCGCCTGATCCAGCTCAAAATCGAGCGTGAGGCGCTGAAGAAGGAAAACGATCCGGGTGCGAAGAAATCGCTCGCCGCGCTCGAAGAGGAGATTAATAAACTCGAACGCGAAACCGCCGATCTCGAAGAGAAATGGAAAGCGGAAAAAGCCACCGTCGCCGGCAGCACCGGTGTCAAGGAAGAACTCGATCGCGTACGCGTCGAGCTTGAAGCCGCGCGCCGCGCCGGCGACCTCGCACGCATGGCGGAACTTCAGTACGGGAAGATTCCGGACCTGGAAAAAAAGCTTGCGGCGAGCAGTCAGACCGCCCATCAGAAATTTGAACTGCTGCGCACCGACGTCACCGAAGAGGAAATTGCCGACATCGTTTCGCGCTGGACCGGCATTCCCGTCAGCAAGCTCATGGAAGGCGAACGCGAAAAACTGCTGCGCATGGAAGAAGCGCTGCACCAACGCGTCGTCGGCCAGAGCGAGGCTGTAGCCGCCGTCGCCAACGCCATCCGCCGGTCGCGCGCCGGCCTGTCCGACCCGAACCGGCCGATCGGCTCGTTCCTGTTCCTCGGTCCGACCGGCGTCGGCAAGACCGAATTGTGCAAGGCGCTCGCGGCGTTCCTGTTCGACTCCGAAGAAGCGATGGTGCGTATCGACATGAGCGAGTTCATGGAACGCCACAGCGTCGCGCGCCTGATCGGTGCGCCGCCAGGTTATGTCGGCTACGACGAAGGTGGCTATTTGACCGAAGCGGTGCGCCGCCGCCCGTATTCCGTAATCCTGCTCGACGAGGTCGAAAAAGCACACCCGGACGTATTCAATGTGCTGCTGCAAGTACTCGATGACGGCCGCCTCACCGACGGCCAGGGCCGCACGGTGGATTTTCGCAATGCGGTGGTCGTTATGACCTCGAACCTCGGCTCCAATCTCATCCAGGACATGATGAGCAATGAGGCGACCAAAGGCGATTACTCGGCAATCAAGGAAGGCGTGATGGCCGTGGTCGGCCAGCACTTCCGGCCGGAGTTCATCAACCGTATCGACGAAGCGGTGGTATTCCATCCGCTCGGCGGTGCGCAGATCCGGCGTATCGCTGAAATCCAGACCGCGAGCCTGCGCAAGCGGCTGGTCGAGCGCAACATCGCTATCGAGTTCACGCCAGCGGCCCTCGACAAGCTTGCCGAGGCCGGCTACGACCCGATCTATGGCGCGCGTCCGCTCAAGCGTGCGATCCAGACACTGATCGAGAATCCACTCGCACGACAGATTCTGGACGGACATTTCGGAGCAGGCGACACGGTGAAGATCGATGTCAAGGACGGCGCGCTCGTATTCGGGCGCGCCTGACTGCCGCCAGGACTTGTGCTGGAGCGAATCCCCGTGTCTTCCGCAAGCGCAAGGCGGCACTGGCGATACTCATAGCGCCGGTCCCGCCGATCCGGCAAACTCTCCGCAGGGAAATTTCAATGCGGGGGAACAGGCGTCATGAGCATCGCGATCAGTAGGCCGCTGTCCATTGCGGAAGTGCTGGATCAAGGTTTTCGCCTTTTTCAGAAGGCTTTTCTGCGAGTACTGCCATTGACGCTAATGTGGTCGGTGCTATCCATGGCGCCGCTGGCGGTACGAATTGCCAGTGGCGACATAAAAACCAACCATTACGGACTGGCATCCGGCCTCACTCAGTTCGTCGCCTACATCCTAGTGTTCTTCTTCTTGATCGCGGTACTGCGCCGGCTCGACGACATTCTCCGAGACCGGAACCAGCTCACCCTGGGCTCGGCGCTGAGCGGGGGATTGCGCTATGGATTTCCCTTGTTCCTGGCATCGTTGGCTTACATGCTCGTCATCATGCTCGGGACGGTGCTGCTGGTCGTTCCCGGACTTTATCTGATGGTCAGCTTGAGTATGTTCATATTCTGCGTGGTTCTCGACGGCGCCGGCATCACCGAATCACTGCAGCGCAGCCGCGAACTCGTGCGCGGCCACTGGTGGCGGGTTACCACGATCGGCACGGTCGCTATATTAATCTTCGTAGCGGTCTATATGGCACTCGTGGCGATCGTCGGCCTGTTGATGCCTTTCCTCAAGGGAATCGTGCTGGTCAGCGGCGGCCAGAACGCAATCGTAATGTTCACCGTGGCGGTCTCCGTACTGATGCTTTTCACCGGCGCGGTATTGAATCCGCTGATTTACTCGATCGGACTGGTCACCTACCGCGAACTGCAACTACGCAAGAGCGGTGAAGACCTCGCGGCGCGCATCGAACAAGCTGCGTGAAAAGAGCGTTTCGATGCGCGCTCACACCGGCATTTTTCCTGGTCGCAAGCGTCGCGGGCGCTGCTCCGACACGTAACGACGCCGAGGCTTGCGCCAAGGAAATTTCGGGAACTACGCTTGCGCAACAGCATGAAAGTCCCGCGTGCGCGCGGCTGCTCGCCGCCTATGGCGGCAGCGCCAAGGTGCCGAACTGGGTGATGGCCGGCGGCCCGGAGGGCTTGCGCGATCTCGCGCTCACTTTGCCATCACCGCAAGAGGTCACTGCCGCACTCCCCGACCTGGCAACCCTTCCATCGTTGCTGAAACAGATTCGCGAAGAACGCGACGCGCGGCCACTGAGCCTATGGGAGCGGATCCTGCGCTGGCTGCAACAGCGACCTGACCACAACACCACCGAACCCGCATGGATGCGAAAACTCGCCGAATGGATGAAACACATCCCGCCGTCAGCCGCACACATCACGTTCTGGAGTCTTTTCGCACTGCTGGTCGTCCTTCTGATCGCGCTGATTGTGATCGAACTACGCGCGAGCCGCGTGCTACGCCGCCGCGCCGTGGCAGCCACGCCCGCTCAATCTGCCGATCCGGGAATCACCACGCTGGAAACCGCATTGTCGCTCGACGACATCGATCGCCTGCCCCTCGCCGCGCGTCCGGGTGCGCTGCTGCGCTGGCTACTGCGCGCACTCGCGACACGCGGTGCGCTGCCAGCGGATACTACGATGACGAACCGTGAACTCGCCCGGCAGCTGTCACCGACGAAGACCGATGAGTTCTTGCGTTTCATCGATTGCATTGAGCCTGTCGTCTACGGCGACGTAGCGCCACGCGAAGAAAGCGTCAGCACTGCGCGCCTGCTGGCCGTCGCGCTCGCGGAATCCGCTCCCGATCCACGTCTGTGAACGATCGCCTCTCCACCCTGTTCGGCGCACTCCTGGCGCTGCTGATCGCGACGGGTCTACTGTTCTCGCACGCCCCCATGCAAGCGGATTCACAATCGCGTCCCACCAGTCGCGACACCGGCGATAACGGCTTGGCGGGCGCCGCGCGCTGGCTTGCCCAATCCGGCATCGCCGTGCAATCGCTGCATGAGCGCTACACCGAACTGCCGACGCTGAGCCCGACGCGCAGCGGCAATCTGCTGATCGTATCGGAGCCGATGGTTCACGATTTGCATTCGCGCGAGCGCCACACGCTCGAAACCTGGCTACGTCGCGGCAACGACGTACTGCTGCTGGAAGCCTTCGCCAGCCGACCGGAGTGGGCACGGCAGGCCAGCGTTGGTTCAATGCTTCAGCAATTCGATATCGTGAGCCGACTCGCCGGCAAGAAGGATGCGGCCGACGTCATTTGCGCGGATCAGCGGCCGGCTACTGACGTAGCCCGTCCCGGCGCAACTGCGGTGCTACGGCCGCATCCCGACGACGTTGATGCTCCGCCGGTAATCGGGGTGCGCGAAGTGCGCGTGCTGCCGGAAGACGGAGGGTCTTTACCAGGGCAGTGGATTCTCGATTATCGGACCAATAGCGATCACATCAGTTTTGAATGGCTCTGCGACACCGCGCGCGGCCGCGCGGCGCTGTGGCAATTCCGCGTCGGCCGTGGCCGCGTGTGGGTGAGCAGCTATCCGCAATTGTTCGCCAATCGCAACCTCGGCGTCGCCGGCAACGCGCGCTTACTGGCCAATATCGTGGGCATATCGGTCGCAACGGGCGGTGCGGTGATTTTCGACGACATGCATCAGGGTGACTCGGCGCTATACGATCCCGCCGCGCTTTTCCGCGACAGGCGCCTGCACGCCAGCCTCGCGCTGCTGTTCACGATCTGGCTGCTATATCTGCTGGGTTACAGCAACCGCTACATGCCGCCGTCGCGGCCGATGACCGGCATCACTCCGGCGCAATTCGTCGAAAGCGTCGGCACCTTTCTGGCGCGCGAGCTGGGTGCGGCCGCCAGCGCGGACGCTCTGCTGCAACGCCTGCAGCGAGATCTGCGAAGGCACAACCGACAGGCGCCCGATAACGCATCCGTCTGGGAACTGATCGCGTCGCGTCATAGTGTCGATCCCAAATTAGTCACTAGTCTGCGCAAGGAAAACATGCGTCTGCGCGAATACCGCAACCGCGATCTGCGTCCCTTTCTCCGTTGTCTGCAACAAATCAGGAAACAACTTCAGTGAGCACTCCCGCGCAGGAACTGATTCGGCATCTCGAAAAGAATATCGGCGGCATTGTCTTCGGCGCCGGCCGCCTCGTCGAGGATCTGGCCATCACGCTGATCGCACGCGGCCACGTGCTACTCGAAGGTCCGCCCGGCGTCGGCAAGACATTACTTGCACGCTGTTTCGCGCAGTTACTTGGCGGCAGCTTCCAGCGCGTGCAGTGCACACCGGATCTGATGCCGGCCGACCTCACCGGCGTTAACATCTGGCGCGCTGACAGCGGCCGCTTCGAGTGGCTGCCGGGCCCGTTGTTCGCGGACGTGGTTCTGGTCGATGAGCTCAACCGCACAGGCCCTAAAACCCAATCAGCACTGCTGGAGGCGATGGAAGAACGCACGATCACCGTCGATCGGGAGCGCCATACGTTACCGTCGGACTTTCTGGTCGTCGCGACCCAGAATCCGCACGAATTCGAAGGCACTTTCCCACTGCCGGAATCGCAACTTGATCGCTTCTTGATGCGCGTATGCATACAGAATCCCGCGCCGGCCATCGAAGTGGAGGTTCTGCGCGCCTACGATCGTGGCGACCGCGCGCGCGAAACGCGCGTCGCCGAGCTGACACCGCTGGCCGCCGACCAACTCACCGCCGCGCGCGTGCAAGCAGCAGACCTGCACGTTTCAGAAGCGCTATACCAATATGTGACCGGCATCGCAGCCGCCAGTCGCGCGCATCCGAAAATAGCGTTTGGTCTATCCACGCGCGGCGCGCTTGCACTCATGCGTTGCGCACGCGCGGCGGCAGCGATCGACGGCGCTGCCTACGTCACTCCGGATCATGTCAAGCGGGTCGTCGCATCAGTCGTCGAACATCGTCTGCAGCCGACACCGGACGCGTTGCTCGAAGGTGAGAGTAGCGAGCAGCTGTGCGCGGCAATTGTCGCCAGCGTCCCCATCCCGCGTGGCGACACGCCATCATGAATCTGTCGCGACGCGGCCTCTGGCTGGCTGCCGGCGTGCTGCTGCTCGGCGTCGTGTCGCAGTGGCTGCCGGATGGTGACGGCGCCGCATGGCGAGCACTCGCCGCACTATGGGTGCTGGCGATCGCGCTTGAAGGTTGGTGGACACATCTGTGGCGCATCGAGACTCAATGGAATATCCCGAACCCGCTGCGGCTGGGCCGCCCGGCGTTGGCAAGCATCACCTTAAGCACACGCGATGTACGTCCGCTAACTGCGGATGTATTTCTGATTCCGCCATCCGGCGTCGACGTGCAACCGCAACACCAGCGCATCTTTATTGATCGTCAGGGCTGCGAACTGACGCAATCGTGGACGCCGACACAGCTCGGCGCACTGCGGAACCCGGTACTGCAACTGCGACTCCTTGGCGGCTTCGGGCTCGTATGGTGGTCGCGTCGTCTGCCATGCACGCTTAGCGCTCCGCGTGTTGAGCCTGATCTCCTAAACAATGACAATCCTCTTGCCGGACGCCGGTCCGGCATGGCAGTGCCGATGCGCGCACGCGGCGCCGGCACCGAACTGCTCGGCCTGCGCGACTACACCACCAGCGATCCCATGCGTGCGCTGGCGTGGAAGGCATCGGCGCGGCGCGGACGTCCGCTGGTGCGGGAATTCGTGCAGGAGCAACAACTCGATCTCATGATCATCATCGACGCCGGTCGCGCCGGACGGCAGCAGATCGGCAGCCTGACGCGGTTGCATCATGCAGCCAATGCGAGCGCACGGCTGGCACAACGCGCCTGCACGTTCGGTGATCGCGTCGGCTTGATCGTCTACAACGGTCGCGGCGTGTGCGCCATGTTGACTCCCACAGCGGGACTCGCAGGACTGCGGCGGCTGCGACACGAACTGGCGGCGCTTGCCGCACAGGCCGACGATGCCGATCCGCTGTCTGCGGCGCTCGCGCTACGTCGCCATTGTCCGCACCGGGCGCTGGCACTGTGGTTCACTGATGTCGATACCGGCGCCAGCGCGGAGCCGCTTCAAAGGTGCGCGCAATTGCTGGTGCCGCGCCACTTGCCGCTATTCGCGGGCCTGGTTGATCGCGACGTCGTGGCGCTCGCCGAGCGCGAGCCACGCTCGTGGAAAGACCCATACATCGCACTCGCGGCCGCACAGTCGATAGACGCTGCGGAGTTGCAGGCGCGCACGCTGCGGCGCATGGGTTGCATCGTCGTACAGACGCCTCCGCAAGAAACCGATGCGCGGCTGCTGTCGCGCTACGAGTCGCTGCGCGCCCGACGCACGATCTGAACGTGACCGTCACGGCGCCATGCGCGGCCGCTCAGCACCGCCCACAGCAACAATCCACTCATCGCGCCAACCAGCATCCGCGCCGGCACACCGTAAATATCCGCCGGCGACACGAAACCCTCGATGAGACCGGCAAGGCCGAGAAACGGCACGACCACCGCGAGCAGCTTGCCCGCATCCGCGACTGCCGCACGGAATGCTTCGGCACGGCTGCGCTGTCCCGGTCGCGCCAGCGCCTCGCCGAGGCTGACGCCCGCAGCGGCGGCCAACAAGATAACGGACAGTTCGACAACGCCATGTGCAACGATGAATCGGAACAGATCGCCAGCCAGTTGGTAACGCGCCGTAATCGCAAATGCGCAGCCGAGCATCGCACCGTTAAGCATGACCATGTATAGGGTGCCAATGCCGTACAGCGCGCCGAACACAAAAGTCATCAGCGCGACCGTGACGTTGTTTGCGATGATGCGGACTGACAGCATCGATGACGGCACCACGTTGAGCAGGCCATCGGTCCACAATCGACCACCCTCGACATGCTCGATCATCCGTTCGGACGCGAATAGCGATGCCAGTTCCGGGAAGCGTGACACCAGCAGCCACGACGCCAGCGCCGATCCGCAAAAGATCAGCGTGACCGCCAACAACGGTGCCCGCAGGCGCCGGAATACATCCGGAATTTCGATCCCGTAAAGCCGCGCGAGCCGCTCGCGCAAGGGCTCGTAATCACGATGCAACAGCAAATGCGCCTGCCGCAGTGAGGTTTCGAGTCGCGCGACCAGATCGGTGCCGGGCAGTTCGCGGCGCGCGATGGCGAGATCGTGCGCCAGCGCGCGATAGTCTTGGACCATGCGTGCCGCTGTTGCTTCGTCGCCGAACCGACGATGTGGTTCGTGCAGTACGGTTTCGATGCGCCCCCAGTCGGCACGACGGGAATCCAGCCAGCGCCGCAGCGCCACCGGTGTCATCGACGCCCCCCATGCAATGCCTGCACCGCAACGCGCAGATCCTCATCGTTGGAAGGGACAACAGCGTGGCCAGCGCGCTCGAGCAGCCTGCGCCCAAGCACAGCGCGTTGCTCTGGCAGCAGCTCGGGCCAGCGTTGCAGCAATTCGTCGGCAAGCAGCAGCACCTGTGGAGATACACGGTCGTTTGAGAGCAACGCATCCGTGCTCAGTAATTTCTTCTTTGCTGTCGCATCGAAGACCACCAGCGTGCCGGCGGCAAGATCACCTAACCGCGACTGCCGCGACGACATGAGCATCATGACCAGCGCAAGCCCGTAGCAGACCGGCAGACTATCGATCATCCGGAATATGTTGCGGATCAACAGCGCGCCGACGCTCGGCACGCCACCATTTTGCGCAACGATACGCAGACCGGCCATGCGCTTCCCCGGCGTCAAGCCACCCTGGACGGTTTCCAGCAACGGGTGATAACCGAAATAGATTAGCGCGGTCGGCAATGCGACGCCGAACTGCATGAATCCGAACTCACGGCCGCGGAGACCAAAATAACGCAACGCCACCAACCCTCCGATCGCCCAGATTGCGGCAGCGAGCGCGCGGATATGCCAGTCAATGACGAACGCATAGCTGCGCGCGCCGACACCAGCGATCGGCAGGCGTAATTCGACGCCGTCGATCGTGTGCAAGGACAGGCTGTCAGTGGCGGTGTTTGTCATTAGTTGTTCGCGCTGGGACCCATATTCCTGAAGCGGCGGTAGAGCAACTCTCGCTTAAAAGTTATCAGGAAAATGAACCGGACAAACGTCTCGCAATACTTTTGCCAAAATATGTAGTCAGCTCCCTACATAATTAGGTAGACTTGTAGGGTGCGTTGAGGAGCGTGAACGCAGGGACAGATAAGTCAGGGAGCGGCCTAAATGGCAACGACAGCTGTATCTGGCAGGGTGCCGGAAGTTCCGCTGGCAAAAATCGTAGAATTCGCACCGGACGCCATTCTCCTCGTCGATCCCGACGGCACGATCAACTACGCCAATCCCGCCACCGAACAGCTGTTCGGCTATGCGCCGCCGGAGCTCATCGGGCGTCCGCTCGAAATTCTCGTTCCTGAGCGCTTTCGTGATGCGCATGCGCGCCATCGCGCGGAATATTCGAGCAGGCCCGAACCAAGATTTATAGGCACGGGCATTGATCTGTCGGGCCGCCATAAGAGCGGTAGCGAATTTCCTATCGATGTCATGCTGCTTGCGGTCAAAGATGGCGATAGGACGTTCATTGCCGCACAAGTGCGCGACATGACACGCCAGAAGCAGCTCGAACGTGAATTGAAAGTGCGCAATGCGGAGTTGCGCGACACGACGACGTTACTCAACAACATTCTCGACAGCTCGATCGAATATTCCATCATCGGAAAGAATCTGGACGGTTCCATCGTCACGTGGAATGAAGGGGCGCGCCGCCTTTACGGCTATACGAAAGAGGAAATGATTCGCAAGCGTTCGACGATCCTGCACACACCGGAGGATATTGCATCGGGTGCCGTGCAGCGCCTGTTCGACAACGTACTCGCTACGGGCAAAGCAGAGGGCCGTTTCGAACGCGTGCGCAAGGATGGTTCGCGTTTCCCCGCGTCGGTTTCAGTCACGCTGCGACGCGATGACAACAGCGTACCGGTCGGCTATCTCGTGATCTCCAAGGACGTCACTGCCCAAAAAAATCTGGAGGAACAGATCACTCGCAAGAATGAGGAGATCATGGAGCAGTACCGACGCTCGCAAGAGACCAATCGCCTCAAGAGTGAATTTCTCGCCAATATGTCGCATGAACTGCGGACGCCGATGAACGCGATCATCGGCTTCGCCGAGATCATGCACGACGGTCGCGTCGGTCCACTCTCGAACGACCACAAAGAATATATCGGCGACATTCTCACCAGTGCGCGCCATCTGCTGCAGTTAATCAACGACGTACTCGATCTCGCCAAGGTTGAGGCCGGCCGCATGGAATTCCGGCCAGAACCCGTGAAGCTCGAGAAGGTCATCGGCGAAGTGCGGGATGTCGTTCGCACGCTGATCGCGCGCAAGCACTTGAAAATGGAAATAGGCATTGATCCGCAACTCACCGACATCATCATCGATCCGGCCAAACTTAAGCAGATTTTGTACAACTACCTTTCGAATGCCATCAAATTCACCGACGATGGTGGCCGCATCGTGATCCGTGCTGTGACGGAAAATTCAGCTTTCTTCCGGGTTGAGGTCGAGGACAGCGGTATCGGCATCAAGGCTGAAGATCTGTCCAAACTGTTCGTCGAATTTCAACAACTCGATGCGTCGTTCACGAAACGCCACCAGGGCACTGGCCTCGGTCTGGCCCTGATCCGGCGCATCGTTGAAGCGCAGAGCGGCCGTGTCGGCGTCGACAGCGAACCTGGCCGGGGCAGCCGGTTTTATGCAGTTCTGCCTCGCCAGCCGGTGAATAGCAACACGCCGCCCGCACCGCGGCCTCTACGCGAGCAAGCTGCCCCCGATACGGGCATTCGGGTACTTGTGGTTGACGACGACGCCCGTGATAGCGCATGGGTGATCCGCATCCTCAGCGATGCCGGCTATCAGGTCGATGCTGCCGAAACCGGGGCGCAAGCACTGGCGCTCTGCCGCGAGCGCGTTTATTCCGCCATCACGCTCGATCTGCTGCTGCCGGACACCACCGGCTGGGAGTTGCTGCGCATGATCCGCACCAATGGGCCGAACCGAGCCACACCTATCGTGGTGCTCTCGGTTGTCGCTGATCGCGCGGCGGGCAGCGCTTTCGCGATCCGTGACTACTTGGTCAAGCCGGCAAACGATGACGAAATCCTCGGCGCCCTGCGGCGCGCCGGCGTGGTGGTACCGCCGGTCAGAAAAATAGTTGTGCTCGATAAAGATCCGCTTACGTTAAAAGCAATCGCGGCGACACTCAGCGAGGACCACTACGAAATGTTCTGTACGTCCGACAGTTCGGAAGCACTGCGCATCGTCGAGCAGGTCCGGCCCGACGCGCTGATCGTCGATCTGCTCGCCGTCGGCGCCACCGGTGACGAAGGCTTTAAATTCCTCGCGCAGCTGCGCGACGCGCCGGGTGGCGGCAATCTCCCGGTATTCGTCTGCACTGACCTGCAGCTGCATCGGGACGATACCGCGCGCTTGCTGGAAGTCGCGCGCATGGTCACACGCAAAGGCGTGGACGCCGGCCAATCCCTGCTCGCGGAACTGCGCAGCGTACTGGGAGGCAGCTCGATCAATTTTGGCGATCACGCGTCCCCAAAGACCACATCCCGAGAGACAATTTCATGAACGCCGGCACGGCCATCCTGATCGTCGATGACAACCCGGTGAACCTAAAGCTGGCGCGCGTCCTGCTGACGACGTCTGGCTACAACGTGCACACCGCCACCGACGCTGAACATGCGCTGGACCTGCTGAACACTCTACGGCCGCAGCTGATCCTCATGGATATTCAGCTTCCCGGCATGGACGGCCTGACGCTGACCCGGCAGCTGAAAGCCCGATCCGAATTCCGCGATGTGCCCATCATCGCGCTCACTGCGTACGCGATGAAAGGCGATGATGAACGCGCGATTGCCAGCGGTTGCGCAGGTTACATCTCGAAGCCGATCGATACTCGTAATTTCACGACTCAGATCGCTCAATACCTGATCCGTCAATCTCATCCATTACATCCTCCGAATACTGCGGGCGAAAATCAGTAATTTTCAGTAGCTCGGTCATCAATCGGCAATTTGTATGAACGGTCCTCTCTCGGTCGTCCGAACAAACCCCATGGAACCTAACTCGCCTCTCGCGACAATTCTGGTCATCGAAGACAATCCGATCACCCAGAAGATGGTGCGCATCGCGCTAACCGATGCCGGATATGAAGTGCTGGTATCAGAGAATGGCCAGACTGCGCTTGCGCACTTGTCCAAGTGCCGACCGGATCTGATATTGATGGATCTGGTTCTCCCCGATATCAACGGCGATCAGCTGCTGGCGCAAATGCGCCTGGTGCCGAACGGTAGCAGCGTGCCGGTGATCGCCTGCACGGGTTTCGTGTCGAGAACTGATGAAGCGCGCTATGCCGGCGCCGATTTCGTCGGTTTCCTGATTAAGCCGTTCGAGGTGTCGCAGCTGTTGCAGGCTGTACGCAAATATCTTTCACACCAGGATGTAAAGCATCAATTCGTCACGCAACGCCGTATCTTGCTGGTCGATGACGATCCCATGCAGCAAAAAGCACTACGCCTGATGCTGGAGCGCGCCGGACATTCTGTGCGCTGTGCCGAATCCGGTCCCGAGGCAATCGAAATGGGGCGTGCCGAGAAGCCGGATATGGTGCTCACCGATGTACTGATGCCGCATATGGACGGATTTACGCTCTGCCGCAGTTTGCGCACTGATCCGCTGATCAACAACGTCCCGGTGGTTCTCATCAGTGGAAATTATCTAACGCAGGAAGATGAGCATTTGGCGCTGCGCTGCGGCGCCAGCGCCTACCTGACCCGTGACGATCCGTTCGAACAGTTGCTGGCGACCATCGACAAAGCAATCACACAACCGGCGCCCGCCCCTTCGGCCAGCGACGGCGAGATGCAGGGAGAGCATGTTTCGCGGATGATGCATCAGCTCGAACGGCAGGCAACCCTGAACCGTGCGGCGATGCAGCGCAGCGCCGTACAGGGTGCGCTGTTGCAGCAGGTCAGCGCGATTTCCGAAACGCTGAGCCGCAATCGCGACGCCTCGATCAATCTCGCCAGCATTCTGACGCCGTGTCTCGACAGCGCGGGACTTTCGCGCGGCCTGCTTTATCTGTCCGACAGCGAAGGTCGTCCGCATCTCGACGCACAGATTGGTTGTGATCGCATACTGGCGTCAGCGCAATCCCTGTTCGGGGCGCCGCAGCTGTTTGAACGACTGGCGGCATTCCGCGAACCGATCGCGCTGGCAGCAACGGCGACGGCTGACGTCGATGGACAGCGCCTGCTGCACGAAGCGCAGGCGGCGGCAGCGCTGTTGTTCCCGGTGGTGTCGCGTGAGCGCTATTTCGGCGCCTTCGTACTACTGTCGGCGTCGCGCGACATCTCGCGCGACGACTGGCTCGCATTCGGCCGCGTGCTGGCCTCGCAGATCGGCGTGACACTGACGTTATCACAGACGTTTTCCGATCTCGCCCACTCCGAACAGACCAACCGGATGATCTTCGAGCGTGCCCACGACGCGATCTTCCTGACCAACGATAATCTGCAGATCATCGACGCCAATCCAGCCTGCGGCGTACTGACCGGTTATTCGCTCGAACAGCTGCGCGGCATGAATCTCAGTGACCTTGCCGACGAATATCTGCGCGCCAAACTGCCGATGCTGCTCGGCGCCTATCGCAGCCAAGGCTCCCTCTCCGGCATGTTCGGCTTTGTCCATGCGGATGGCAGCGAACGCGTCGTGCGTATCGCCGGCAATCGCATTTCGCCAACGCTTTACGCGAACCTGTGCCAGGACATCACGCACCAGAAACGGCAGGAAGAAGCGATCCGCCGCCTCGCCTACACCGATCCGTTGACCGATCTGCCCAATCGCACCGCCTTGCAGGGCCGCCTTGCCGAGCTGTTGCAACAGCAGCGTGAGCAGGGCCAGAAGCTGGCCGTGATCGTCATCGACCTTGCGAATTTTCGCCAGATCAACGGTACTCTCGGCCATAACAACGGCGATCTGGCGCTCAATCTGGTTGCACAGCGGCTGCAAACCAACGCGCGCGATGCCTATCTGGCACGCATCGGCGGCGATGAGTTCGCGGTGCTGGTCCGAGAATCAGCCGCCGCCAAGGGCTTCGAAGCAGAAATGCAGCGTCTGCTCGACGGCCTCGACGGCGACTTCACCATCGACCAGGTACCCGTGGCTATCGAAGCGGTGGCCGGAATGACGGTGTTCCCAACACACGGTAACGACGCGACCCAATTGCTGCGGTACGCACACGTCGCGGTCCGCGCTGCACACACCGCGCGCCGGCCATGGCTGATCTATGACCCCGGGCTCGACCAGTTCCGACCGGAAAACCTTGCCGTACTGTCGGAAATGCGGCAAGCACTGCTCAGTCGCGACGAGCTGATTCTTCATTACCAGCCGCAACTGCATCTGCCGAGCGGCCGCGTCATCGGCGCCGAGGCGCTGGTGCGCTGGCGTCATCCGACGCGTGGCTTGCTCGCACCGGGTGCGTTCCTGCCCGTGATCGAGCACACGCGCATGATCAACGATCTCGCCAAATGGGTACTGGATGTCGTCGTGGATCAAGCTCGGGCCTGGGAACGCGACGGCCTTCCACTCAGCATTGCGTTCAACCTTACCGCGCAGGACCTTAATCACAGTCTGGTCAAGCGCCTGGAGCAAGCATTAGTGACGTCTGGCCTGCCACCGCAGCGGCTGATCGTGGAGCTCAGCGAAGGTTCGCTGATGGAAACCAGCGGAGACACCCTGAGCACGCTACAGAGCATTCGCGACATGGGTATCCGCCTGGCACTCGACGACTTCGGGGCCGGCTATTCCGCGCTCGCCTATCTCGGGCGGCTGCCGCTCGATACCATCAAGCTGGATCGCTCATTCGCGATGGCGTTTCCCGATCGCTCTGCGCAAGCCATCGTGCGTGCCTCGATCATGCTTGCGCATGACCTGGGACTGACCGTGACTGCCGAAGGCGTCGAAACCAAGGAAGTTCTGGAAGCGCTGCGTGACTGGGGCTGCGACGAGGCCCAGGGCTACTACCTGACGCGCGCGCTGCCACCTGATGCGCTCGCGGAGTGGCTGGCGAAATCGCCCTGGCCCTGCAGCAGCTAATCCTGCGGCTCCTGCCGCTGTCTGCGTTCGCGAAAGAATGCACGCAATAGGTCGCCGCATTCCGTTTCGAGCACGCCCCCGCTCCACTCGACGACATGGTTGAGGCGCGGCTTCGCAATCACGTCGTAGACGGATTCAACCGCGCCGGCCTTGGGATCACGCGCTCCGAACACCAGCCGCGATATACGCGCGTGCACGATCGCGCCGGCGCACATCACGCAGGGTTCCAGCGTCACGTACAGCGTTGCCCCGGGCAAGCGATAATTGCCCACTTTCTGCGCCGCCTGACGCAACGCAATCATTTCCGCATGAGCGCTGGGATCGTGGTCGCCAATGGGCCGGTTCCAGCCCTCGCCGAGGATTTCGCCATCTCTCACTAGCACGGCGCCGACGGGGACTTCACCGCTCACCGCCGCGCGTGCAGCCAGTGCCACGGCATGACGCATCCACGAGAGGTCCGCAGCATCTCTGCCGCTCCGATCATCCTCTGATTGGCTGAATAACGAATCAGAATCCATCAGTCTCGGTCTCGCCTCCGCGGCGCAGAAAACAAGAAAGCAAAAACCAAGTATGCCTTGATCGATTCAAAGACGCGGTTGCGAGACCACTTCTCGATGACTTCCGAAAATTCGATGTCAACAGCATTTTTTGTTGAATTAAAGTAATGATGTTCGACAACACGCGAGCGTCACAATTAACGTTAAAATCGAAAAAAGACAATCAATCAAAATATAACGAGCATCGACAACTCTCCATAATCGATACTTGGTTGTCGACATAAAGACACTCCGGATGCCGCCCGAATGCTGAATCGCTCCTCGCTCCTTAACCGCATACCGCTGTTCAACGATCTTCGTCGCCATTTACGGGCCGATTTTTTGGCCGACACGATCGCAGGCTCGAGTACGGCGATCCTTATCATTCCGCAGGCGATCGCTTATGCGCTGCTGGCCGGCTTGCCGGCCCAAATGGGTTTGTACGCCGCCATCATCGCGCCGCTGGTTTACGCGCTGCTGGGCTCGAGCCGAACAGTGATTATCGGGCCGGCAGCGGTCCAAGCCGTCATGGTTGCCGCTGCGTTGGCGCCATTGGCGGGCGCCGAATCGAATGTCCAGGTTGCGGGCGCGCTGATGATCGGCTTGGGTAGCGGCGCGCTGCTGCTTGGCTTGGGAATTTTGCGGCTTGGCTGGCTGACTCATTTCATCAGCAATCCAGTTCTTTCCGGATTCACTACGGGTGCTGTCCTTTACATCATCATCACGCAAACCGGAACCCTGCTTGGCATTCCCGTGCCACGTGATGCTTCGCCGGTTGCCAGCATGTGGTCGCTGATTGTCGGGCTACCCAAATTTCAACTGGTCACCGCCGTTTGCGGTGTCAGTGCGATTGGCTGTCTTTGGCTCGCGCGCGACATTGGCTCGATCATTGCGCGCCGCTTCGGTTGGAAACCGCAAGCAGGCGAGCAGATCGGCCGCATCTCTCCGTTGCTGATCGTGTTCGTATTCACGGTGCTCTCGCTGGGATTCGGGTTGGCACAGCGCTACGGCGTGCCGGTGGTAGGTGCCATTCCTCAAGCGCTTCCTTCGCTGCATTTATCAATGCCGAGTGGTGTTGATTGGCGCCGCTTGGCTCCGGATACCATTCTGATCGCCCTTATTGGCTATATCGAATCGCTGTCGGTGGCCAAAGCACTTGCTTTCCGGCGGCGCGAGCGCATCAATCCAGATCGAGAGTTAGTGGCTTTGGGTTTAACCAATATGGCAGTCGTGGCCTTTGGTGGCATGCCCGTGGCCGGAAGTTTCTCCAAATCCGTGGTCAATTTCGAAGCGGGAGCGCGTACTCAGCTCTCCGGCCTCATCGCCGCGGCCTGGGTTACCGTCTGCGTCGTCTCACTGACCGGTCTTCTACACGCACTGCCACGGGCAGTGCTCGCAGCGATCATCATCCTGGCGGTATCGAGGCTCATCGATTTTCGCTCGATCAAGGAAACCTGGCGCTATGATCGCGGCGACGGCGCCGCGCAAGCGCTGACCATTGCCTGTGTGCTGATCTTCGGCGTCGAGATGGGCCTGCTGATCGGCGCCGGCTTCGCCGCGTCACTCTTCCTATATCGGACGAGTCGCCCCAATATTCTGGTCGTCGGCCTGGTGCCAGGCACTCAACATTTCCGCAGCGTGCGCCGGAATGACGTAGTCACTTACGAGCATTTGCTGATGATCCGCATCGACGAGAACCTATATTTCGCCAATACCCCGCGAGTCGAGACAGAGTTGCAACGCCTCGTCGCTGATTATCCAAAAGCCACCGACGTGGTCCTGATCCTGTCGGGGATCGGTTACATCGATGCCAGCAGTCTGGACATGCTTGATAATTTTGAGCGGGAACTCACACGTGTCGGCAGCCGGCTGCACTTGGCTGAATTTAAGAGTCAAGTGATCGACCGGCTCCAAAAGACGGATCTATTTCAGCGTCTGGGACCAACGCGCATTCATCGCTCGACTTACGCCGTACTAATGTCGTTCGATTCTGGCCTCTTCTAGGCAAACGTCACATGCTGTCTGCATTGATACGCTATGTGCCGTGCCTGTTTGAAAATGCTTAGCCTCTCCGAAGCCGCTTGAAAAGCAGGCGTTCCACGGCGATGTAGATCATTTTCTCTGACACGTCGTGCTCGCGGACGCCCAGTGGCCGCACGGCGAGGGAACAAAGATTTGATTGCTTCCCACTCCGCATCCATCGGGACGTCGGCATACGAGTTGAGCTGCCGGGTCGGTCGCGCCATTGAAACTTGCAAGTGCTGGTGTTCAGACTAGCCCTCAGGCTCGAAACTTTCTCTATTGATCCCATGTGAAAGCGAGTGTCGTAGTCGCGACCTTCGTCTGCATTATGTGAAAAGAGTCCGGGAATTCTTGCCGGCAATTTTTATATCGGCAAGTCTGAAAATGTCGCTGCGCATCGTCATGGCGACGAATGTATTTTCTATCCCGCTGATTTCACCAATATTTTTTTCGTTCACGTCGGCGCGGCATTCTGGTACGCATGCTGCAAATATCTTCCGCAACGCCAATGTGCAAGGAATGAAGGATACCGAATTATGGAAGCTGGTTCGCGCGCGGCGATGCTACTCGCCGATGGACCCTCGAGGGGTAATGAGTACGAATTGGCGCCGATGCGCCATCGCAATCGTTTGGAAACCACGGCGCGGCGGCGACACCCGCAGCGCACCGAGGATTCGGGGCAAGTGCGCGATAGCGCTCAGTTCCGCTCCGTGTGACGGTGCCCACTCGCTCAAATCAAAACGATCGGAGCTAACCCTATGACATTCGATAAATTCGTCAAGAGAAGCCAGCTTATTTTCGAACACATGCAGCGGATTGCACATAACACGGCTTCTATGCCGCGATTTGATGTTCTGGCTCCTGTCGATCCGCTGTTGCGGGATGTGATCGCGGCGCAGGAGCGCCTGCTGACTGCCGCTGAAGAGCTGCTCGAAACTACCGCATATGGATGAGGAAATGAGCGTCGTAGGCTGATTGAGGTTGGTGCGTCGGCAACGGAATGCCGGCGCGTCCGGGTTCTGTTCTCCCAGAACCGGACAGAGCCAGGATGGCTCAAGGAAGAAGCACGCCAAGGATGGCCACTTTTTCAACAATGGTCGTTGGAGACGCACTTGGAAACGCAATAGTAATTAATTTTTATATTCTTCGACAGACAAAATAGCTACGATCTCATAAAGGATGGGGGCCGCTGATATTTCGGGACCGGAACAAAATTAGAACATCGAGTGGTCGAGTTCTCCGGACCCGCACAAGGTTCAAATATGCAAAGAGCATTGCGGATGCGAGGTGGAGGGCTGGCTGTGGCAGGTATTTTTGCAGTAACTGCGACAATGGCGCAGTCACCGCAATTATTGCCAAAACCAGTTTTGCCCGGTTGCACGCGCTTTGGTGATTACCCCGCAGCGACCTACGGGCAGTACCCCAACGCTCCCGCCCCGGTATTACCTGCGCTCGATCCGCAAACCAATTGCCAATCGATAAAGGATGCTGACGGCAACATTCTTGCGACCGGAACCTTGTTGAGTGACCCCGTGTTGGGGCTGGCGTTTACGCAATACGATCACTACAACAACATTCCGAGGACGGGCCGCGCCTCGCATTATCTGCGCGACGGCTGTGAGTGGGCACCAGTTCCGCCGGCAGGGTCGCAGCAAGTCACCGCCTCACTGCCGCTGATCATCTTTCTGCATCCTTCCAAGCTGTCGCCCGACATTCTCGATGGTGACGTACCGCCTTGGGGGACACCTACGCTGCTCCAATACATCAACGCTCCCAACCTCATCAAGCCGGGACAGCCAGGCTTTATCCTTCTGGCCCCGCAAGGGCGAATCACCTATCACTATTACCGCAGCGATAACACCTACGGCAGCGATTTGATTGCCCTGAACCCATTGACTGGATTGCCAATGGTCGACCAAGCCAATTATGCGCAGGATTCCGAAAACCACGACCTGGTGAATACCGGTTGGGATACCTGGAACAGGGACGTGCGTCGTTTACCGTATACGACCGTTGATCCGCTTGCGAATCTGGATGTGGTTGCCCTCGACCACTTCATCGACGAAGAATTGAAAAAGACGATGACCGTCACCCGCAACGGGGAAATCATAAGTGTCCCGAAGATCGATCGGCGGCGCATCTATATTGTGGGCTGGTCAAACGGCGGTTCCCTAGGTTGGATGTATGGTCTCAATCGGAAGAACATTGCCGCCCTGGGGCTTTACTCCGCGTCCGATCCCTATGCCGTGCACAACGATCCTTGCGAGCAGATTCCGGTCTCTCGGTTTCCTTCCTTGGATACACAGCCCGTGAGTCAAGTGCCGGCGTTTGAATCAACACTTCTTACTTTTACTCCGCCACGCATGAAACTGCTTTCGCCAAATACCCCCGCATATCACATCCACAATTACTGTGATGTCGGCGGTACAGCCCCCAATGTGAGCGATTTCCATCAGCGACTCACAAGGAATGGCAACCAGGACATTGAAGACGTCAACATTCAGTGGCAGGGATCGTCGACCTCGATGCAGTTGAATCAGGTTCGAGTGCAGTCAGGCACGTATGACCTCACCTGCGGTTCCAACGTCAATGCAGACGGCCCGTATCCAGATGTCTATGAAACGACCACGGGCATGGCCACTGGCGGGATGAATCATGAGCGATGGCCGAGCCAGTGGATGGTTCATGTCGACAGTTCCGGAAACGACGATGGCATGGGAATGTTTGCTTTCTTTAAGAACCATCCTTTGTCGAAGCGCTAAAGCGGGCTGCCTGACAACCGAGGGATTGTTTGAAGCACTCCGGTGCCAGTTTCAGGCAGGAGCATTGTTGTGATGCTAGTGAACTGTTCGTTCGACGACGTCCCCCCGGAATTGAGTAGCAGTGGCATTTGGAGTCCAATTCCATGAGCAAGGAGATTGGACGTGAAGAAGCGATATTCGGAAGAGCAGATCATTGGCTTTCTGCGGGAAGCGGAAGCGGGGGTGCCGATCAAGGAGCTGTGCCGTAGGCACAGCTTCTCGGAGGCCAGCTACTACCTCTGGCGTAGCAAGTTTGGCGGCATGGACGTATCGGACGCCAAGCGTTTGAAGACGTTGGAAGCGGAGAACGGCCGACTGAAGAAGCTGCTCGCCGAGTCGATGCTCGAAAACGAGGTGACGCGGGAAGCGTTACGAAAAAAGTGGTGACCGCACCGGCGCGACGCGAGCTGGTGCGGTGGATGCAAAGTCGTGGGCTGTCGGAGCGCGGAGGACTGCGCACGTGCGAGGGTTGTCTTGCCCGATGCGGATAACCCAGTGAGGAGTATGGTAGCCATGGAAAAATCTGCGTGGTGCAGCCGCTGTTGCAAAGAAGTGACAGAGTACACGGCTACAGCGGAGGGAATCTGTGAAGTGCGTCACGTTTTAGCGTGCTTGCCGAACGGCCCAGGGATTCCGCTGGCTTTCTTGAACTCGAACTTATGAGCCTTCGAGTCACGCTTCCCTATCAGCTTCGCAATTGACGTCGCGCCAATGCGGCAAAGGGGCCATCCAGCAGCATCAGCTCGTCATATGTTCCCTGTTCGACCACGCGCCCATTTGTAAGCACCACGATCTTGTCCGCATTGATGATGGTACTGAGGCGGTGCGCAATAACCACGCGGGTAATATTCAGAGCATCGATCGCCCGCGTGATAACGGCCTGAGTCCTGTTGTCCAACGCGGAAGTGGCTTCGTCCAAAATCAGCAAACGCGGGCTGCGAGCCAGCGCGCGCGCGATCATCAATCGCTGGCGCTGTCCACCGGATAGGACAGCTCCGCCATCATTGATGAAGGTTTCCATCCCCATGGGCAACGACCGGATGTCATCGGCGATACCGGCCTGTTCCGCCGCGCGCCAGACCTGTTCCGCGGTCAGCGGGACACCCATGGCGATGTTCTGAAAAAGCGAACCGGACATCACTCGACCATCCTGCAGGACCACTCCCAGATTGCGACGCACCTCACGCACCGGCAATCCAGTGAGGTCACGGCCGTCGTAGAGCACCGTGCCCGCTTCAGGACGTTCGAATCCCAGCAGCAAACGAACGATGCTCGACTTTCCCGCACCCGAGTGACCGACCACTGCAACGAACTGACCCGGCTCGACACTGAAAGACACATCGTGCAGCACCAGAGGGTACTCCGGCGCATAACGGAAACTCACGCCCGCCAACTCGATTCGGCCATGCAGCGGCTCGGTCAAGGTTTCGCCGGCGTCGCTATGCTCGTCTTCCTGCACTTCCTTGACGATAGGAGCCATGCGCTCGTAAAGAGGGCCGATTTGGACGAGAGACAGCGCCGCGGTGGTGAGGCCAGTCAATGCAGTAACGAATTGGCCAAAGGCTGTGTAGAACGTCACGAATGTGCTGGGCGGAAAGGCGTGGAGCAATGTTGAGCCGTTGACGCCTGCCCAGCTTTGCGGAGTCTCGAACATGGCGAAAAAAATGCCGCTATCCAGACCCAGTACCAAAAGAATGGACGCCAGGGGAATCGATCCCATGGCCTTGCCGATGGCGCCGGTGACGTTGATGAGATCGTTCTGCCGGATATTTTGCGTGGCCAGCTTGGCATACGGTTCGGCCCAAAGAGCGAACACCCGGTTCTGTGCGCCGGAAAGACGGATGCGGTTGATCCCGGAGACAATCTGCAACACCAGCGCCTGAAGGTCACCGGTCAACTTCAGTATCGCGCGGTTGGCCAAAACAATTCTGCGGCGCAGGAAATAATTCACGGCCACGTAGATAAGGGAGACGATGACCCCGACCAGAGCCAGCAGCCAGTTGTAATAGAACATCAGCACCAAACACAGCAAGCCCGAAACGCTGTGCGTGGCTGCCGCCATCGTAGAGGTGGACATCAGTGCCCGCATCTGATTGATGGAGGTTGAGCGATTGACGAGATCACCCACTCGAAACCGCTGGAAGAAGGAAGCCGGGAGCCGCAGTATCCGGTCCCACACCGCCGATTGCGCACGATTATCCAGCAAGCCCTCGATGCGCAATATCATGAGCGACTGCGCCGTCTGCACCAGGCTGCCGATCAATGCGGCGGACAATAGAAGTCCGATCACCACCAGCAGCGATCTACGGTCGGCCAAGGGAACGATGGGATCGATAATCCACCCCGTCGCCAGTGGCGTAAAAATGGAAACCAGTCCGCTCAACAGCACGTTGAGCATGAAAACCCAGACGGGTAGAGAAGTCACGCTTAGCGCATAGCGGATGAGCTTTTTTGCGGTCCAATCGGCGCCAGCCAGCGGCGCGTGCACCGCCAGGGCTGCGGGCCCGAAAGATCGGGCCTCAGCGTCTCGCAGCCGTCGCTTGGGCGCACCGGGCTCGTCCTGAATGAGGAAGCCGCCGCGCAGGCGCGGAAACACCGCATGGGTCTTCCGGTTATCCCGCGAGACCACCACCATCGTCTCGCCACCGTCGCGCCACCAGCCTTCTTCCAGAGTCACTTCGCGCCAGCGAACACCGGCCGCTATGATTGCCCGTTTTCCCACATCGAGCGCCGGCTCACCCTGCGCCTCACTGACGGGTCGCGTCGGCACACCCAGTTCCTCGAGCAAAGCCAGCGCCCCGGCACCTATACCAACGCGGCCGCCATCACTAGCCACGCGCCCCAGCAAGCCGTGGAAGCGGGCAATTGCGGTCTGGTCCCGCGCCATTTCCGAGCGACGGACGCTATCCACCCGGTCCAGGTTTTTCCGCTCCTCGTCGATCGCACGCTGTTCGGCGCCGGCAGCGGCTACGCGAAAGAGCAAAGAGAGACCAGGAATCACATCGCTGTTGGCAAGAACGTCCGGGGTTTTTGCTAGCGATCCGGTGGCGGCTCCAGTAAACCCGGCAAAGACGCGACCGGCGATCGGAATCGGTCCCTTTATGGAATCGTGCTCGGTATCCAACAGGCGAACCGGCGATCCCGCGGGAAGCCAGCCGACGCCAGCGGCACACTCCAGCCGATCGCCAGCCGCGGCGTGGAAATCGATATCCGGCACGACTCGCGGACGCTTGCGCAAGTCACCGGCGGCAAGCCCGGCCAGCGCCGAGATCCAGGAATCGAGGGCGTTCGCCAGATTGGCTCTGCCCGAGTCGGCAAGACGACGCAACAGCGTGCCATCGAGCAACCAGAACGCGCTGGGCTCCAAGGCGACCATGGACATTGTGGCGTTGCCGGATGACTGGCCGACGGCGATGGATCCGGGGGCGCCGGCAGCGACGAAGAAACGGCGGAACACTGCTTCGGCACCGCTGCCGAGCGTGACATCCACCGACCACTCGACCACGCCCTCATATATGAGCAAGATCGCCGGCTCATTGCTTGAGCGCCAACGTTGGCCCGGAGAGAGCTGCACGAAAGGGGGCACCGCTTCGTCTTCGCCGGCGAGCAGCTGCCGCAGTCCGGCATCCGTGAGTGCAGCGGAGTCCATCAGATCATTTCCACCAGCGCCGCATAGCCGCCGCCCAATTTCATCAGTTCCTCATGCGAACCCGCTTCGGCGATCCGTCCGTCCTTGAGGAAGAAAATACGGTCGCAATCGCGAATCGCACTGAGACGATGAGCAGCGAGAACACAGGTACAGCCGCGGCGCCGGATTTTATCCATCACCAGCTTTTCGGTAAGTGGTTCGAGCGCCGAGGTTGCTTCGTCGAGAATGACGATGGTGGGATTTTTCACAAGCGCGCGTGCGATTTCGATACGCTGCCGCTGTCCAACGCTCAGATTTTTGCCGCCTTCGACCAAGCGTGCCGAATAGCCGCCTTTGATCGCGGTGATCACATCGTGAATACAGGCATCGGCAGTGGCGCGAGTCACGGCAGCCATGTCACAGGCGGGGTCCCACATGGTCAGATTCTCAACGACCGTCGCCGCGAAAATCTGCGGGTCCTGTTCGACCATGCTCAGGCTGGCGTAGAACAGATCTTTGGGAATCGCCGTCAAATCGACTCCACTCAGTTGAATGACGCCGGACGCTGGAGGAATAACCCCCGAGAGCAGCCGCAGCAGAGTGCTCTTGCCACTGCCCGAGGCGCCCACCAAGGCAACTCGCTCTCCGGGCTCGACCGTAAAGGAAATGTCCTGCAGCACCGACGGTGACTTTGGACCGTAAGCCACCGACACGCCTTCGAATTGGATACGCCCGGACAGACGGGTCCGCATTTCCGGACCGGTGGCGGGAACCGAAGGCGCGGAGAGTGGGGCCGGAGCACCCGGCTCACGATATCGCAGCACATCCTGGATGCGCACGAAAGTCGCCTTGATCTGCTGCAACTGACTGTTCAGCCCTTGCAGCGACTGCAGCGGCGTGGTGACTTGGCGCGCCAAAACCTGGAAGGCCAGCAGTTCACCCAAGGTCAATTCGCCATTCATGATCAGCCAGGCTCCGATGCCCAGAACCAGAGCGGGCGAAGCGGCGCCGAGAAAAGAGGGAAAGAAGCCGATCCAGGTGGCCAGAGCACCTAAGCGTTGAGTGGTGCTGGAGAAGCCGACCTGATGTCCCGACCAGTAACGAAAGAACTCATCCTCTCCTCCCGACGCCTTCAGCGTTTCGATCCCCAGGAGTCCGCCCGTAGACGCGGCCTGCAGCTTGATCCGCGAGCTGAGCGCCATGGCATTCATGTCGTACTGAGTGCCCGCTCTGAGAAAGCTGATCACGCAGTTGAACAGCCCAAGGAAAAGAGTGAGCGAAGCCAGTTTCCAGGAATAAAAGAACAGGATGAGGGCGAAGAAACCGCCGGTTGCGATGCCGGTGACCGCCGTCGGCACCTGCCCGCTCAAGAGCTGCGCCAATTGCTGACACAAACCGACGCGCATGGCGATATCCGCGGCGTGACGCTGGGTGAAATAGACATAGGGCAGCGTCAGAATCCGGCGCATCAGCGACGCCGACAAGGTGATGGTCACCGCCGATTGCACCCGCACGATGGCCCGCTGCTGGAACCAATTGACGAAGGCGGCATTGATAGCCGTCAAAAACAGACCCACGACGATGCAGAACAGCCATTCGTCCAAATGCCGAACCAGGACGTCGTCGGTGAAGGCCTTCAGCGCTGCCGCCATCGCCATGCCCGGCACGATCGCCAACGCGGTGTACGCCATGATGAGAGCGACGCCCTGCCGATCCTGCGCCAGATAGGCCAAAAGCGGTTTCAACACCGCAGGCGCCTGGCCGCCCTTGCGAAAATCGGGTCCTGGCGACATTTCGAGCACGACGCCGGAATAACTGCGCTCGAAATCCTTGCGCCGAATCCTAAGCCGCCCACGGGCCGGGTCATTCACCACCACACGGTCGCGGTCGAATCGGCTCACCACTAGGTAGTGATTGCGATTCCAGAAGACGATGGCGGGCAATCGCACCTGGGCGAATTCGCCGACTCCAACCGCCCGGGTGCCGGCCGTCATCCCGTGTTGGCGCGCGGTCGCGAGCAGATTCGACACGCGCGCGCCATCCCGCGACACGCCGCATTGCTCACGCAATTCTTCGAGTGGGACCCACAGACCGTAATAAGCAAGAATCATTGCCAAAGAAGCGGCGCCGCATTCCGCCGCCTCCATCTGCAAGATGGTCGGGACTTTGCGGCGAAACGGCCGCGGCAGGGACAACGAAACGGGTTCAGTCATTTCGAGGCACGCCGATGCCGGTCCAGCGTTTGATCAACGGCACGACCAGCTCGATAGGCCGGATGCGTTCGGTGATTACGACCACTGAGCCCATCGCGCCGACCCGAACCGGAATGGGTGCTCCAGTTCCCGACGTCCATTTCAATCCCGATTGGCCGTTGGGATCTGGAAGAATATGGACTTCAGCCTGCAACACCGGTCCTTGTGACACCAGTGCCTGCACGAGCTGGCTGTCACCGAGACGGGATTTGATCGCGCTATTGCCCACCACATATTCGGTGATGACCGATACCTCGCCTACCAATGACCCATAAATTTCCTGCTCGATATAGGTGGGAGAGATCAGCGCCGACATGCCGGGTTGAATGGCTTTTCCCTGGGTGATTGGGAAATACGCCAGCACATTAAGGTCCGCGCCCGTTTTGGCGAAGGCCACCACCGTCGTGCCTGAGGTGACCTGACCACCGGGCGCGATGGCAATTTCGGTCACCGTGCCCGAGGTTGGCGCCAGGATAATGCTGTTCTGCGTGATATTCGCTTCTGTCTGCGCCAATACCGATTTGGCGTGGGTGAGTTGCTGTTCCAGTTGCAGGATGTCTGATTGACGCTGGTTAATGAATTGCTGCAGCTGAGCGGAAAAGCTGAGGATTTGTGCATGGGCATCGACAATAGTCTGCTGGGCCTGGTAGACCGTGGACTGAGCCTGTTGTACCTGGACGCGGGTGGCATATCCGTGCTCCAACTCCTCGTTCAGCAGCCGCAGCGTTTCCTGCAGTGACTTCAATTGCACCTCGGAATTCGCGATCCTTGCATTCTGCGCGCCGATCTGACGTTCGGTCGATTGGGTTTGCGAGCGGATTTCGTCCGCACTGTTAGCTCGAAACTCCGCCAATTGCCGAGTCACCGACTCCACATCCCTCTTGTTGGCCTCGCGAGTGGCCTCCAATGTATCGACCTGGACCTCGGCGATGACATCTCCCGCCTTGACGCCCGCGCCTGGCGTTACGTGCACCGCCTTGACCATGCCGGTGACCGTCGCCTGCAAAGTGAAGATGTCGCCCTGATTGCGCAGGATGATGCCAATACCCTTAGCCTTGTAGTCCAGGCGGCCGAATATGCTCCAGGCGACGACGGCGGCCGCGATGGCGGTGAAGATCGCCAAAGCCAGCCATTGCGCCGCCCCGGCCAGATAAAACACGCCGTCGGTGGGATCCACCGGCCGGTGAGCCAAGCCGGTGGGAGCCGATATAGGCAGAGTTCTTTCGTCGTTCACCTTCGTCTTTCGCATTTTTTCCCTTGCCGGATAACACCCAGCTAATGCTGTTGCGCTGTGCCGTTGACTGCCAAATGCAGTCCGTCTGAATTCAAGAGCCCGGCCAACGCCAACAACTGCACTTCGTTTTGCCCGAGCAAAGATTGCAGCTGCGACAAGGAAATGTCCGCCGACAACAGACTCTCGCGCGAACGCAGCAGATCCTGAATGCTGGTCAGCCCATCCCGATTGGTTCTGGTTTGTCCCTCGACAACCTTCTGCAATGCGTCGATTTGCCTGCGGGTTAAATTCGTCTGATCGAGCAATGCGTTGTGCTGGTACCAAGCCGCCTCGAAATTACTTTGGCTGGACAGCAATTGCGTATCCAGATCGGATTGGGCGGCGCCGGCATTCTGATGGGCTTCGCGGATTCGGGCGGTTTCAGCACCGCCGGTGAACAGTGGCATCGACAGGGCCAAGCCGATGGACCAGTCGGTTTGTCTCTGCGACGCTGTATAAGGTCCAAAGGGCAAGGTCAGGGCAGAACTGCCGCCGTAGGCATAATGGGGCAGCGCGCGCGACGCGGCTGTCCCGAGCGACAAGGTCGGCAAGGCTTGGCCGATCGCCACGTCGATCCCACGCTGCGCGATCGCCACCCGGGAGCGCGCTGCCGCCACATCTGGATTATCGCGAGCGATAGCGCTTTCGATGTCTTCGCGGCTCGGCAGATAATGGCTCAGATCAGGCGGCTGCAAGTCGGTTTTGACCGGCGTCCCGAGGACGAGATTCAGTTGTGCCTTGGCAGTTTCCGCATCTTGCCGCGCTTGAGCCAAGGCGGAACGCGTGCTTTCCAATTGCGCCGTCACCAGGTAACGGTCAGCCTCGGTCACAAGCCTGTTACGCGCCATGTTTGTGAATCCGACCTCTAATTGTTCCAGATCGGTGATCTCCGACTGAACAATGGTCGTCCGTTTGGCAGCATCCAGCATCAGCAGAAAGGATTCCGCGACCGCCCGCAAAACTGCTTGTTCAGCACTTTTCAACCGCTCCCGGCTTTGCTTGATGGTCTGTTTGGCGATCTCAACATTCGCGTTGTCCTGCCCGCCGCGAAAAAGATTGAGAGTCGAAGACACCGACGCAGTGGGCACATTGACATTGTAGGTCGTGAGCTGGTTAAGGGTTTGTCCTTTTGCCTGGTCCGTTTCGTCCAGCTTTTGGCCCAGACGCTGGGCGCTCAAATTGGCGCTGACTTGCGGATAATACGGCGCACGGGCGATCGCCAGCCCATGCTCGCTTGCCGCCAATTGCTGGCGCGCAGAGACCACGGCGGGATTGGCCGCCAATGCTTGGGCGAAGCCTTCCTCAATGGTCAAGCCCACCGTCTGGGACACCGAATACGCCGTATGCAAACGGTCCTCGATGTTTAACGCTGCGGCCTGGGAGACCATGCAAGCAGTGGCAGCGGCCGCAGCCAGACAGCGTCGCGCCGTCCTGCACAATCCGAGTCTTGTGAGCATCCCCTTCCCACCCGCGGTTTCGCAGCGATGCTGCGATATCATTAGGGGCCATAGGATACGGAATCATTTTCGTTTTGAATGCATTCCCTGCTGCCACACCCGGCCGCCCAGAAAAAAAGTCGATTTGCCACAAGAAAGAATGGTGGCAGATTTACTGGCGCCACGCGCGCCTCCACTATTTAATCATGGCGTTTTAACGATGGTGTTGGAAGGGAGCACACAGCAATGAGCAACACGGAATCGGCGAGCTGTGATCCAAATGCGGTTTGGGCCACGGTTTGCCGTCACATCGAAGGACTCGCGATTGCTTCGACGCTTGTCGGATTGAACAGGCTCGGCGTGTTCGAACGTCTGCAAGCGGGCGAATTCCTGGAGCAGGATCATATCCTGGGATCGACAGCGTCGGGCTATGGTCGCACCGCCCTCAGGCTGCTGTACCGAATGGGATTTCTATCGCTCGAAGTCCACAGCGAACGCAGAGCGCTCAGCTCTGCTGGACGAAGTCTTTGCCGCGCTCTGCCGGCCTATGAGGCCTTGGTGGTCGAAGCGGACGACGGGGTGTTCGAACGACGGCTGGCGGCGGCTGAATTGCCGCCCGATCAGCTTCAGCTGGTTTCGGACCACCGCGATGGTTTTCGCCTCGGTCGCCTGCTTCTGGACATCCGCGACCGCGCGCAAGACCTTGGCTTGCCGCCGGCCCTGCCAGAACAGCTCAATCAAGAAATTTTCACTGCGTTACGACGTGCCGGCTGGGCTAATACCGACCGTGCCGGCCGGTGGCGGTTGTCGGAAGCCGGCTCGTGGGCCGTGCGGATGGCCGGCCAATACCGTCACGTGCTGTGCTATCGCCCCCTTTTGCAGCAAATCCCCGACCTTTTGGCCGGCACCGTCAGCCTTGCCGAAGCCCGCAGCGATCGGGCGGAAACCCATCTGGACCGCATTGCCGACATCCGCTTCAGCGGCGAGGTATACCGGGCCAGTTGCGGCACCACTGTTTCACAAATGGTTGCGGCCATGCCGCTGGCAGCACTTTCCCATGTGGTCGATATCGGTGCCGGTGATGGCACGATGCTGGAAGCCCTCTATCGGGATATCGCCCCGCGTGCGCCGGGCTTGGTCGCGGTCGCTGTCGAGCCCAGCCTGGAGGCTCGAGCTTTACTGAAAGACCGTTTCGCCGCCGCGGACATTCCCCATTTGGTGCTTGATGGCGATGTGGGAGACCCGACGGGTATCGCGCGGCTTCTGGAGAGCCACGGCTTGCCCATGAGCAGTGGTTTAGCAACCATGAAATCCGTGATGCACGACCGGGCAATACGTCGCAACGAATTGGATCCACAACGCACCTCCCGATCTCAAAACTGTTTTATTGGCGCTAAAGGAAACGCGCTTCCCGCGGCGCTGGTGGAGGCTGACCTTGTGGATTGTCTTGCTGGCTGGCGTTCGGTTCTGGGTCCACTGGGCATGTTGATGGTCGAGGCGCACACAGCTCCCATGACTCTGCCCAACCGGCCGACCCGGGGGCTGGTGGTGGCCCTGGATGCCACCCAAGGCTATTCTCATCAATATCTGGTAGAAGCAGAGGTCCATCTGGACTGCTGCCGCGAAGCAGGCTTTCGCGTCGAGAGCCGGCCGATCGGCGAAGCCATGGGCTACCCGACCTTGACTTGTGCCTGGTTGCAGCCAGCTTAATTTGATGTCGAAAGGAGAACTTTCATGGACAAAGTGTGGTTCCGTAAAAAGCGGATCGGTTTCGGTCTTCGCCCTTCCGGGGTCATCGGCTGGGGAGTCACCGCCGTTGCGGTTCTCGCTCTGGTGGTGGATCGCTATCTCTACCACGCCGCGGTGATCCAATCCCGGTCACTGTTTCTGCTTGCCGCCGCCGGTGTCGTCGTTGTTTTCGTGACGCTCGTATTCACCCATAAAGAATAGGATATCCGTCGTTGAACAGGATGTCCGTCGTTTCGCCCCCAAGCATCGTTTCCTTTACCGAACCGCTTCATCTCGCTTGCGGCCAAGTGCTTTCGGATTGGAATCTGGCCTACGAGAGCTGGGGAACGCTGGATGAAGACGGCACCAATGCAATCCTGGTCTGCCACGCCCTGACCTCGGATTGTCACGTGACCTCCGCGGGCATGCCGGGCGTGGCGTCGGGCTGGTGGGAAGAGATGGTCGGACCTGGCAAAACGATCGATACCAACCGCTTCTTCGTACTGTGCATCAATGCGCTCGGCGGCAGCCATGGCTCCAGTGGACCCGCCACGCCGCAGCCCGGCGGCACTCAATCTTATGGCATGCGCTTTCCGTTCGTGACCGTCGACGACATGGTCCGGGCACAAAAGCGACTGCTCGATCGGATGGGGATCCACCGGCTCCAGTTGGTCATCGGCGGCTGCCTCGGTGGCATGCAGGCGCTGGCCTGGGGACTCCACTATCCAACCATGGTGAATGCTGTCGTCGCCCTCAGCGCAAGGCTCGCAAGCTCATCCTCAACACTGGCCTTATGGAGTGCGGTGCGGCGGGCGATCCGCCTTGATCCACAATGGCGGGATGGCGACTATTACGACGGACCGATACCGCATCAGGGATTGGGCCTTGCGACCGTCATCGGATTGCTGCATTGGATGGATGGGCAAACCTTGGAAGCGCGCTATGGCCGTCGCCGACGTGGCGACGGCCCAGGCACGCTGGATTCCGATTTCGAAATCGAACATATGTTCGATGGCGTGGTCGCGAGGGCCGGCGGTAAGATCGATCCCAACAGCATGATCTATCTCACGCGCGCGATCGATTATTTCGACCTCAGCGAGGCCATCATCGGCGCCATATCAACAGGGCAGCAATTGCCGCCGCACTTGATCGTGAACTATCACCGGGATCTCCGCTATCCACCCGAAGAAGGCGAAAAGCTCGCCGCCGCACTAAGCGCTGCCGGAGCCCGGGCAAGCACCTTGACCATGGATTGCGCCATCGCGCATGGCGGCTTCCTGATCGAGCAAGCGGCAATCACTGTTCCAGTAAGGGACTTTATGCGGTCTCTGGTCCAGTAGTGACTCTTCCAATCAGCTGCTTTTCATCAAACAAACAGCCAAGCGGGTAACGCATCGAGCGACAGCGGCGCAGTGGCATCGCGCTTGAAATCGAGAAGCAGCACCACCCGTGTCCGCTCGCCTCGATTCCATGCTTCATGTTCGGTGGTGTCGTCGAAGACGAAAGCCTTGCCGGCCTCCCAACTGCGCGTTTCTGTACCGACGCGTAGGGCGCAATCCGCCGCCGGTACAAGGCCTAAATGAGTTCTCAACACAGATCCCGTATATCCGCGATGAGGTTTTATATGGGTCCCCGGTTCCAGAGCGGAAAAGCCCGCGGTGATCATGCCCGGAATGGACTCGACACATTCGGCGGTAATCGGACAGCGTACACAGCTCTCGACGATTTTCTGACCAAAGGCATAGAGCCCGAACACCGACCAGGAGCCGGCGTAGATGTCTCGTTCAGGCCATTGCGAGAACCATTGCGGTGCCAACTGCTCCAACTCGCTGCGAATGTCACGCCAGCGCGCTTCCAGAAGACCGATGGCCGGAAAATCCTCAGTCCGTTGAAACATGGGTGTCTTTTGGAAAGTTCATTCGCTTTCTAGAGCAAGCCCAAACGTCGCTGTCACCCGTAGGCTGTCGAGAAACGGTCGCAGCCGCGTGGTAATGAAGCGTACCTGGTTGGGATGGGCCACCGGCACGCCCCAGATCAACCGGGGAATACCCATATCCCGTTGCGCCGTCAGTGCATGCTTCCATAGTTGGAACACTGCCGCCATCGACCATTTGCCCGGCAATACAGCGGAACAAGTCCAGCGCATGGTTGCTTCGTCAAACCGTTCCGGCAGATGCCAGCCGATAGGCTCGCCGCCGCGCAGCATCACGAAACTGAAATCGGGCACAGCGCGTCCCTCATAAATGAAGGGATCGATGTCGCCGCGGATTGGCGCTGGCAATTCTTTTATAGCGTCGCTGATACGCTGGCGCAACGGAGCATCGACCACGGCCCACGGCAGTACCTCATAGCCTTCGCGCGAAGCGGCGATGTCTTTGAACAGCGACGGCAGGCCGAACATCTTGTCGACAGTCGTACTGGCACTGATCTGCCGCACGAACGGACCCGTCCAGCCACAACGTCGGAGAAGGTTCACTGTCACCTTATCGCCGGCGTCGAAGGTGGGGTGGAACACCGCACGGCGTCGGCCCGACGCGGCGAAAAGAGACATGAGCAGCCGCAACATTTTCTCGCGGGTTTCACCTTCCGGTCCGTCCGACTGTGCGGCGAGACCGACTACCTCATACCACTCATGCTTCTCGCGATCAGCAACACCGAAGGCAAGCCCTGCTGGAACTCCGTCGGCTTCCGCTCCAACATAGCGAAACTCACGATCACCCGGCGCCCCCAGATATTGCCAATAGGTGGGATAGGTCATGTCAGCGAAGCGGAGCGACTCTTCGTTACTGAGTTGCCGGATGCTCACGCTCAGGGCATCTAACATAATGAGGCTCTGAGTTGCAGCTTGCCCATATCGAACAACCATGCTTCGCACAGCGAGACTTGCATGGCAGCATTTTGGGCAGCAACGCGGGAAGCCCTCATTCTGGTCGGCGCTCTAAAGATATTATGCGGGCATAAATTCTAAGGGCACGACCGAAGCAGCCGCTTTGGCTCCGCGGATCCCCGGATGTTTAGGATCTTCGTTGAGAAGTCCGGTCGTGAACATCCACTCCAGCGTTTCTGCCAGCTCGAATACATCCGCTCCTTCGCGCAGCAAGATGTCGTAGGCCTGCTCGAAGGTATAGTTCCCAGCCTCCAGAATGTCAGCCAGGCGCGGCGCGAAATCGGCGGCGACGGTATGGGTCACCCGCTTATCACGAATGGTGAATGTTTCGTCGACCCGCTCCAGAACAAGATCGCGACGCAGTGCCATGATGCCATCGGTGCCAGCTTCGATAATCATGCATTGTTCCAGTTCGCGGAGCGCCGCGGCGAAGCTGGCGGCGTCATGGAAACGGCGCTCGGACATGATGTGATAGCCGTTAGGAGTTTCCGCGGTTGAGCGACACGGCGTGACGAGCTGGATCAATCCGAGCGGTAGTTTGACCAGGAAGCCGGTGACACAGGCGATGGTGGTGTGGTCCTCAGTCAGTTCCTTGCCTTTGGCATCCACACGCTGACGGGCGCGGCCGGAGATCGATTTTTGAACCGTCGCATCGCGGTTCTGCAATACCAACTCGATCCCCATCAATTCGTCGGCGGTAAAGGTCTCGTGAATGCGATTAAGGATCTTTTTGTTGAGCACCGAAAACCGGTTGATGGTGGTCCGGTGTTTCTTATTCAGCGCCATGATGCGTCGGGTCAGCTCCACATCCCGCAACGGTATCGCGGTAGTGGTCTGCGGCAGCACGCCGGTGGCGTCGTAGAAATCCTCGATGAAGTTCGGATAATCAGGATTGTCGCTGGGATCGGTCGCCCAATAGCAAAAACCGGTGGCCGCCGCGGGCCCGAAAAACGCCACGGTCTCCTTGAGGATGGCGCGCCACAGCTCCTGGTTGGGCTCGTAGGGCCAATGTCCCTTGAATTTGTCGGCCGAGATCCCGCAGAACCAGCATCCGACCGAGCAGCCGTCGGACAATTCAAAAGCCACCACTGGATGGACGATGGCCGCCGCCGAAAGGCCAAGCTCGCTCTCGCATCGGGCCATCTGGCGCTTGCGCCACGCGTCGAAACGCGGCCGCGTCCCGTTACTCTCGCCGACCCCGCGCATGGCGTTGCGATAAGCCATCATCTGGTTGAGATAGCGATCCCAGATCACCGCCAACGGATAGTCGGCAAGACCGGGCGTCCCGCGCAGATGCGCCAGACATTCGCGATAAACCGGCTGCAGCTGCGCCGGATCGATTTCGATGCCGTAGGCGGCGCGAATCCCGTCAAGAGATTCATTCGCTTGAAATGTGGCCTCGAGGCGGTCGCGCAGTTCAGCGTCGCCAGCCCACATCTCGAGGAAACGTTTGATACGAGCCAATTGGCGCAATTCGGCATCATCACGGCTATCGAAAATCCGCCGGTACACAGACGCAGCTGCAGAAGTCATGCCTTGCTCCTTACGGTTAAACAGATGGCATTCAGCCCGGGCGGAAGGCCATCGATTTTCCGAGTTGACCGTGAATCCCTCAGGCCGCGGCTGCGAGCACGATGCCCCAGCCGGTGATCACCCCGTGCACGACACTGACGGTGATGGTGGAAGTGGTGCCGCCCTTCCCCTTGCCGGCCGCGATACTGCCGAGCTGATCATCACTCAAGTGCCCCTGAGCACGGCTCGCGAGATAGGCCTGAGCGTCGTCAACCGTCACGTCATAGCCCTTCGCATTGGCAATGGAAATGACCCCGGAAAGTCCACTAGCCGTATTTTTTATTTCCTGGAACCAATCTGGATTTATTTTGAGGTCGGCGACAAAACGCTCCGCGTCTTCTTTACTCATGGATCCACCTTTCCTTAGTTTCTTTAACAACCCATTTTCCCGCACTGCATCAGGCGATCAAGCCGCAACGCCGCCGCCAGTGCGATCGTCTTCGATGCCGCAAGCATGTTGAGAGAGATTCATTGGCCCCAACAGATGCCGCCTCAAGGCGGTCGCGTCGTTTGGCGTTGCTGCGCTGCGACTAAGGCCATCAAAAATCCGGCCGGTAGTGGACACAGCAACAGAAATCACTAACCCTCGCTCCTTGCGGTGCCACGCATGGCGCCACAACCCAGGAAGGCGATGCACCGCCTTCCTGGACTGATCGCGTCAGGTCAAGACGACAACGATGCTGACAAATACCTCGGCGACGCCGACTATGGTCGTGACTGCGACGGTACTCTGCACGGTCGCAGTAGTGGTGGTCGGACCCTTGCCTTTGCCGGCAGCAATGCGGCCAAGCTGCTCATCGCTCAGGCGTCCCTGAGCGCGGCTGGCGAGATAGGCCTGGGCATCGTCGACTGTTACGTCGTACCCCTTGGCACTAGCAACCGAAATTACACCGGAAAGTCCACCACCCGTATTTTTTACTTCCTGGAACCAGCCTGGGTTTGCTTTAAGATCTGCAACAAAACGCTCCGCGTCTTCTTTGCTCATTGGTATTTCCCTCTTTAAAAGTCGTCGATAAAAACTTTTTAGTGTGATCCCTACGTCCTACCAGGCGGTTTCGAAGCCCCGCTTTTAAGCAATTTATAAAAGCCCCGCCCTGGGCGAGTCGAGTCTGGCAGGCGCTCCGGGCAGAGTCAACAGGAAATCAACTAGAGTCATATTTCCGTAATTTTCCGCCGTCAACTGCAGCCGATTTTCTTCGCAAAATGTGGGCCGGCTATGTGCTCGACGCAGAGACGCGAAAAACAGGCGGGACACTACCCCCATCTGTTTGATCAGGTCAGCAACAGGCCAGCTTCAGCGCACCATTGCTTCAGCTCCGCCAGATTCTGAACGGTGTCCAGCTCATAAGGTATGCCGCGGATAGCCTGAACCGGCCCGGGCGCTGTTATACCAAGACGGGCAAGATGGGCGGGGAAATCCGCCACAAGATCTTCGTACTGCCAGCGCTCGACCCGGCCGAAGTCCTTAAAGTCACTGGCATCGAAATAGGCTTCGCTCATGCGAATAAAATGAGCGACGAACAGACACTCGTCGCGATTGACGCGAAACGGTTGTAGCGGGGCACTATCCTTTGCGTGGAATCGCCCGCCACGCAATGAAACCAGATGGCTCACCACCTGTGCCAACTTATCCCGGCGAGTCAGCAGGATCAGATCGGTAACATCGCGATGCCGGAGATGTTCGATGAAATGATAGGTCTCGCCTTTGACGACGACGATGTCGATGTCCTCGCGCCGGTAGGCGTCATCCAATAAGCGGACCGGACTGAAATCCCAGATGTGATAGACCCGGTTACTGTCCTTCAGGGCCATCACAAGCGCGTTATATAAAGTCGTGCTGGCGGTGCGACCCGGATTGGCAATGGCAATTTGACGACGCATGAGAATTCCTTGGTGGCAACCGCACGTATAATTTATTTGCCACGTCCAATGCAAATAAAAATTCATGTAAGAAAAGACGCATGGACAAATTGTCACCGTTGTTGATACTGCACTGCGCAGCACCTATGGAGATGAACAGCGTGGTTACTCTGACAGAAGACAAATCTCTGCCTTTCGTTCCGGTTCTGGTGACTGGTGCTCCGCGCTGCGGAACCCATTTCATTCATTCCTTGATCTGCACCTCGGCGAAAACCAATCCTTTCATTCCCGAATTCCACTATCTTCATCATCTGGTGGAGTGCTATCTGCAGTCCGTGCGTATGTTCCCGATGGGCAGCAACTCGACTTTTCCCACGGTCCAGGGCTTTGCCGACCATCATTTCGGGTTGATTCGCCAATCCTTGACGCAATGCTGGCGCAATGCGGGAGAACCGGCGTTTTTCACTTTCAAGCATTGTTCCCTGACCCCGCACGTCGCCCTGCTCGGCGAACACCTGCCCGACATGCGTTTCGTCATCATCATCCGCGATCCGCTCGACGCCGCCGCGTCGTTCGTGCGGGCGGCGCGAGCGCACAACGCCCAGCCCGACCTGATGCCGATCCTGGCGATCGAGAAGGCCATCACGGTTTTTAACGCCTATTACGGCGCGGTGATCCAGGCCGCCGCAACGGAGCTGGGTTCGCGTCTGCTATGCGTTCGTTATGAAGACCTCGCCAACGGACGAGGCATCGATCGTCTGAAGCATTTTCTTGGATTTATGGACATGGATCCCGCGAAACTATGGCAGCGAGCGACTTTCGATATTGGTCAGGAATACAAGCAGTGGCATCTGTACTCGGACCTCTGGGGCAAACCCGTATCCGCTGATCATATTGGCCAGCATGTGGAGGTACTCCCGTCCGGCATCGCTGAAGTGATTCGCGAAAAAACCTACGATATCGCGCAAGCCTTCGGCAGATTTGCGGCCGCATAACCCGACTGCCCCAGGAGGAAAATATGCTGTCACCACGGCCACGCAGCCTTGGAGTGATTTTGCTTTCACCGCTCATGCTTCTGTTCGGTGCCTGCGGCAATGCCCAGCAGCATTGGTCAGAACGCGACGTGACGATTTCCGGTGCTGACGGCCCATTGGTCGGTACGCTGACGATGCCGAAAGCCATCTCGAACCCAGTGCCCGCCGCCCTTATCTTTGCCGGCTCGGGTCCGACTGATCGCGACGGCAACGATACCAAGCTGGGACTGCGCGATGATGCATATAAATTGCTGGCGCATTCGCTGGCCGACCGGGGAATTGCCAGCCTGCGTTTCGATAAGCGCGGCGTCGGGGCCAGCAATGCGGCCACCCACAATGGTGGTGAACCCCTCACGGTCGATACCTATGTTCAGGACGGAATGGCTTGGCTCGCATTGCTGCGCCAGCAGCCCGATATTGGAAGGGTCCTGTTGTTAGGTCATAGCGAAGGCGCGCTGATCGCCACACTGGTCGCCGAGCGGACGGAAGCAGCCGGGTTGATTCTGGTGGCTGGTATGGGCGAGCCGATGGACTTGATCATCGAGCGCGAGCTGCATCAAGCGGCCGCACCTAAAGCCTTGCAGGTAAAAACGGAAGAGATTCTTAACCAGCTCAAAGCCGGCAAACAGGTGGCCGATGTGCCACCGGCGCTGATGCAGTTGTTCCGGCCCAGCGTCCAGCCCTATCTCATTTCGATTCTCGCCAAAGATCCCAAAGCGGAATTGGCCAAGCTCACCCTCCCTACTCTCGTTCTCCAGGGAACGACCGACCTGCAAGCTTCGGTCGAGGACGCGCAACGCCTGGCATCGGCTCGTCCCAATATCAGACTTAAGCTATTGGAGGGTGTTAATCATGTGCTGCGCATCGCACCACTCGACCGCAAAGCAAACCTCCGCACCTACCGCCAACCGGGACTGCCTCTGGCGCCGACGGTGGTAGAGGATATCGCCACGTTCATCACTGGGAGCACCAAGTGACGGATCACGCGTGAATGCGCGAGGTGCGGCACCAACGCGCCTTTGCAGAGCAACCGGCAGGCTTCTTCCAAAATCCGGATCAAGGGGTCGCCGATGTTGCGGCGACCGGTGGTGGAGCTGCTGCTGGCGCGTCGGCAGTGGGCTGTGGGAATTGCCAGCCACCGCCGAGCGCGCGATACAGTTGTACGAGCGACAGCAGCGTATTGAGATGAGCAGACGACAGAGTGAGTTCTGAAGTGAACAGGTCCCGATCTGCATCGATGACATTGAAATACGAAGAATAGCCAATGCGATAGCGTGCGGACGCGATAGTATCGGCGCGTTGTTGTGCATCCACCTGCGCCTGTTGCGCTTGCTGGAATTCGGCATATTTCTGCCGCGCAACCAGCGCATCGGAGACTTCCTGAAATGCGATCTGCACACTCTTCTGATAGCGCAGCAGGGCCTCGCGTTTTTGCGCGTCAGCAAAATCGATTTGATACAGGTTGCGCTGTGAATCCAGCAAAGGTTGCAGCAGGCCAGCGCCCACCGACCAGGTTCTAGCGGGACCGCTGAACAGATCGGATAAAGCGGTGCTCGCGTTACCGCCAGTGGCGGTCAAAGTGATCGAAGGAAACAAGGCCGCTTTGGCCACACCGACCTGCGCATTGGCCGCTACCAGATTCTGTTCCGCCGCGCGCAGATCTGGGCGGCGCTGCAACAGCTGCGATGGTAATCCAGCAGGCGGCGCCGGGGTGTTATCTGAGATGTGTTCGAACGGAGCATTGGCCGTACGCAACACGGCATCGGGATTATGGCCCAGCAGCACACTGAGCTGATCCTCAGTCTGGGCAACCTGGCGTTCGAGATCGGGAATGTTGGCCTGGGCAACGGCCAGCTGCGCTTCGGCGGTTGCCACATCCAGACCCGACACCGTGCCGCGCTCGTGTTGCGCCCGCGTCAGGTCAACGAATTTCTGGCGCGTTTCCAACGTGTGGCGGGTGATCGCCAGCTGCTCATCGAAGGTGAGCAAGGTGAAGTAAGCCGTGGCGACGCCGGACACAAGGCTACTGACAACATCCTGTTTGGAAAACTCGGATGCAAGCAATTCAGCGCGGGCTGCTTCGCTCGCGCGTCGGTACTTGCCCCAGAAGTCGAATTCGTAGGACAGGCTGCCTTCCACCGAAAACACATTGCTGATCGGCGGCGCACCCGGCGGTATTTCGAATTGCGAAGATCGTTGGCGCTCCACCCCTGCGCGAGCCGAAATCTGCGGCAGCTGCTGCAGATGCGCGGAACCCAGCGCGGCTCTGGCCTGGTCGATGCGGGCGGCAGCGATGCGCACATCCAGATTGTTATCGAGCGCTTCGCGGATCAACGCTTGCAGCGTCGGATCATGGTAAATCTCCCACCATCCCAGGTCGCCCAATGAGCCGGGCTCTGCATCCGGTTGCCAACGGAAAGTTTGTGGAGGCTTGAGATCCGGGCGCTGATAGTCCGGTCCCAGCTTGCAGCCACCAGCGAGCAGCACCGCCAGAACCGCCAGAACCGCAGCAAAGTTGCGCAGCAAACCGCGGCTCACGACGGTATCCCTGGCTTCGATGCGGGTTTGCCACGCAATCGCTCGGAGACGCGCTGCGTGAGCACATAGAACACCGGGATGATGAAGATGCCGAGCATGGTTGCGGCAGTCATGCCGAATACCACTGCAGTGCCCAATACCAGACGTGCGCCCGAGCCGGCGCCAGTAGCAATTGCCAGCGGCGCGGAACCGAGGATGAAGGCAAACGAAGTCATCAGGATCGGGCGCAGGCGCAGGCGCGCGCCCTCGATTGCCGCGTCCACCAACGGCTTGCCGCGTTCGTATTCGAGTTTGGCGAATTCGACGATCAGGATCGCGTTCTTCGCCGCCAGACCGATCAGCATCACCAAGCCGACCTGCACATAAATATTGTTGTCCATGCCGCGCAGCAGCAGTCCGACGCAGGCACCGAGCACGGCGAATGGGATGCCCAGCAGCACGGCGAAAGGAACCGCCCAGCTTTCGTACAGCGCGGCCAGCACCAGAAACACGAACACAATCGCGACCGCAAAAATGTAGGGCGCTTGGCCGCTGGAAATTTTTTCCTGGTAGGTGACGCCAGTCCAGTCGTAACCGTAACCATCCGGCAGATCACGCGCCAGATCCTCCATTGCCTTCACCGCCTGCCCCGAGCTATAGCCCGGTGCCGCGGCGCCATTGATGGTGACGGCGCGCAGCACGTTGTAGCGCTCAATGTATTCCGGCCCCTGCTTGGGCTTGATCGAAACCAGCGTCGACAGCGGCACCATATCGCCCGCGTCGGTGCGCACATAAAGATGATTAACAGCTTCAGGAGAGCTGCGAGCAAAGGCTTCGGCCTGCGCGGTTACTTTGTAGGTGCGTCCGAAAAGATTGAAGTCGTTGATGTAGCCGCCGCCGAGAAACATCTGCAAGGCGGAAAAAACGCTGGAAATCGAAACACCCAAGGTTTTGGTGCGCTCGCGATCAAGCGCGTATTCAATTTGCGGCGTATGCACGTTGAATTGCGTGGCGACGCGGGTGAGCTCCGGCCGCTTGTTAGCACGGCCTACGAAGTCTTGAATCACTCCGGCGAATTTTTCGATATTGCCACCAGCACGGTCCTCGAGCAGGAATTCGAAGCCGCCCGCGCTGCCGATGCCGGGAATGGAAGGTGGATTCAGCGTCAGTGCCATAGCCTCCTTGATGGTACCGGCGGCGAGTTTGTTGACGCGCGCCGCCAGCGCAATAGCGCCATGCTCGGGACCGCAACGCTGATCCCAGGGTTTGAGGACGATAAAGATGGTGGCCGCATAGGACGAAGTGGTACCCGTGAGCAGGTTCAGGCCGGTGATGGCGAAGGTGGCTTCGACTTCCGGTTGCTTGCGCAGTAACTCGCTGAATGCGCCGGCAACGGCCTCGGTGCGCTGAGTCGAGGCGCCGACCGGCAGATTGACTACGCCGAGCAGATAGCCCTGATCCTCGTCGGGCAGGAAGCCAGATGGACGAGTCAGCAGCAGCGCTACCGCCGCCGCGGTCAAAATCAGAAAAACCGTCATCGCCACCACGGCGCGCCGGATCACCTTGCCGACCGTCTCCGTATAGCGCGCAGTGAAGTGTTCGAAGCCGCGATTGAAAGCACCGAAGAAACGTCCGAGCAGGCCGCGGAAATGCGATTCCGCGGTCGGCTTGAGCAGCAGTGCGCACAAAGCGGGCGTGAACGTCAATGCAATGAGCGCCGAGATCGCCACCGATACTGCCAGCGTCAGCGCGAATTGCCGATAGAACTGTCCGGTGAGGCCGCCCAGAAATGCGACCGGCACGAATACTGAGATCAGCACCAGCGCGATCGCGATCACCGGCCCGGATACTTCGCGCATCGCCGCCTTGGTGGCATCCCGTGCGGAAAGCTTACGGCTGTCCATGATTTCGGTGGCCGCTTCGACCACGACAATCGCGTCATCAACCACCAGGCCGATGGCCAGTACCAGCGCGAATAAGGTGAGCGTGTTCAACGAAAAACCCAGTGCGACGAAAGCACTGAAAGTGCCGATCAGCGATACCGGCACGGCCAGCATCGGGATCAGCGTCGCGCGCCAGCTTTCGAGAAAGATGAACACCACCAGCAGCACCAGCAGCGAAGCTTCGAACAGAGTTTTGATGACCTCGTGTACAGATTCGGCGACGAACAGTGTGGTGTCGAAGGGGATCGAGTAGTGGATGCCCTGCGGGAAGCTCGGCGCCAGCGTATCCATGGCTTTGCGCACCGCCTTGGCGACGTCGAGTGCGTTGGCGTCGGGCAGCTGGTAAACACCGATGATCGCGGTCGGTATGCCGTTGAGTTTGCTGGAACGGGAGTAATCGGTGGCGGCAAGTTCGATGCGCGCGATGTCCTTGAGCCGTACGATCGCGCCGTCGCTGCCGGTGCGCACGACAATGTTGCCGTACTCCTCGATGCTGGCCAGACGGCCGTGCAGCGACACGGTGTACTGCATCTGCTGCCCGGGCGGCGCCGGCTCGGCGCCGACGCTGCCGGCGGGTGCCACCACGTTCTGCTCGGTGAGGACATTGCTGATGTCCTGCGTGGTGACGCTCAGGCGCGCCATCTTTCCCGGATCCAGCCAGATGCGCATACCGTAGTCGCGCGCACCCAGCACCAGTACTTGGCCGACGCCGGGCACGCGCGCCAGTGCATCGTAGACATGCAGCGTGGCGTAGTTGGACAGGAACAGATAGTCGTAGCGCGGATCGTCGGAACCGATTGCGACCGCCATCAGCACTTGCGGCTGGCGCTTGGCCACGGTGATGCCTTGTTGCAGCACCTGCTGCGGCAGCTGGCGCTGGGCAATGGCGACCTGATTCTGCACGTCAACTGCGGCGATGTCCTGTGGCGTACCGACGTCGAAGGTGACGGTGAGCGCATAGGTGCCATCGTTGGCACTCTTGGAGTCCATATAGATCATGTGCGGCACGCCGTTGACCTGCTGCTCGATCGGCGCGGCGACGGACTGCTCGATGGTGCTGGCATCGGCGCCCGGGAAACTGGTCGACACGACAATGGTCGGCGGTGTGATCTGCGGGAAGCGCGCGATCGGCAAGCGGCTCAGTGCAACGCTGCCGGCGAGCGTGATGATGATGGCCAGGACGGTCGAGAAAACCGGTCGATCGATGAAATAATCGATCATGTCCCGCTCCCGGCTCTCGACATGTCCGCCGATGCGGCCGGTTAAGTGGACTTCGCCGCCGCGCCGGCGGCGGGCAGCGGCGTCGCCTTCACCGGCGCGCCGGGTTTGAGGCGCTGGATGCCGTCGACGATGACAATGTCGCCGACCGTGAGTCCCTGCTGCACCAGCCAGTCGTTATCGATGCGCGGGCCCATGCGCACGTCACGCTGCTGCGCTTTGCCATCGGCATCCACGATCCACACGTAATTCTTGCCCTGCAAATCCTGGATTGCGCGCTGTGGCAGCACAATGGCATTGGGTTCCTGCTGCGCCGTCACCTGCACGCGTGCGAATTGGCCCGCGTGCAGCAGCTTCTGCGGATTCGGCACTTCCAGACGGATCGCCAGCGTACCGGTGCGCTGGTCGACCGCAGGATCGACATAGTTGAGCTTGAGCGGCTGACTGTATTCCGAACCATCGGCGAGGAACATCCGGAATGGCGGCGCAGTCTTGGTGTCCTGGTTGGGCGCACGGCCCAACTGGCGTTGCACACTCAGCATCCGTTGCTCGCTGATGCTGAAATTCACGTACATGCGATCGGTCTGGTACACAGTGGTCAGCAGTGTGGTATTGGCAGTTGCGAGCCCGCCCAGACGCAATTGCGCGCGCCCCATAACCCCATTGATCGGACTGGTCAGCGTGGCATAACCAAGGTTGAGTTCAGCACTCCTGACGGCGGCGCGGCCCGCGTCCACGGAAGCCAGGTTGGCGGCGTTCTTGGCCACGACGGCATCCAGTTCCTGCAGACTGACGGCGTCGATCGCGGATAGCGATTGGGCGCGCGCCAGATCACGTTGCGATTGCACCAGCGCCGCCTGATTCTGTTCCAGCGCCGCCTTGGCTTGAGCAAGCGCGACGATATAGGGTTCCCGGTCAATCACGAACAAGACATCGCCGATCTTGATAGGCTCGCCCTCGACGGCGACAGCCTTCTCGAGCACGCCGCCGACACGCGAACGAATCTCCACGGTATTGATCGCCTCGGTTTCGGCGACGTAGTCCTCAGTCACGGTCGCCGCATGCGGCGTCACGGTGACCACCGCCACTTCCTGTGGGGGCGGCGCCGGGGGAGCACCTTTGGAACAAGCGGCGAGAAAAACCATGCAAACCGCACCGGCGAAAACCGCCCGGAAAACTCCCCAGAAAACTCTGTTACGGTTTGCGAACCAAGCTGTCCTTGTCTGCAGTCCCATGGTTCACCTGTTCAGGATCGGGTCACAGGACGAGCCCACTGTGTTGGGAGCGGTCAACAAATCCATACTCCGTAGAATAAAAAGCAGTCTCTATCTTTGCATCTACTGAATTGTATATTAGCGCGCACCACAGGCTCCGCCGAGAAAATCGTCGCGAACTTTCAGCATCGCATCTGAATGTACGAGCACATCGGTAGCAGTGATCCACCCCATGCGACAAGCGTAAACTGCTGGAGTTCACCGCGTGGAATACTCTTGCTGCCGGATCAGTGAAAATCACGCGAGTCGGCTTTCAGACCGCCGAGCCAGGCACTGCGGTCTTCCACACGGCGTGCAATCACGTTAATCACACCCTGCTCGCTTTGCAGCTGGCCGCTGACTACCATCAGTCTCGAGCCCAGAATCGCCTCACGCTGCGACTCCATCACCTTCGGCCAGATAATGAGATTTGTCGTTCCCGTTTCATCCTCGAGTGTCGCAAACACCACCCCCGACGCCGTACCCGGCCGCTGCCGATGCGTGACGAGTCCTGCCACGCGTACGAAACGTCCGTTAGGAATTCGTTTGGTGCTCTCGGCAGTGACGACGCGTAGCGCGGCCAGCTTGTGCCGCAGCAGTGCCAGCGGATGGCGACCGAGCGTGAGTCCAAGGCGGCGATAGTCAGCGAGCAGCGATTGTCCCTCGGTCGGAGCGGGCAGTGCGAGTGCTGGCTCCTCGACGCTCGATCCCTCAAGCACTGCATCCAGCCGCTGCGCCCCGGCAGCGAGCCAGCGCGCTGTGTGGCGATGCCCGGCGAGGCTTTGCAGGGCACCGGCTTCGGCCAACGCATCGAGCATTCGTCGCGTGAGTCCGGCGCGATTGGCCAGATCCTCCACGCTGACGAAAGGGCGCGCGGCGATCAGGCTTCGCACCTGCGCTTCCGACAAGCCGGCGACAAGACGCAAACCCAACTGCACGTCCGGCCTGCCGTCCGGCCCTGGGACCAGCGTGCAATCCCAATCGCTGACGCCGACATCCGCACTGCGAAACCGCACACCGTTCCTGCGAGCCTCATTGACCAGCTGCGCAGGCGCATAAAAACCCAGCGGCTGGCTATTGAGGAGTGCGGCGCAGAAGACCGCCGGCTCGTGGCATTTCAGCCAGCAGGATACGTAAGTCAGCAAGGCAAAGCTGGCCGAATGACTCTGCGGAAAGCCATAGGAGCTGAAGCCAAGAATCTGTTGGTAGATCTGCTCGGCAAAGGCCGGCGCATAGCCGCGTTCCTGCATGCCGGCCATCAATTTGTCGCGAAAATGTTCCAACCCGCCTTTTCGTTTCCAGGCCGCCATCGAGCGCCGCACCTGATCGGCCTCACCCGGCGAAAAACCGCCGGCGACGATCGCGATCGACATCACCTGCTCCTGAAACAGCGGTACGCCGAGCGTGGACTCCAACACCTTCTTCAGCGCCTCGCTCGGATATTCAACGGTCTCCAGACCCTGCCGCCGCCGCAGATAAGGGTGCACCATCCCGCCTTGGATCGGACCCGGTCGGACGATGGCGATCTCGATCACCAGATCGAAGAAATTCTTCGGCTTCAGGCGCGGCAGCATGCTCATCTGCGCACGCGATTCGATCTGGAATACGCCGATGGTTTCGCCGCGCCCGATCATTTCGTAGGTCTTCGGGTCTTCCGCGGGAATATCGGCCAGCGTGATCGTGCGCCCGTGGTAATCCGACAGCAGATCCAGCGAGCGGCGCAGCGCACTGAGCATGCCCAGCGCCAGGCAATCCACTTTCAGCAGCCCCATCGTGTCGAGATCGTCCTTGTCCCACTGGATGATCGTGCGATCCGGCATCGCCGCGTTTTCGACCGGCACCAGCGTCGACAGCGGCCGATGCGAGATCACGAAGCCGCCGACATGCTGTGATAGATGGCGCGGAAAGCCAGTGATCTCGTTGACCAGCGACACCAGCATCTGCAATTCGCGGCTATCGATCGTGAACCCCATCGCAGCGAGATGTCCGACGAGCTCGGCCTCGCCGTCCCACCAGGCCAGCGATTTCGCCAGCACATCGACCTGCTCGGCGGACAAGCCGAGCGCCTTGCCGACGTCGCGCACCGCCATGCGCCGCCGGTAGCAGATGACGGTAGCGGCCAACGCCGCGCGCTCGCGTCCATATTTTTCGTAGACGTACTGGATGACTTCCTCGCGGCGCTGGTGTTCGAAGTCGATGTCGATGTCCGGCGGCTCAGCGCGCTCTTTGGAAATGAAACGCTCGAAGAGCAGGTTCATGCGTGCCGGATCCACCTCGGTCACGCCGAGCGCGTAGCAGACCGTCGAATTGGCGGCCGAGCCGCGTCCCTGACAAAGAATGCCCTTGGAGCGTGCGTAACAGACGATGTCCGCAACGGTGAGAAAATAGTGCTCGTAGCGCAGCTCCTCGATCAAAGAGAGCTCCTTGTCGATCAAGGCTTGTACCTCGGGTTTCACTCCCTGCGGCCAGCGCCGCCGACTACCCTCCTCCGTCAGTGCGCGCAAATGCGCGATCGCGCTCTGACCATCTGGCACCAGTTCGTGCGGATATTCGTAGCGCAGCTGGTCGAGCCTGAACGTACAGCGCTCGGCGATCGCCAGCGTCTCGTCGAGCAATTCAGCCGGATATAGACGCACCAATGTGCCCATCGGGCGCAGATGCCGCTCGCCGTTTGGAAAGATCGGCGCCCGTGCATCGTGAATCGTGCAGCCGGCACGGATACAGCTCAGCACATCGTGCAGAGCCTGGCGCTGCCGCAGGTGGTAATGCACATCGCCGGCGGCGACCAGCGGGACACCGAAGTGTTTTCCCAACCCTCTGAGAAAAGTCAGACGCTGACGATCTTCCGGATGCAGATGCCGCTCCCAGGCAATCCACAAACGCTGCTCGAAAACCGGCCGCAGTGCTGCAAGCTGCTCATGGAATGCCGCTTCGGGAATGCCCTGTGCAGGCCACACCGGGATCCACAGCGCGAGCAAACGATTTGTGCTGGCGGTACACAAATCTGTCATCGACAGGGCGTATTGTCCTTTTCCGCTGCGGCGCCTGCTCCGGGTGATCAGCGCACACAGTTGTGCATAACCCGTCGAGTCAGGCGCCTGCAGCACCAGTTTCATCCCTTCCGCGAGGGAAAACTCACTGCCGACGATGAGTTTCAATCCCACATCCGTCGCCGCTTCCCAGGCGCGCACAATGCCGGCAAGCGAGCATTCGTCGGTCAACGCCAGCGCTGCATAGCCGAGGGCGTGCGCATGCCGCACCAGCTCATGCGGGTGCGAAGCCCCGCGCTGAAAGCTGAAATTGCTTAAGGCATGTAGCTCGGCGTAGCTAGCCCGCATCATTCATGAAGGGATCGAGCGATGGCCGTCGCCGAGGCGTGTGAGGTGACGGGCTGGAGCGAGTCCCATGGCTGTTCCATGGGGCGAGTGAAGCCCGGTGCATCACGCGCCGCAGGCAGGCCAGCGCCGATCCAGACGGAGAATCCATGACGAAGTGTCGCAAAAGCACTCACTTGCAAAAACCACTGCCGATAAGTCATGGCGCAGGATTCTCCGGCGGCTTCATGAATAATGCGGGCTAGTCATTGCCAGAGACCGTGCAGCCACCACTGCGTGTCATCCGGTTGCCGGTAGGCCCACAGGCGGCGGCCGCTGTCGTCTTCGGCGACGAAGTAATCGCGCCGCTCCTGCGTGCCTTCCCACCAACCGCATTCGATGCGCTCGGCCGGTCCGAGCAGTTTGGGCGGATCGATCAGCTGCGGCTCCGGCAGCAACCACAGTGGCCGCCGTGGATGAACCGTCGTGTCGCCCTTATGAGTTCCGCTCCAGGCTTTTTCCGGACGGTGATCCGGGGTCACCGCGAGACGGTGCACGGCTTCGGGTCCGAGCCTTGCGACAAGGCGCTCGTGCAGCGTTGCGCGGTCCTCATCGTTACGCCCGCGCTGGAACAAATCGTCCTGGACGATGCTGGCGGGTTCGAAGTGATTGGCTTCGAGCAGGATTTCCTGCACGCCTTCGTTGAGCGTGAGTTTATCCAGGCGCTCGCGCAAGACCAGTAGCAGCCGCACGGGATCGCGCGTCGGTGCCAGCAGGCCGATCTCCAGCGCGACGCGCTGGCGAAAACCGTCGACGAAGACAAGCGAAAACTGCTGCACGGCGACATCGCGTGTGCGCAAGTACTGCGAGAAATCGCCGATCATCGCGCGCAATGGAAACAGCAACGCTTCGGTACTGGTGACAACGCCGGCGAGCTCGAAGCGCCGCCGGTATTGCGCCGGCGGCTCGAAGGCTTTCCACACGTCTGGAGCATGTCCGATCAACTGATCCAACCAGCGCGCCGTGCCGCTGCCGAAGCGCCGCGCCAGTCCATCGCGCGGCAGCGACAATACTTCGCCCACGCTACGCAGCCCGGAACCGTAGAGGATGTCGAGCGTCTGCTCCGCGAACGGCAGCAGCGTCAGTGGTTTGTCGCGCATTGACAGTGATAACTGACTGCTGCGGCCGATCGGGCGGTCGAGGCCGACACCGCTGCGCGCGAGCAGTTCAGCGGCGGGTCGTGTTGGAGCAACCCCGTAAAGAGCGGTACAGCTCAAGGCAGTGCCTTCACGCTCCACTTCGATGCGAAACAAGCGCCAGCCGCCGAACAGACGCAGGCTGCGACGGATTTCGATCCAGACACTGCCGGTGGCGGTGGATATCGTCACCGGAGCGCCAAACCGGTATGCCCAGCAGGCCACGGCTTCAAGTGCCTGCCGCTCAGCCTCGGGTTTGCGATCGAGCAATCGGATATCCGGCACCAGTGTCAGGGCGGCGGATACCGCCATTCCCGGATAGAGGCCACGCTGCCGGGCCGGCGCGCTGACACGGATCAGACGGCGGCGCGAACCCTGGGTTTCGACGACGCTGACGACTTCTTCCGGTGGCAATGCGAAAGCTTCCAGCGGCAGGGACGGCAGATGGATGCAGAGCCAGAGCGGAGCGTTTTCCACAGCCACACCGGATTACGCCGCACGCGGCTCGGCATCGCGCACTGCGAACCGCGCGCCGGCGCGCGTACCGCGGCAACGCGCGACTTCGATTTGCAGACTCGCCGGCGCCGGGGCCACTTGCAGGCGGACGGCCGCGATCGAATGCGCGGTACCGTGCGTGCTATGTGCGACCAGCCCGATGCCGCAGCCGGTTTCGGCGGCGAGTTGCAGGCGGCGCTCGATGGGCGCTTCAAGCGGCGGACTCCACAGCGCAACAACGGCAAACGCGCCGCTGCGCAGCATCTGCTCGGCGGCCCACAGTGCATCGACGCGATCCTTCGGTGTGATCCAGAGCAGATGATCGAGATCGACACCAGCGTCACGCAGCGCGGGCGCATATGGAATGTATGGTGGCGATACTAAAGCCACAGGGCGGCCAGTCTGCGTCATGCGCGCCAGCAGCGGCATCATCAGCGAGAAGCCCAGACCCGGCATGCGTCCGACGATTTGCGACAGAGCGCCGATTGGCCAGCCGCCGGCCAGCGCACGATCCAGATCCGGCACACCCGTCGATTCGACATCGCTGCGCGCTTGGCCGAGCCCGCGCCAGACGCCGGGAATTGCGGACGCAACTTCGGAGGCCAGCGCACTCATCGCGGCCTGCGGATCAAGCCGGCGAAGGTGCCGGCGATGCGAAACGGCGGTGTGTCCTGCGACTCGGGATCCAGCGTCGACAGGTCGATCTCGATCGGTTGATAGCGCGATGCGCTGTTTTCCGGTTTCAGCACAATGCGCGAGCCGCGGCGAGAGTAGCGCTTGAGCGTGATGTGATCCTCGCCGGTCTTTTTGTCGGGCAGCACAGCAGCGACGATTTCGCCGTTGAAAGCCTCAGGCTGGGCGTGGATACCGACCAGGTCGCCGTCGAGAATGTCGGCATCCTTCATTGAATGACCCGATACGCGATGCAGAAAGTCCGCGCGCGGATGGAACAGCGCCGGATCGATCGGGATGCGTGTTTCAACGTTGACGTCGGCCAGAATGGGCGTGCCGGCGGCGATGCTGCCAATCAGCGGCAGCTCGAATTGCGTGGGCATGTTCACCCGCGCCGGCGCCAGCAGGCGAATACCGCGCGAGCTGCCGGGAATGAGTTCGATATAACCTTTGCGCTCCAGTGCTCGCAACTGATCTTCGGCGGAGGAGCGGGTTTTGAAACCGAAGCGCGTGGCGATGTCGGCACGCGTCGGCGGTAGACCGGAACCCGCGAATTGCGCCTGCAGGTAAGCAAGGATTTCGGCTTGGCGGTCGGTCAGTGTTTGCATGCCCGTCTCTGGCCTTGGATAGGTAGGATAGCCGTACAGACGTACGTTACTGTACAAATGTACGGTTACACAACCGCAATATGCGAAACACTATGAAACGGCAGTAAAAATTCTGGGTGGGAAGATTGGTGATCAGGATGGCGGCATGCTATCGGCGGTCTAGGGACACGCTGAACAAATCAGCATTTGAATGCTAATTGAAGTATTGGGTGGTCTGAAGAGTTGAAGTCGTGCGGGAACGAGAAAGGAATTCGTTTCGCACTGCATTTTCAGTCGTTCGCGGCGCCCATTCGCCCTGCATCTGAATGCATCCCACCTCATCAGAACGCACCTCGCGCATCGAGTTCAAACAATCGCCGCTTGGCGATCAGCAGATTGGCCAAGCCAAATAACGTATAGAGTTGAACCGTGTTCTTGGCCAGCCCCCGGTAGCGAATCTTCCTGAGACCCAAGCGGTTCTTGATGATGTGAAACGGATGCTCCACCTTGGCCCGGATGCTGGCCTTGAATCGTTCCAGTTGCTCGGCCATGCGGCCGTCCGGTGTATCCGGCAGCGCCTTGCGCTTGCCGGGTCGCAGAGCCACCTCCCACTGAACCGGGGTGTTGCGATTCTCGTCGCGCCTCTCGACGCCCTGATAGCCGGCATCGCCGAAAGCCACGGTCTCCTCACCCTGCAAGAGCTGATGCGCCTGCGTGACGTCGGCAGCGTTAGCCGGCGTGGTGACCAGGGTATGGATGATCCCGGTGTCGGCATCCACACCAATATGGGCTTTCATGCCGAAGTGCCATTGATTCCCCTTCTTGGTTGTTCGGACACATGGTCCTCACCATCTCCGGATCACGCTCGCCCGGCTGGTTCTTGGTAGAGGACGGTGCGGCAATGATCGTGGCATCAACGATAGTCCCTTCCTTGAGAATCAGGCCTTTCTCAGTCAGCAGTCCACGGATGACCGCAAAGATGCGCTCGGTCAGTTGGTGGGTTTCCAACAGGCGGCGAAACTTCAGCAAGGTGGTGGCATCCGGCGCCGATTCCCGCGACAGGTCAATGCCGATAAAACGCCGGATCGCCTGACTGTCGTAGATGGCGTCTTCAATGCCTTCGTCCGACAGCCCGAAACAGTGCTGGGCAATGTACATGCGCAGCATGCGTTCCACACCGATCGGTGGCCGTCCGCGCCCTTCACCTTTGGGATAGAACGGTTCAATTTCAGCCGCCAGTCCAGACCACGGTGTTAGCGCATCGATCTCACCCAGAAAACGCTCGCGCCGGGTCTGCTTCTTCTTGGCCGCGTACTCCAGGTCGGAAAAGCTCGATTGCATCGCCGTCTTCCATTCAAAACTAATGCATCAATTCTCGCATGACGCTCATCGCTCAAAACCACTATCCGGCGAATAAATCAGCGCGTCCCTGGGGTCCTGAAACGACCGCACGATTACTCAAGCAGAATATCGATCGCGCAATGTCTTCATCGATTCCATTAAGCGCTCATAAGCCGCCAGCGCCGTCTGCATTTGAACGGAAGCGGTAGCGATTGCATCTGTGGTCGCCAGGCTCTCCAGATTCTGAAGAAGTTTTGCGAGTGTGAAGGCGCCGACCATCATGGCATTTGATTTGAGCGTATGCGCGTAGAGACGGAAGTTTTCAGGATCGGCATTTTCCAGCGCCTCGCGCAGGCCGGTTACCAGCCGCGACGTATCGTTGATCAAGACGTTCAGGATTCCAACGGTTTCGTCCAATCCGATGGATGACACCATGTGCTCCATTACTTCTACATTGAATCCGAACATTCCGGCTTCGGACGCGGTTTCTTTGGCTGCCTGCAGTGGCCCCGTCGGAGCATGGTTCGGAATGCAACGCTGCAGAGCTTGCGCGAGTTCCTCGATTTTTACCGGCTTGCTGATGTAATCATCCATGCCAGCCTTCAAGCAGCGATCGCGATCGCCTGACATTGCATTGGCTGTCATTGCAATAATGCGGGGCTGCTGATGACCTGGAGCTTGCTGACGGATACTGCTGGTTGCTTCGAAGCCATCCATTACCGGCATCAATATGTCCATCAGAATCACGTCGTACGGACGTTCCACAGCCGCACGCAGAGCTTCGCGTCCGTTTGCAACCATGTCCACCTTTTGTCCCAGTTTCTCGAGCATGAGCTGTGCGACACGTTGATTCACGGGATTGTCTTCCGCCAGAAGGATGCGCAGCGATGCATTCAGCTTGACAGCGCCGCTGACCGCGTCCCTGTTTCTGCGCGACAAACGCTCTGCCGGTCCGCCCAGCGCCAAAATCACTGCGTTGTACAGCGTCGACTGACGCAGCGGTTTGGTAAACAGACCTTGAATCTCGACGTTCGCTGCTTCCACGACTTTTTGCAGAGATCCGGCCGACGTCAGCATGACAATTTTCAAAGCATTGCTGTCACAAATGGCACGAACCTGGCACACCAATTCGAGACCATCCATTTCAGGCATCAAGTGATCGAACAACGCGATCTCGAAGCGCTCGTGTGCTCGTATCCATTCCAGCGCTTGAATAGGGGAAGCGGTATCCATTACAACCATTTCCCACGACTCGCACTGCAAACGCAGAATGCGTCGGTTGGTGTCATTGTCATCGACGATCAATACACGCAAACCCATCAGCTGTCCGGGATCAACGGTCGGTCTCCGCACCGCCGCGAATCCCGGTGGAGCCAGCTCGGTTTCAATCGTGAAGTTGAAGGTGGATCCGACTCCCGGCGTACTATCAACCCAGATCCGGCCGTGCATGGCTTCAACCAGCCGCTGGCAGATTGCCAGCCCCAGGCCGGTACCGCCATATTCACGTGTGGTCGACGCGTCCACTTGGCTGAAAGCTTCGAACAACCGGTGCATGCGCTCCGCGCGAATGCCAATTCCGGTATCGCGCACTGCCACTCGCAGTTCGTAGCGGGAGTTGTCCAGACGTTCTCCCGACAAATGCACCACCACTTCACCGCGCGTCGTGAACTTGACCGCGTTAGATAGGAGATTGACCAGTACCTGCCGCAAACGGCCTGCGTCACCAACCAGGTAGCTCGGTAGCTGTCGATCCCACGCATAGACCAGCTCCAGCTTTTTCTCATTGGCCTTGGCCGCGACCAAGTCCAGGCATTCTTCGACACAGACGCGCAGATCGATCGTCTGCTTTTCGAGTTCCAGCTTGCCTGCTTCAAGCTTGGAAAAATCCAGGATATCGTTGATCAAGTTGAGCAGATATTCGCCACTGACACGGGTGGTTTCCACGAATTCGCGTTGCCGCTCATCGAGTGGCGTATCCACCAGCAGTCCGGTCATGCCGATGATGGCGTTCATGGGCGTGCGGATCTCGTGGCTCATGGTCGCGAGAAAGGCTGCTTTGGTACGTGTCGCCTCCTCCGCCGTCATTTTTGCTTTCTCCAGCTCCACCGTGCGCTCGTTCAGCTGCGCATGGATAGCACGCAGGCCGATATTGGTTTGCTCGAGCTCCCGGTTGAGTGCATCGATTTGCTCCATGCGGGACTGTAGTTCGGACTCTTTTTTTTTGAGTTGCTCCAACGTCGCAGCCAGTTCGCGATTTTGTTGGCGCAATGCTTTCAGCGGCGAAAAGCGCGTATTGCGCAGGACAACTTCACGCCACGTGGCGACCGTTTCGAGCGTCACTGTAGCTCCCGGCGGCAGACTCTTTCCCAGGATCACCGTAGTGCCGGCGCCAGCATCACCGGTGATCTCGAAACGGTCGGTTACCCGCCGCGCCAAATCCAGGCCCTGACCGCGCCGTCGCGACGGTCGTGCCGGTGCTGCGGCGATACCTGGTCCGCTGTCGCGGACTACGGCTATCAGCCAGTGCGCACCCTGCTCCTGATCGGCGGCGAACTCAATATTGCCGCCACCGCCATGCTGAACAGCATTGCGGGCGACTTCCGAGACGGCGGTGGCAAACAGTGTCTGCTCCTGCAAGCCAAGTCCCGCTGCATGCGCAAGATCACGCACGCGCAAACGCACCTGCGCCGCATCCTTGTCGTCTGCCAGCGGCAGGGTGACGATCGTGCTTCTCACGGCGAAGCCTCGCGCAGATCTTTCAGCACAACGACGCTGGCGTCGTCATGACTGCGCCTTTGATCGCGGTAAACCGTTGCCGCGATCACCGCCGGATCGTGATTGAGCAGACTGGGATAGGCCGACGAATCGAAATGAGCGCGCACACCGTCCGAATGCAGGAATAAAGTGGCTCCGCGCGGCCATGCATATTCCCGGAGTTGGACCCGCGGCGCCGCAAGATTAATACCGAAAGTGTCATTGTCCGGGACAAGACCATGGCAGCGGCTGGCGCTGAGGATACGACCTTGGACATTACCGGCGCCGATGTATTGCAGCGTATCTCCTTCGGGCGGGATACGACACGCGCTGGCAGCGGCGCCGCGCGTCGCACGCAGAGCGGTGTGCACATGCTGAAACAGCTCCACGAGATCGCCACCACAGTGATTTTCAAAAATTTGCAGAGCTGCGTCGGATGCTGCATTTGCATGTTGGCCATGCCCCAGACCATCGACCACAATCAGGAATATTCCGTAAGGCGTTTCGCGAACGGCCCAGCCGTCGCCATTGCCGCCAGACGGCACTATGGCCACCGACACACCTTCCACCTGGAACGCGGAACGCTGTCGCGACAGTTCCCCATATAGAACCCGGGCGAGCACCACGGTGCCGCAACGCGGCTGCGTATGGATATCGAATTCATTGGCCAACCGCGTCAACGAGGACAGACCCACTCCAAGACCTTCGCGCTTTTTGCCCATGCGCAGGAGTCGTTCAATGTCTTCCACTCCGGGGCCACGCATCGCCCGTTCCAAGTCATCGATGCCAGGACCGGAATCCACACCGATCACCTCAATACCACAGGTCTGCTCGCCGCTGTTATCGGTGAGCGGTCTCAGCAGCACGAAGCCACCGTCATGGGCATGGTGCACCAGATTGGATGCAATCTCGGTGGCCACCAGTTCCGCGCGATTGGCTTCGGCGCGCGACACGTATTGATTCTCGGCCATGCATCGAACAGCCCGTCGGGTGGCGCCGACATCCTCCACCGCGCGGACCAAATGTAATTCGTGGCTGGCGGCGATCATTGGCAGTTCACCGTGTCCATTTGATGATCATGGCGGTGGTTCCCTGACCAAGCTGCGAATCGATATGGAATTCATCGACCAGTCGCTTGGCGCCCGGCAGCCCCAGTCCCAAGCTCCCGCTTGAGCTGTAGCCGTCTTGCATGGCCTTATCGATATCCGCGATTCCAGGGCCGCTATCTCTAAAAATCGCCCGCAGTCCGTGGCGACGACCTTCAGAGAGCAGCTCCTTGCATGGTCTTGAGCAGATTTTTCGCCACCTGCGAATCGATGGTGGGAACGCCACTGATATCCAGAATGACGAATTCCGCCCCATCCGTGGCGATCTTCTGTAACAGGTTCTCGGTCAAGCGCGCGGCGCGCTGTAAATTCAACGCACCGATGATCGGCCAGCACTTTTTCCCAAACCTGCAAGATCGGCCTCGACAGCTCCAGAATCTCGTCGCGTTGCTTTTGCAGCAAGCGCTCGCGTTCCAAACGTTCGGTGAGGTCAGCAGTAGCAGTGAGCGCGAAGCGGGCCTCTGCGGTTTCGATCGGATTGAGACAGATCTCAATTGAGACTTCGCTCCCGTTCTTGCGCACCCCGAACAAGTCGCGGCCGCTACCCATGGCACGCGAGCGGGGGGCAGCACAGGAGCCATCACGCGGCGCGGGATGCCCAGCACGGACAGCCATCGGCACGAGCATCTCGACTTTTTTGCCCATCATCTCGTCGCGCGTATAGCCGAACAGCTTTTCGGCCTGCGCATTGAAGAGCACAATGACGCCCTCCTTGTTGATCATCAACACGGCGGTGGGCGCGGCTTTCTGACCCGCCAGCCTTCAAACTCGAAGCGCCCCTGTGCAGCCGCGGTGTCCAGCTCACGTTGCGCGAGGCCGGATTGGCAGTCTTCATCAGTGTAGGACGTCGTAACCGACTGGCCGATCACCTCGTCGCCGGTATGGCCCTTCAGATTACCGGCGCCGCGGTTCAAGGACCGGATAACGCCGTTCCGGTCGAACATGATGATCTCGGTATTCGTAACCGAATCAATCATCAAGCCAAAGTTAGTCTCCCCTATAGACCCTTCTTTGTCCGGCTGTTCCATAGCCTGCCCCTGGCCGTCTTGGCCAAAATCAATCGCGATCTTGCAAGATGAAACCCGCCGCCGATATTGCACCTTCCAAGAATTTCTTTCCAGTAGCCGGTACTCGATGGATTCGGGTCATATGCGCTACTCATGTCCGAGCAGTCCGGACCACTGTCGAATCTGAATCGGACTAAAACCGGGAACCCGAGCCAGTTAACCTATCGGCTCTTGACGCTGATTGAGAATTTCGCCACTCGCGACCGCATCCCCATTTCGGGCCTTACATATGTGTTCATATGGGAAACTCCGTATTAACACTATATGTTAATGTCATGCTCATAACATCGGATTTGAACGGGTCACCATGATCGCAGTTCAAGAAGCATGGAAAGCAGGGCTGTTGCGACCTCAATTTTGGTTGCGCAACATCGTGGCGGGCGTCGTCGTCGGCGTGGTGGCCCTGCCGCTGGCCATGGCGTTCGCGATCGCCTCCGGTGCCAAACCCGAGCAGGGCCTGTATACATCGATCGTGGCGGGCTTTCTGGTATCGATCTTCGGCGGTAGCCGTGTTCAGGTCGCCGGTCCCACGGGAGCCTTCATCGTCATACTGTCCGGAATCACGTCCAAATATGGTATGGACGGTTTGCAGATCGCGACGCTGATTGCCGGCGTCATGCTTTTGCTGCTGGGAATCACCCGGCTCGGCAGCGTCATCAAGTTCATTCCCGATCCGGTCATCGTTGGGTTCACGACTGGAATTGGCGTCATTATCTGGGTGGGCCAATGGAAGGATTTCTTCGGCCTCCATCCCGTCGTCTCTGAGCACTTTCACGAAAAACTCTGGCATCAGTTGCAAGCTCTGCCGTATCTGGATCCCGCCACAACGGGACTGGCGATACTCAGTCTCATGATCGTCATCTACTCCTCGCGCGTGCCCGGACTGAGACGCGTACCGGGGCCACTGGTGGCGATGGTTGTGGCCACGACCATTCAGTGGTTGTTTCGTTTCGATGGCGTCGTCACCATCGGCAGTGCTTTCGGCGGAATCCCCACTGGATTGCCGCATTTCACACTTCCCGAGATCACGCCGGCGCGCGTAATCGAATTGATCGGCCCAGCCTTCACGATCGCAATGCTGGGGGCGATCGAGTCGTTGCTATCGGCAGTGGTTTCCGATGGCATGGCGGGAATCAAGCACGATTCCAATCAGGAGCTTATCGGTCAGGGCATCGCCAACATTGCGGCGCCGCTGTTCGGTGGATTCGCTGCTACCGGAGCTATCGCGCGGACCGCGACCAACATTCGCAACGGCGGCACCAGCCCGATTGCCGGCATCACTCACTCCATTACGTTGGTGCTCACGATTCTGTTTCTGGCACCTCTGGCCGCCAGTATTCCGCTGTGTGCACTGGCAGCGATCCTGTTTGTGGTGGCTTACAACATGAGCGAAGTGAAGCACTTCGCGAGAATGGTGCGCCGCGCGCCGCGTGCTGATGTGGCGATCCTGCTCATCACCTTTGGGTTGACGGTATTCGTCGACCTGGTCGTTGCGGTAAATGTCGGCGTGATCCTGGCAACGCTCCACTTCCTGCGGCGGATGGCCTCCAGTGTCGAAATCCAGCAATTGACCGAGCATGACCTCCAGGGCGATCTGAACGACAAAGGACTTTCCAAGCTGCCGCCCGGAGTACTGGTCTATACGATCGAAGGCCCATTCTTTTTCGGAGCGGTGGAAAATTTTGAGCAGGCTTTGGCCCATACCCACACCGATCCGCGTCTGTTGGTTATCCGGCTGAACCACGTACCCTTCATGGACATTACCGCCCTGCAGACACTCGAAGAAGTGATCCAAAATCTGGCGCGTCGACACGTCGGTGTCGTCCTGTGCGAAGCCAATGCACGTGTGAAGGGAAAACTGGAAAAGGCCGACATCCTGAAACTGATTGGAGCCAGCGGATATTTCGATGAACTTTCGGCAGCGCTGGCTTACAGCACGACGATACCGCATCGGGCGCCGCGATCAACGCCTTGATGCACCCATTTTCGCCTTGGTGCGATAAGTGACGCCGTGCTGCTCGAGGTATTCCCGGACGAGCTGGCGCACGACCTGAGAGGGCTTCAGATCCTGAGCTGCACAAAGATTTTCAAACGCCTTCTTCTTGACCGGATCGATGAGAACGGTAAGACGGGCAGTTTTGGTTTCCATAGTTCCGCATGATTGATCGGCATGTTAATTATATTGTAATCCGATTGGATGGAACCGTGATGCGAAGGGACCAGATAACACCTACGTCTGTTTGACGAGGCTCCTTTCATCAGCGCCGGCCCCATACTTCTGGTTGAATCTTTCCGGATCCCGGGCTTTGAGCAGGCTATTAGCCTTCACGTTGGTTTCCGCGACAAAGCGTTCGAACTCCTCAGGCGAGCTAAAGCCCGGTACACGCACGAGAGAGGAACGGTACAGGCTTTTCTACAAAATTCTATACGATAGAAATACCGAAAAGCTGCCACTCGCGCACGCTCACTTCGGGCAGGGTCCGCCTACAGTCGCTTTGTGCCTGGGCTTCCTGGACCTGTTAAGCGGCGTACAAGAAAGCCCTGACCCGTCCACGAAGAAGAGTACCCCTGAAAGCGCCCATTGGCCAACGGGCGGAATGGGCTGCTGAGCGCCCTGGCGGCGCACACTGGCATTTCCGTTATCGCTCACATCAAAGCTATGATGCGCGACAATATCTATTGTCCTACGGTAACGCTGGCCTCTTCGGACAATAGACTGGTTCCGGTTTGGTTAGTCGCTGAGACCTTAAAATAATAAGTCATTCCACCTGTGAGCCCGGATATCGTTGTGCGCCGGCGCGTAACCACGGTTTGAACGGGAACGGCATCCTCTCCGTTCGCGCTAGCGCCCTGATAGACGTTGTAGCTTTGCGCCCCAGGTGCGGACGCCCATGTCAAGGCCACCTGCCCATTATTGACGCGGGCAGTTAGATGCTTCGGCACGGCGGGTGGCCCATCAAGCCGGAACACGATACCCGCTCCGAATGCCCCACCTGCCGGGGCAGTGCCGTATAGCCGACTATCGTTGCCCTGAAGCAACGTGTTATGCGGATTAGCGCCATCGTTGCCGTTAAATGTATGCAACGTAATCAGGCTCCCGTTCGGCGTTAGCTTGAAAACTGTCCCGAAGCCCGCTTCTACGAAGGCAGCACCCCCATATTGGGTCGCACCATAAAAATTGCCATCGCTCGCCTGCACCAAACCCGCGTATGGATAGGCACCATCGCTGCCACCGCTGAACGTGTAAAGCGTCGTCAACTCACCACTTGGCGTGACGCGGAATATGGTGCCAAATCCGATTGTGCCGAACGAACTGGTGGGCGCTGTTGTTCCGTAGAAATTGCCGTCACTGCCCTGGACCAGCGCTGCGCCCGGGTTGCCACCGTCGGCACCACCAGTGAATGTGTATAGGGTGGTCAGCTCGCCTGCCGGCGTGATTCTGAACACGCTGCCATAGCCGCTGAATCCAGAATCAGTGTTGGTCGTTCCATAGAAATTGCCATCGTTCGCTTTGATCAGACCGCCGTAGGGGGAGCCAGTAAACGTATACAGGGTTTTGAAAACGCCCCGGCGGTTAATTCTAAATACCGTTCCGCCGGCGCTAGTGGGATAAGTGGTTCCATAAAAATTCCCGAAGTCGCCACGGACCAGCGCCGTTAGCGGATGGAAGCCTTCTACCCCACCGCCGAAAACGTGCAGTGTAGTAAGCACACCGGCAGAGGTGATCTTGAAGACCGTTCCGTATCCGCCCGGAGCGCTCGCATTTCCACCATTTGACGTGGTGCCGTAAAAGTCACCATAACCACCGGCCGTGACACCGCCGTACGGATAGGCTCCGTCGCTGCCATTACGGAACGAGTATAGGGTCGTTACCTGCCCACGCGTGGACATTCGGAAAACCGTCCCCGCGCCCGATGCACCCCCCTCCCCCGTGGTCCCATAAAGATCGCCGTCCGCGCCCTCGATGAGGGTCGATTGAGGCCCTCCGCCTTCACAGGCAATCGATGGGTGAGCGCACCCTTCAAACGCGTGCAGCGTGATTTCGGCGCTCACCGCCGACGCAGAGCAGATCATAAGAGGAACAAAAAGCGCCACCTTGCGTGGGCGGATTCTTGACTGGATCATGTGTTGCCTGTTTGCAATTGGGATTCTTGGGAGGTGTAAACCACAACCTACAACATGTTACGATCGATATTGGGTTGGCGTGAACAAAGCGCAGCATGCCTACGATTGACACCTGTAAACGGGCGCGGCTTTCACGTCGTTATTGCCTTTGCAAGGAGGCACCGCAAAGCAGGCGCTAGGCAATGGCAGAAATGGGCCGGGACCGCTTATCGTCGATGTGTGCCAGAAGCGGCAATTGACCAGTCGAAATGAGATGCTCGGAAGCGGACATTCGCTTCTTTACGTAGCGCAGACTAGCCGGAGGCATAATCCTCCGCTCCACGAGCATCCCGGAAACTTACTCTCTTCGTAGGTTATTCTCGATCGTCGGATTACGCTGCCGATGGCGGTCAATCCTACACGGGCTTAATTCTTCCTGCCGACGATGGTGACAGCTACCATATCTCCTCTGTCCACTGTGAGTCCCGACGCTTCGCAGTCATAACTGTTTCCGCTATCGACCTTCACGGTCACCAGCTGCGATGTAGTCGTGTTAGCGCATCTCACTACGAAAGGAGAGGCAGCCCAGCCAGCCGTGCCCGCCACGGGGCTCGATGACTTGCTGGTTTCCGCGTATAACTTCTGTACCTCTGCTGCAGAAAGAACGCGGTTGTAGATCCGGAGCTGGGTCAGGCTGCCCGACATATATCCGTCCCATCCAAAGCTGCCTTGGGGGAATTCCTGAGTACCGAGAACGAAGTCGTGGTAGCCCACATTGGAGACCGGCTCCGGGGAGGAACCGACTTCGCTTCCATCAAGGTATACAACGGAGCCCTGAGGCGAGAGTGTCCAAGTAATATAGTGCCACGACCCGACCAGGTTGGGGACAACGGTGATCGTGTCAAAGAGATTGGCGCCGTTCTTGTCGTCGCGAATGAAGATACCGTTTGCGGATGGAATGGAAACAACGACATCGTTGCCTGCAGCCCCGTCGTCATCCCCGAATACTGCGGCCCCACTCGCCGCCTCAGTGTATGTCCAGAAAGAGACGCTCATCGAGCTCATGTCGGGCAGCACCGGACCAAAATAGATGTAACTGCTGAATCCATTGAAGCTGTACGCATGGTTTGGATTCCCCACGTTATCCGGAACCAACGTCGCGCTGTAAACGGTGCCGTTGTAGCCGTGACCGCTGGCATCGTTCGCATTACCATCAAACGGGTAGTACGCTACCAGCCCATCTGACAAGGAAGCGTGCGCCTGACTGGCCAACAAAACTTCCGATGCAACCATTGCGGCGATGCCGATGCACTTCAACTTCATGACAAAACCCTCTCCTTTTACTCAACAAGAGCCGTGATCAAGGTAATCGACCTGCAAATTAAATGAAGACAAGAAAGCAACTATAGCGGGCGTAGGGTGCGCGCCGTATACCAATTCAATTTCCTAAACAACGTAGGTGCACAATGCACACCTACTCAAGGGATACGCCCGATACCGGTCATTCGTGAACGGCGGCTTCGGGCTGACGGGATCGATTCGAGCTGAAGTGCCAGACCAAGCCGGTCGAAGACAGAAACTCATTGTCAGAAAAATGGACATTCATCCCATTTGTCAGGCGCTCTAAGCAACTTTTGCATAACGCTTTGCAGCTCCGCGCATGTCAATGCAATGAACCCAACACGGCGGTGCCGACGTCACAGCTTCTTCAGCACAAAGACGCGGTGGAAAATAACTTCATTGGAGCTGGGACGAGTATCAGTGGCCGGATCGACGTAATAGCGAGTGGTGGTATCGATCGGTGTCCCGAACGGGATGCCGACAGGACTGGTCGCGGTCGGCTGCGGAATGGTGAAGCACACCGGCTCATTACTGCAGTCATAGCTGACGGTGAATGCATACAAATCGCTATAGGTGCTATAACGCGGATCGCTAGGACCGCTGACGCCACCCATGATCAGCGCAGTACCTTGCAGCTGCACGTTGTTGATACCCATCACTCCAACGTGATAGAGATCGTTGGTAACGGAATGGCTGACATAGGTTGCCTTGCCGGTGTCAACGTGATTGACGCCCACCACCAGAATCTTGTCCTGCAGCGATGACGGCACCAGTCCCGTCACTTCATGGGTATAGAGCGCGTCGGAATTGTCGACGTTGCACAGAATTCCAACCTGGATGCAATGGTAGTTGTTGGTCTGTGTCAGCAACTGCGTGGTTTCGGTGATCGAATACGAGTTGCCATAGCTCGCCAGTAACTGCTGCACGAGCTGGTCACGCGCAGTCTGGAGACTGCTGCTTTCGTTGACGCCATCGCCGGGTACGCGACTGACCGGGGTCGGCAGCACCACCGAACTGTGCCGCCCTGTCGGCGTCAGTTGCAGAAACGCGATCGGGATGCGGTTGATGTAATCCTTCATCTGCGCCGTATCGTTTGGATACGCCAGCCGGATCAGCATCGTGTAGGTATCTGCCAACAAGCCGGTTCCCATATGCAAGGGCACGGCATTGAGCGGCATCGCCAACAGATTGATCGCTGAAGATGGAAAACCCAGGGCGACGAGCTGCTTGACGATCTGGTTATAGGTCGTGCGGTCGGCAGTCATCACCACCACCGACAGCTGCGTGAACACGTTCTGACCAGCGACGCCGGACCCGGCGGTCTTGATCGTGTCCATGTTGATGCTGTCGGTCAGGCTTTCAAACACCTGCACCGTCCCAGACTGCCCGGGCCGGCCCGGAAGGCTGGAGTAATAGCGCGTGTACAAATACGGCGTGATGCCGAAGTAAGTCATCGGCGGCGGCGTTTCCATGATCATGACCAGCGCATCGCTACTGGTCATGCGCGTGCCGAGGCCGAGGTTGCTGCCGACGAACGGATAACCGTATGGCCCATCGGGATTGGAGAAGAAGCACACCACGCCGGGCGTGAAGCAATTAGCGGGATCGAGAAAATTCCATTGATAGGCGGTGACACCGTATTGACTGGAAATGCCGGACGTAAACGCCTGCGTCAGCGCGCTCAGGTTCGACACGTTCCACGCCGCCAGCGCGGTACTCGAAGCCAGGGAAAGCAGGCCGCAAACGAAGGACAGCAGCAATTTCTTCATGACGCACTCAATCCAAACTTAAACGGAAACCGGCAGACGACTCGCGCCGTCTGCACGGTTAACTTGACTCAGGCAGGTCAACCCGCCAGCCCCCCGAAATTCACCATCCGTAGGCTCGGGCTCACTTCCCCACGCATGCGGCGCCGTAGGAATTGAAGTCCGCCGTGCTGCAATAGCCGCCAACCGGCCAGTAGTCGCCCATCGCCGCAGCCTGCTGGTCGATCGGCAGTTGCATGACAGCTTGGTAGGACTGCGTGAAGGTCGCAGCCGCGTCGGTCTGGCGGATGATCAGCGCGTTGTAGTAATGAACGGGTGTGTTGATGCCCCATGCCCTCTGCGTGCGGTCGTAAACCACGTCGGTCGGCAGATCCAGTGCTCCCCAGGGAATCCAGGTGGCGCTGAACGCCTGCATCGCGGCAGCATTAGGCTTCGAGCCCGGATCGCTGACAACGAAGGTGACAAAGCCGTTGGGACCGATCACCGACTGATCGTCCGGTATGCAGCGATTGGCGTTGGTTGTGTACGGATCGTCGGTGCAGAAGGACCAGAAATGCACCTGACGGTCGAGATAGACGGGCTCGCCGGCGCGCGTATTAGGAAAGGTGGGAGAGCGGTAGCGAACGACGTAGAGATTGTTCTTGGTGTTGGGCGCCAGAAATTCGCGGCTCAGAACCGTGCCCATGTAGCCATCAGCCCCGTTCGGAAAGTAGATACCGCCGCCATAGGGACTGGTGAGCGTCCAGACCGCCGGATAGGTCACCGGGAGCGCCTGTTTGGCAGTCGGCGCCGAACCGATGAAATCGGAACTGGCGAGGCGTCCCCACGGCGTGGACAAGGGATCGGGCAGGAACGGCCTGACGGCGCAGTTGCTCAATACCTTGCCTTTGACCGTAATCAGCGGCAGCACCGGAGTGGTGGCCCCGGCCGCGGGATCGTTGGGATCGGTCGAGTGGTAGATCCGGTAAGCCACGGTCACCGACGTATTGGTGCCGGTATAGATTGTGTTCTGCGCCGGCTGGGCCGGCTTGGGCCCGAAGACGACATAGGCTGTGTAAAACCCGTTGGCCGTACCCGAGACATAGGGATTGTTCTGCCCGGGGTTCGGAACGATATTGACGTCGGCGATATGGTCGATGAGAACGCCGCCCGCGTTGCCGCCGCCGGTATAGACCTCCAGCGAGGTGAAGCGGGCAAACGGGAACTGTCCGTGAATCGTTACCTTTTGGCCCATGGTTCCGAGCAACGGCGTGCCCCAATAGGTCGTGGAGCTGGCTTCGGGATAGTTGATGTTCCTGATTCCCGTGGTGTCGGATTCCGGCCCCCCTTGCGAGGTCCATCCAGTGCATCGCGCCGATGCACTGGATTCACCCACCGGCGATTGGGCATGGCTCACTCCCGCCACCGCAAGCGCGGCGACAGTGGTGCCGATCAATCGGAAAAATGTGTAGCTGTAGCTTGACATTGTTAATACCCTAGATCGTTGTGTGGCGTGTGCGTCGAATGAACCCGCGAAATGAGTGACAAGATGTGCAATCCAATGGACCCGAAGCTTCATATTTATTTTTTATTTGCTAGCGCAATTCGGGCCATAAGTGGCGGGAAACGTAGCTAAGCGACCGCAATATGGTGGAATTGCGCCTGCGTATTCTTCCCCTTCGTGAACGAGTTCGCCATTGCACGCGCACCGATGTGGAGCACTTCCAATGACCATCCTCAAGCCAGCCGCACCACCCTCAGTGCGTCTTTCCACGTGAATCCCCTGTCGAATGTTGCCGCCGATATATTTATACACGGGGAATGTTGCAGAATTCCGCCACCGGCGGCGAGTGGCACGAATTCACTATTGACGATTGTTGCCAATCTCCTGCCCTGGTCACTGCGACTGCGCCTTGGCCGACGCCCTTGCGGACAGCAGGCCCTAAGGTTGTGCAACGCCGGTCATGAAAGCGGCACGGATCGCCCGTCCACATACCACCGACTGGTAGTAAGGAGAGGCAGTCGGCGTGGTCCCCGCTGTCGTGTCATAACGCGCGACGATGCCGTAGTACGTCTTACTGGAATCAATCCAGGGATAGAATCCGAATTTGCCGGGGCTGCTGTAGGTGCCATCACCCGTCGCAGGGTCATCTTCAATCCAGTGCGTAATGGCGTAGTGCCAGCTCTCGCTAGCCGGCAGCGGTGAATACACCGCCAGCGGATGTCCATGGCTGTCCGCGCAGGCGGGATCGTAGGGATTCGTGCAAACGGCGTAAGGATCACTGGCAGTCGGTCGAAGCAACGAGCGCATGACCAACGGGTTACTGATCCGCAACAGCCCCTGCAGAAACGCCGCATAATCGCCGGGCGTGGTCTCCACGCCGCCGGCCGGGATCGGCGTCACGAAATTCAGACTGATGGCGATGCCTTTGCTGCCCATCGCGGTCATGATTGCGTTGGCAAGGTTGGCATCCTGGTAATTGGCGCCGTTCATCACACCGGCAATGCTCGGATCAGCTCCTGCCTCAAAGACTTCGAGATGTCCCGAGTTGTAGCTGAAACGGCCGATATCCGCGCTCGTGCGTGTGCCGTTAGGCACGGAAGGCGTTGCGCCATTGCGGTTCTGAACACAGTCTCCGACGGTCGCTGTGGCGTTGTACGAACAGTTGTCGGCCATATTGTCATAGCCGCTGGTGAAGTTCAGAAACGGCACATCGGCGCCCGGAATCTGCCACTGGTTGTTCACAGACTCTGCATGAGCTTCCGCCACGTAGGTGCCGTAAAGCCATTTGCTCGCCGAGGCGATATAGAGCGGTGTCGTACGCGAGTAGTTGTAAGGCCCCGTACCGGCCGGCTGCACACTGCCAGAGGCACTCAGGCCGAGGCTGGGATCGGCGATGATCCCGGCAATATTACCGATCTCCCAGTAGAAACCATTATCGCCGCCTGCACTGTTATGGCTGATCGCGCCACAGGATGATGCGGGGCTGGGATTTGTGGCGGTGGCCTGAGCCGCGGAGATCTGTTGATCCAATCGGCTTGTCACCTGCAGAGTAACCGATTGCTTCACCGTCCCGCCGCGACCGGTGCAGCTGAAACTATAGGTATAGCTTCCCCGCAACCAGGGCTTGACCGTGGTCGGGTGTCTGGCGGCGCTGCTGGATGTCGCCTTGTTGCCGTTCCAGGCGCCGCTGGCGCTGCACTTGGTGGCGTTGGTAGAGGACCAGGTCAGCGTCGCACTACCGCCGAGCTGGATCTGCGCAGGCGTGACAGCGAACGTCAACGTGGGAGGCGATTTGTCTGTCCACCACGCACCTGCGTATGACGGATAGGTTAGTGGAATGATTGCCACTAACATCAGATACAGTGGCTTTGTTCTTACGATCAGATGACGCACTCGGCTAGCCTCACGTGGGTTCCGCTCAATCCAGCAGTTCATTCCTGCATTTTTCACTGTCGATGCCGATCGAACATCGTATCGGAGATGCTGAGAGGCACCATAACCAGAATTGCAATTAACGAGCCTGCAGGCATTCGGATGACACGGTTGGCAGACGGCCTTTGGTCGGCCTGTTACCCGGTCTCGCGATCTTTTTGCCAAAGAAAAAGGGCGTGTCGGCAGCCTGCCCGCAGATGACGAGCAAACGAGCCATTCAAGGGCATGTCCGGATATCATTATTTTTTGCGTTTATACCGTTAACTGTTGGTCGCAAGCAGCCAACGGTATTAACAATCGCAACTCCGGAGCCGCCGCCATGATTTTGCCTCGCCATGCATTACTCGTCACCATCCTGTTCTGCGGCGCAGCTCAGGCCGAAGACTGCTGGAATGGTCCCGGCGGTATCGGTTCACGTCTGGACTCGACCGCGAACATCGATGCGCCGCAAGGCGGTTCGGTGACTCTGAACTTCTCGTTCAATGCTGCCTGGGAAAACATGGTGTTTGTGTGCGACGCAGCGACACACCAGCTGCTGACTACCAAGGGTAATTATTCGCGCGACCGCTCGGACTGGACCTCGCCCAATAACGGCCGAGCCGCAACGTATGTCATTGCCGCGTTCCACAAGAAAATTTCGCCCGATGCTGGCGATGCTGGCAGCTACCCATGGCGGCAAAGTGCGATGCACGATCTGACGCCAGATCCCTTAAAACAGCGCCAGCAGCAGCAGTTCGGCTTCAATGACGAAGGGGGTCTGCGCTTCGACAATGCGCTGGTGACGGTCAACTACACCGGCGATCGCACTCCGCGCCCGCCCCGGCCGACCGTATCGCTGAGCATTGCTCCGTCCAGCGTGGTCGCTGGACCGGCCATCACGGAGACGATTCATTGGGTACCGTTGACGGGTTCACACATGGCTGGCGCGGCGGTGAATGGGCAGACCGGCGCACAATCTGCAGCGCCCGCACCGCGCCTACAGACACACAGCACGACCGATAGCGTGCGCACTGTGCACACGCTGCCGAACGAATTGGAGCATGATCCAAGCGTGCTCAACAACGCTCCCAATCCCATCCATATAGAGGGCGGTGGCGCGATAGAGCATGGCGGCGTGATCGAGCGTGGTGGTGTGGCTGACAGTCCGGGTCCGGTGCCCAGGGTGAACATCTCATGGTCCTCGACCAACGCTGACAAGTGCAACTGGGGTGGCGAATTGTCCGGCGAGGCACCCCCCAGCGGGCAAATGGGGATCAACGGCATCAACGGGGAGCTCACCATCGGCGTGCACGAATATCGCCTTACCTGCAACGGCGGCGGCGGTACCAGCGATAGCGCCTTAGCACGACTGACTGTGACACCGGCACCGCCGACGGTATCGCTCACGGTCGCCCCGACTACCATCAAGCCCAGCCAGAACGCCACACTGACCTGGGCGACGACCGGTGCAAACACTTGCCACGCGTCAGGTGAAACCGGTTGGAGCGGCGCCGAGCCACTCGCCGGCACACTCAGCGTGTCGCCAAATATACGCGGTGCCCATGTCTACAAGCTGAGTTGCGACGGCGACGGCTTTACCTCAACCACGGCCACCGCGACGCTAACCGTTAACTGACGCCGCTGCGATGCGGCAACCAACCCTCACAAGAACTCGCGCAGGGCCGCCAAGAAGGTATCGAGCTGGTCGTGGTGAAGCCAGTGTCCAGCCTTCTCGAACACGAGTGTTCGGCGATTGCGGAACTGCCCCGTGCGCTGATCAGTTTCGGGATTTGCCGTCCAGCTTTCGGTGCCCCAGCACAGTAGTGTTGGGGTGCTGATCTCACTCCAGAACGCAGTGAGGTCCACCGAGAAATCTTCAGGAAGAAACGTACCGACAACAGGATCAAATTTCCAGTCATAGCCATCGGCATGAAGGCGCACGCCATGCACGGCCAGATGACGCGCCTGCTCCTGCGAAAGATGCGGATTGGCCGCAGCCATGCGTGCAACTGCTTCGTCAACGGTGGCGAAGCGTCGCGGCGCTCGCGCTGCTGTTTCGCGCCGCTTTTCGATCCACTCGCGAGTGCGCTTCACTGGGCCGAGTTCCGCCCAGCCCGCAAGCACTTTCGCTGAAGGTCCAAGGCCGTCGACAAGCACCAGCTTGCTTACGCGTTGCGGAAAAATGGCGGCGTAGCGCGCGGAGACGTTGCCGCCGAATGAGTGGGCAACGATGGTGAGCCGCTCATGGCCGAGCGTATCGATTAAATCGGCGAGGTCGAGCACGTGATAAGGACTGAGATACGCGCCGTCCGGCGACCATTGGCTATCGCCATGTCCGCGCGAGTCGGGGGCGACAACGTGCCAGCGGTGCCGCAGCGCGCGCGCCGTCCAGTCCCAGCTGCGCGCATGGTCACGCAGGCCGTGGACGAGCAGGAGCAGAGGCGCGCCTTCATTTCCCCAGTCGAGATAATGGAGCTTCAGTCCCTGTGAAACATAAGTTCGCGAGACTGGCTCAGGTTCCGCGGCGGCTGGAGTTTTCATACGAAGGCGCGCTCGGCTCCAAGGGGAGTCGAGCGGAGATAAGCGTCATAAGTCATTTGGTATTCGGTGTCCGGACTATTTCGGGGCCGGTCGGGTTGCAAGCAATAATGGTGAACTGGTTCGGACCTGGGCGCCAGTTGCAACGGTCTAGAAATACAAAATCACGCTCAAAATCACGCCGCCGCTTTGTGGCAGGCTGCCGAACTCCGAATGCCGGCCGCCTACGTATTCCTCGAGATAGGCTGCTACCGTCCAGCGTGCGGATGCATCGTACTTCACAGATGCTTGTATCAAGGATGAGCCATCGTCGGTATCGATGATCCCGAATGTGCTGAGCTCGAGCTTGGACAAGAAGGCGTCCGCCCAATCCACGCGCAGGAAAATCTGCTGGCGTGTCGCCGGGTCCTGACGATCAGATGCGTAGGCGCGAAGGTACCACAGCGCTTCCTTTGTTCCCGCAACATCGCCTTGTGCGTCTTCTTTCGCGAACCATTCCTGCCAGTCGCCATGCGAGAAGCCCGCCTGGTGGTAATGGTATTCGAGGTTCACAGTAACTTTGGCCGCATCGGTCCATGAGGCACCAGCCGCAAGATCATTGCGGAAGCGCCGGTCAGCGCTGCCGATCAAGAGCGGCGCATCCGCCGGCAGCGCCCCGGTCTGCTTACCAAACGCCTCTGCTTCGGCAGCCAGCGGCAACTGCGGTCCGGCCGCCCATTCCGCATAGGCGACGATGCTGCGACCAATACCCTGCGAAAGGTTCAGACCTAGGCGTGTCTGGTTTCCTTCGCGGAACACCAGCGCTTGCGGACTCAGATCGGCCATGTGCCAGCTCATGCTGAGAAGCCAGCGGCTACTGCCGTTGCTGCGATCGAACTGCGGATTCAAAGCGCTCGGCGGCGGCGCCTGGAGCGGACGCGGCTGCTGCAGCTGCGGCGCGTAAGCCAGGCTAAGCGATCCATCATTCCAAATGCTCTGGGCATGCACCATGGCAGCGCCCAAGCGATTCTCGCGCAGCGCAGACGGATCCAGTGAAGTCTGAGGAAGCTGTGAACGTGAACGGAAAAAATCGGTGGGGTTGAAGCCCAGCGCGACGCCGTTGCGCAGATTGATGCGCCCCGCTTCCAGGTAGCGACGTGTTGCCGGCTCCCAAGTCAGATAGCCTTCGCGCAATTCATTTCTCACCGTCTGGCTGGATATGAAATCGAAATCGCTTTCTTTGAGCACGTCGAAACGGTCGCTCAGTCGGGCCGACAGTGTCGGTGCGAGATTCCATTGGTCGATTGCGTCGAAGCTCGTTCGGTTTTGCCAGGTATAGCCGGCAGAGGCTGGCGGCGGCATCGCCACCCCACTGCGCGACCATGCGCGGCTGAACGCGTCCTCAATATAGAACCGTCCTTTCGATAGCCGCGCCGGAGCCGTGTTCGGCAAAGCTTGCTGCACCGCTTGTGGAATCAGATCGAGATCGCTGTTCTGGTCGGTGTCCGCTGATACAGCCGTTGAGGTCAGCGCCAACAGCATTGCCGCGCCAACCGCGGCACGAGACGACACGGCGCGGAATGTGGATTCAGGTCTCAATCGGCCGGGACCCGCGGCATATAGTCGCGCTGGAACCAGGCCTCGGGAATATCCTGGTAGCGTGCGTCAGAATTGCTCATGGTCGTAACAAGCTTCGGATCGACCGCGTCGATGATGATGGTTTCGGTCGGCCGCAAAGCGCCCAACAGCGTTGCATATGCATGGTAGTAAGCAATCTTCAGTAGCCGTCCGCTGTCGGCGTAGAACTTACCTTTGACGGGATGAAGCGTTGTCTGCTCCAGCCAGTATTCGATGCGGCCGTAAATCGCGTCTGGCGTGGTGGCAGCCAAATCCAGGTGCCAGCATTCGCGTTCCTTGCGATCGGCATCCTCAAGCTTTTCGTCGCCAATGAGCTTGGCCGTATAGTCGCGCGCGAAATTGACGGTCACCACGTCGCCGTCGGAAGCCTGTCCGATCAGGCGCTGCTGCGGCGAGATGCGGATGCTGGCTTTGGAGGATGGATCGTAAAACCACATATTGCTGCCGTTGAAGAGCACCATTTTGCCGGCATCGCGCGGCGGCTCGGAATAACGCACCAAGTCGCTGAACTGCCGCGTCGCGGGATTTTCCCGCGCATAGACCGTTAGAACCACGCGGTCGCGCGGCATGCCTCCAACGTACTCCACTAGCGTATTGGTCAGGCGGAACGCCTTCCCCGGATTGCGCACGCTGTCAGCTGTCGCCAGCATTTGCTGTGCCGTCAGCGGCAGCGATGACGGTGGGGCGGTCGTTTCCGGCGCGGAGGCGCCGTGCGCTGCCAGCGACGCAGCAAACACCACGAACACTAACGGAGCGAGCGAAAATTTTTGTTTGATGGAGTAAGCGATCATCGGTTCGCTCTCATCTCATATGTGCCGTAGCGCATCCACGACCTGCATGCGCGCGGCGCGGTTCGCAGGAATGAGCGCAGCGACGGTCGCCATCGCCACCAGACCCAGTCCGACGATTAGAACCAATCGACCGCTACCATGGGTCAACAGTCTGAGCGGAATCGGCGCGGCCTGTCCTGGTGGAGTCCAGCTCATGCCGGCTCGATTGACGACAGCTGCAATGACTGCGGCCAGCATCAGACCCACGCAGACGCCGACAATGCCCAGCATCCAGCCTTCGATTACGAACTGCCAGCGGATACTGCTTCGGCGCACACCCATGGCACGTGCCGTACCGATCTCATTGGTGCGCTCCATCACGCTCATGCTCATCGTATTGACGACAGTAAATAAAACGATCGTGCCCATTACGATGACAATGAACATGAAAATTGTGCTGAACATACCGATGACCTGCTCGTACTGCGGCTGCAGCTCGGTAAAGTCGCGGACCTCCAAGTCGAGGCCATGCAACTTAATCAGATCGTTCAGGCGCGCGCGCGCGGCGGTCATATCGCTGGTGCTGCGCAATTGCACGACGATAGCAACCGCTTTATGGGCGCCACGGCCGTACAGCAGCTGCTGAGCCAGCTTGATGTGCATGACCACCGTGTTCTCGTCCAGTTCCTTGATGCCCTCAGGCTCGGCCTTGCTCACCACCATGCTTACCACGTTAGGTGCGCCAGCGGCGGTGGCGGCGAGCAGATCGAGGCGCGGGCTGCTATCAGCCGGTGCAGGCTGAGCAGTATCGTGATCGCGTTGCGTCAGCTCAGTCAGGTCTGTGCGCGATGGCGGCATGTCGCTATGCCCAGATACTGCAGTTTGCGGCGGCGTCGGACAGTTGTGAACTTTGAGCTTCACGCAGAGACCTAGGATGCGCGCGACTCCCACGCCGACCACACCACGGGTTTCGTCATCGTCGCGCAGGCCTGAGTCGTCTAGAGCGTCAGCTGTTGCGATGCCATCGGTGAACATATGGTGCTCGTCCCATTGACGCATACGGTCTCGGTCCGAAGGAACGACGCCCAAACCGAAGAAAGTCTTCGACGCATCGATGTCGAAATTGCCGGCGATACCGAAGAGTGACACCGTCGGCGTAACTACGGCCAGCATCGGCTTGAGCACGGGATCGTCATCGATCATCCGGATCATTCCGATATAGTCGTCGATGCCATAGGCCGATGGATTGCCGGCCCCGAAATCGAAATAGCCATTGTGGAACACCGAGAGATGCCCGGTGCGCCGCACGGTTGATGTTTCGAACCCAGTCACGAGGAAGGCCATGAACTGGCCGAAAAGCACCATTGCGATCGCGCCCACGGCGACTGCGCCGATGGTCATAGCCGAGCGGCGCGAATTGCGTAGTATGTTGCGCAGCGCGATCTTGAACAGGATCACGCGCGCAACTCCACCAGTCTGCCGTCACGGATCGTGAACGTATCATCGGCGTGGGAAATCAGTTGCGGATCGTGAGTCGAGAACACGAAGCTGGTCGCGTGCTCGCTCTGTGCATGCCGCATCAACGCAATGATCGCCGCACCGGTGTGACTGTCGAGATTGGCGGTCGGCTCGTCGGCCAGCACCAGCTCCGGCTTCTTCACGAGTGCGCGCGCGATCGCCACGCGCTGCTTTTGGCCACCGCTGAGCTGGTTCGGTCGGTGGTGCTGCTGCGCCGCCAGATCAACAGATTCGAGCATCGCCAGCGTGCGCTTGTGGCGCTCAGCGGCTGGCATACCGAGAAGCAGCAGCGGATACTCTACGTTTTCGTAAGCCGAGAGCACCGGAAACAGGTTGAAGTTCTGAAAGATGAATCCGATATTACGTGCGCGAAAATCCGTGACGCGCCGGTCCGATAGCGCCGCGACATTTTCGCCACAGACTTCAATGTAGCCAGCACTGGGCGTGTCGATGCAGCCGATCAAGTTCAGCAGCGTGGTCTTACCGCTGCCGGACGGCCCGACGATCATCGCGAATCGCCGGCGCGGAATCTCGAGGCTGATCCCGTTGACCGCGGTGACTTGCAAGCCTTCGCGGTCATAAGTCTTGACCACCTCGCGCAAGCGCACGGCAGGCGCATCGTTTATCGGCCTAACAGCCTCCGGCGGGGCTTTTGATGAAACGTCACTGCTCATCTGATGAAGTCCGCGGACAAGAAATGAAGGATTAGCCGGCTGAGCAGATTCACTCTAACCGGAACAGCCATAACCCCTCGCGTGCATTCGCTCCAGAATGGAATGAAGCGGAAATTGATTCGCGAGGAGTCAGGCCGCCTTTGCGTCCTTTGGAGCATCTTTGGAAATCGGCGGCACTCCATTGACCGGAACCCTCGATGTAGATTTTGTCCAAGTATCAGATTCCACACACCAACCGTTTGCATGGACGGACACAGCGACGAGCATCAGCACATTCGTGATGACCTGGCGACACACCATCGCATAGTCCACAGTGCTGGAGCGTGTCATGCACTTCTGTGATCGCTGCGTTGCTGCTCAAAAGGGCGCCAGCCGAGGCGCGGGCCGCAGGGCATGGTGGTTCCATGTCCAAGGCCCGCAACGCCGGCGGGCGCCCTTTTGCGCGCAACCCGAGGGGGACGTTCCCTGCGCGGGCGCAGCGGTGCGTCACGGACTCCTTACGTACATCGAGTACGCCGCGTCGCCCGTTTCTTGCGCTGCACCCGCGCAGGGAACGTCGCAGCGATCACAGAAGTGCATGACACGCTCTTGGATCATTATCTTGACTCGGCTACGATGCGGTGCCGACCCCAATTCAAGCTTAGCAGACAAGAGCTTTCCGCGGCAGAATCCATATTTTGAGTTCTATGAACCCTATTTCTAAGACTGCGTTTTATTGCTGTGGTGTAAGAATGCAAGACGCAGAAAGCGCAAATCCTGTGTGTGGCGATCAATTTGCCCGCCTGTTCATGGATAAAGCTGGCCTGCAGATTTTTCAAAACTTCAAAGCGGAAAAAAAGGCCAACGCCGGCAATGTTGCCCGCGCCCGTATCATTGACGACCACCTGCGCAAAGAGGTGGCAGCCAACCCCGGCTTGCTGGTAGTCACTGTCGGGGCGGGATTCGACAGTCGCCCATACCGGCTGAAAGGTGGAAACTGGCTGGAGCTGGACGAGCCGCAGGTGATTGCATACAAAAATGAAAAGCTGCCGATTGCCGGTTGTCCGAATTCACTCATACGAATTGCGGTCGATTTTTCCCTGGATTCACTACACGAAAAGCTGGCGCCCTTTTCGAAGTATGAGTCGGTGATTTTTGTGGTCGAGGGCGTGTTGCTTTATCTCGATCCCCCTGCGCGCCAGTATCTTGCAGAAGCGTTGCGCGGCGCCTTTCCGAAGCATACGCTCATCTGCGATTTGATGACCCGGAAATTTCTAAACAGTTATGCCCGCTCCGTGCAGGAAAGGATATCCGACATCGGCGCTTCGCTGACCGCCGATGATGAACCGGAACTGCTCTTCAAGAACAAGGGTTATCGGGTGCTGCAGGTGACTTCGATCTTCCGCCGCGCCATTGAACTGGGGCTGATAAAGATGCCGAAGCAGCTGCTCAGCATCATGCGCACGCTTGCCGATGGCTATTCGATTTATCTATTCGCCGCTTGAAGCTTGAAGGAGCCTGGGCATCGTTGTTACGCGGCAACAACCTTCCGAATATCATTCACCATACGAATCAATTCCGTTGGCCGTGCGGCGGGCAGTTTTGGCCCCATTTCCAGAAACTCGTCCACGCCTTGGTCCATCAGGTAGCGAATGCTGTCCACCCAATTCACCGAGTGCGCTATTTGTGTGCCCAGAGTTCTCTCGATGTCTCCGTCCCGATAGGGCCGTGCGCTCACATTGGAGATCACGGGAATTTGCGGGCTCTTCAAGCCAAGTCCATGCAGGAATTTCTCGAAGACAAGCTGCGCTGTCCGCATGTAGCGGGAGTGGAACGGTCCGCTGGCATTGACCATCAGGCACTTCACGCCCCGGGCATCGCAGAGGCATTCCAGTCGGCTAATGTCCGCAGCCGGGCCGGACACGACAATCTGGCTTGGTGAGTTGAAGTTGGCGAGGTCAATGCTTTCGAAGCCATTGTCTTGTAGCAGCTTCATGACCTCTTCCGTGCTGATGCCCAATAGCACGGCCATGCCGCCGCCCGACACCTCGGCCATCACTTGGCCGCGCTTCTGGACCAACCGCAGACCGGTTTCAAAATCGAAGCATCCTGCCGCCAGGAGGGCGTTGTATTCCCCGAGGCTGTGGCCGGCGAGAAAGGCTGGGTGTTCGTTGGCGGGATGATTCTCCTGCCAGCACCAGTAACGCAGCGCATTAATAACAAATAACGCAGGCTGGGTGTACTGCGTCAGCCGAAGCAGATCGTGCGGGTCTTCGAGGCACAGCGTCTCAATGGAGTATCCCAGCACGGAAGAAGCGAGTTCGGTCTGGTCCGGGTAGATCGGAAACAGGTCTTTACCCATTCCCTTGAACTGTGCCCCCTGGCCGGGAAAAAGTACGGCTCTCATTGACCTTCCTCTTCGCTATGTAACTCCAACAAATCCACTTGCACGGAGCAGTCAACCCTAAAAGACTAAAAGAGTCGCCGGCTCGGATCAAGCGCACGGAGTCATCTGATTCAGATTTCCGTAGCGGCCACGGCAGTCTTTCTGGCTTTGCGGTTCGCCCGGTAATCGGCCTTGAACTTTGTATATATGTCGTACACTTGGTCAGGATGCGGAATCTCCACTCCGGCCAGCTTGCCGATGCGCGAGGCGATTTGCTTGCGGATCTTCTCCACCACCGCCTGGCTGAACTGCGAGTCGAGACTGCGCACAGTTTCAAATACGGGGTGATTGATAAACTGTTCGCCCTGCAGAAATACCCAAGCGGATCGGAGAACGACGGTCCGCTCATAATCCGGATCGGCCGCTTCGGCAATGACTTTCCTGGCGTAGTTTTCAAATCCGACAGAGTGACGCATCTCGTCCCTCGCCAGCTTGGTCGCAATATCCTTGAGCACCGGTTCGGGTACGCGCTCGGCGGTCTCCAGATACATGTTGCCGGCAACGATCTCTGAAATGACGTTGAAGGTCAGCATCTCGACCTTGGAGTCCGTCATCGGCGTAATCGTGCGTCCCTTCATCAGGAAATCGCCCGGCAACTTGACACCGTTCAAGGCCAGCCATTTGGTCAGAGCGTGAGGATGCTTAGTTTCCTCATACAGCCAGACGGCCAGCCACTGCGTGAAGTCGATGTCATCCTCGAACATGGCCATGAAGGAGCGAGTCGCCGAGTAAGTCGTCAACTCTCCGAAAGTAATGCGCTTCACCGTTTCGATCAGCCCATCGTTTATCAAAGACTTGTCGATTTTGTCCCAGGCGATGTCCTTCATATACCATCGGGCCTTCTCAGCGACATCGAACAGAGAGTAGTAGGACAGGTCCGTATAAATATTGCCGACTGACGCGTTCATGCGATCTCTCCTGAAGCTAAATTCAATCTACTGGAAACATCGCCCAGCGCTTGTCCGAAGCTAAGATAGGACAGGACACTAGGCCATCCCTCCGTTCACACTGATGATCTGGCCAGTGATATAACTGGCCGCTTCTGATGCGAGAAAGCCGACCAGAGCCGATACTTCCTCGACGCGTCCGGCGCGTTGCATCGGCACAATCACCTTGAGCAGCGCCGGATCGAATTTGCCCTTGGCCATGCCGCCATCGATGATGCCGGGAGCCACGACATTGACGGTGATATTACGAGTGGCCAGCTCCTGCGCCAGCGACTTGGTAGCGCCATGCAGGCCACTTTTGGCGGCGGCATAGTTGGTCTGCCCGCGCGTACCCATAATGCCGGACACTGAGGAAATATTGATGATCCGGCCTTTGCGCTTGCGGATCATCGGCATCAGCAAGGGTCGGGTCACGTTGAAAAATCCGTTCAGCGTAGTGCTGACAACGGAATTCCAGACATCGAACTCCATACCCGCCATGGGACCGTCATCGAAGGTACCGGCGTTGTTTACCAGCACATCAACCGGTGTCGTTTCTGCCAGCTTGGACAGCAGTTCCTGGGTCAGAGCGGTATCAGTGACATCAAATACAATCGTTTCTGCTTTGCCACCCTGTTCGCGGATCTGCCGAACGACGGCCTCCGCCTTGTCGCGATTCTTGTTGGCATGAACATGGACCGTCAAACCTTGCTTCGCGAGTTCCAGACAAATGGCTGCACCGATATCGCCACTGCCGCCGGTTACTAGTGCTGTCTGCATGGCCTATATTGTCCCGTCTTATTCTTCTTGCTCGCCGGTAACCAACGAAATCGTGCCCTCTGCCACGGTTCTATCGTTGATCGTTCCGTTGACGTGATATTGATAGATACGAGGTCCGACCAATACGACCTCGGACGTCAGCATCAATCGGGAATCCGGATGCTCATCCAGATAACCTTGCTCGAAATTGAAATTGCGAGTTACCGCCAGAAAAGCCTGGGAAATGGGTGCCAGCTTCGAATGACCCGACATCGGCACATTGGCATCGACGGAACTGATCGCCAGATGAATCGCCGCCGCCTGGGCGCCGTACTCGATTACGTGGACATATGACAGCCGCCCGTTCACCTTGAGCGGATTGTCCTCGTCCAGATGCGAGATCGCACTGCAGACGATTTTTTTGTCGTCCCATTCCTCAACGCGATCCAGCAACATCATCCGCCCCTTATGCGGAATTAGAGCGGATAGCTGCCTGGCTTCCATTTGTTGAGGGATTGTTCGTTGCGGGCTTGTCAGCATGGCGTAACTTCGATGTTCAAACTCTGAGAATTGGAATAGGGCAAGGCAACCATTGCCCGCTGTTTTTTCGCAAGCGCAATCAAGAGCGGCAAACTTCCTGCTGCGGACGATCGCTTGCTGATCTGCGCCAGCACCGGATCATCCACCGGTGTGCTGTCGGTACCGTCCAGAAGATTGAGGCGGATTGAGGCGATAGATCGGTCACTCGGCTCTGGGCGGAACAGAAAGCTGACCGCAAATGGATCGATCGGTTTTGACTTCGGATCCATCTTTAGAATAGATGGCGCATCGTAAGCCACATACAAAATCGGTAAAGATTCAGTCAGTGCCGTGGTATACGACTGCAACAAACCCACCGCCAGGCTGTTGGACGCGGCCGTAACAGTAGTGGCGCTTGCCGTATTCTTCATAAGAATGCCCAAATGGCCGGCAGCGGCATTCAGAATAACGTTCTGGAACTTCATTGGAGAAACCGGCTTACCTTCCAGCGTCAGTGAATAAAAGATGTGGTGGGCAATGTCGAGATCGCCTTCGGAAGTGGCAAATACCAGTTCGATACTACTGCGATCGGTACCCGTTCCTTCCAGCGCTTTTTCGGCGGCGTGGATGGCAAGCTGCATATGCTGAGTGGTTCTGCGCTTGATCGATGACGTCAGAAATGTCGATTGCAGCGGCCGGACCAAGTCTTCGTTGTAGGTTTCAGGCGCGAGCAGCAGTGGAATCGACTCATCCCAGCCCGGCAGGCCCGGGCCGTACACACTGATCGCCTCGATGTAGAGAGGTTTCAAGCTGTTCTTCCAAAAATGAGCGTGGCGTTGTTGCCCCCAAAACCCATCGAATTGGTGAGCCCATAACGAATTGGATGAGATTTATTGTCCAGAGCAATATTGCACTTGAGAGTCGTATCGACTTGCCGGGTATTCAGAATCCCCGGCACCAGCTCGTTTTGCATGCCGAGCATCAAAATAATGGCTTCCGTGATCCCTGCCGCACCTTGGGTGTGACCGGTCGAGCCCTTGGTCGAACTCACAGCCACACGGTCGCCGAAAATTCGATAAACAGCGGCGTCCTCGACAGCATCGTTCATTGGCGTACCGCTGCCATGGGCATTGATGTAGTCGATGTTTTTCGCATTCAGCCCTGCGCGTTCCAGCGCCAGCAGCATGGCGGCTTCGATGCCCTTCCCTTCCGGATGCGGCGCCGTCATGTCGTGGCCATCGGTGGTTTCGCCGTAGCCCAGCAATGAAAGGCTATCCGCCTGCGCCGGATCCCTCTCAAGCAAGGCGAACCCAGCCGCTGCACCGATACTGATGCCATCACGCGTCTCATCCCATGGTTTGCAGGGCTGAGTCGATAACACACCGAGCGCACGGAAACCGTTGATCAGCGTTTCGCTGAATGCTTCCACGCCGGCGACGACCGCTGCGTCGCACAAGCCCATCTGCAGATAGCGATAGGCTGTTGCAAATACTTTTGCACTGGACGAGCAAGCAGTACCGATCGTGGCGTAAGGACCGGTAATATCCAGATTCCGGCGGACGTACTGCATCCCGGCGTCAAGACTGCCGTTGTGGGTATAGTCGTGCGCAGGCGTCCGATCGAGCGAAACGTCATTACTATTCTGGTACGCCTTCTCTATAACGCAAATACTGCTGGTAATGGTGCCAAGGAAGCAGGCAATGCGACTCTTTCCGTATTTGCGTTTCGCAACTTCGACCGCGTTCCTGAAGCCGTCCTGCTCCATCGCGGCCTGGACCATGCGGTTGCATTCGTTGTCGTAAACCGACAGCTCGCCCTCGATCGGATGGAGCGCTTCTGGATCAATAAATCCGAACCAAGTGCAGCCCAGATCACCCATCGAATACTTGCGCAGGCCGCCAGTCCTGCTCTTCATCGAATTGAATGTGGCTGTATTGCCGACGCCCAACGCGCTGGTGAGCGTAAAAGCCGTTACATAGGCCGGTGAAATTGCCATGTGCTCATACTCCCGTATCCATGGTCAGTCGGCACCGGCTGCAACGACAGACTCGTACCGACATCTACCGATAGACGTCTATCGATAGTCCCCCACGTTCAATAACATTGCCGAACATATGGTTCAGCAGCGGTCAGCTTGAAACCAAAGCCTCGACAGGCGCTGCACGAAAATCTCCGACCGCAATCTCGTTGTCACTGCAGTCCAGACAAATGAAGCTATAACTGTCCTGGCTTTTGCTGCGGATTTTCACTGTAAGTGTTTTGCCCGGCTTGAGCACATACAGATTCTTCACCTTGACCATGCGCTTGAGGTACATGTCGCTCTTAAACTGCCCGAAAGCAATGCGGACATGTTCCATGATCACCGCACCCGGAATAATCGGGTTGCCAATGAAATGGCCATTGGATGCGGGGTGGTCTTCAGCGATCGCCACGCGATACTCAAACTGAGACATTTCAAGCGACATTTGCTTCGCTACTTGCTTCGCTTGCCGCGAGTTTGCGCTCCATTTCGGCCGTGACGAAGGCATGCAAGGTGCGAACGGTCGCAAATGCTCGGCGGGTTGCCTCATCCTTGGCTTTGAGTTCAACCTTGTAGCGCTGGTTGATCACCGCCCCAATTTCCAGCGCATCGATCGAATTCAAGCCCAGTTCTTCGGAGAAAAGTAGAGTATCCGGCTTGATTTCGACATCGGTATCCAGATTGAGCGTTTCGACGATCACTTCCAGGAACTCTTGCTCTGAGGGAATTTTCATAACTTTTCCTTAATCCTTTGGTATCGATGAGCTAGATGAAGAACAATCTTCGGCTAGTAGTATTAGTATCAATGCGGATAATAACCTTCGACGTTTTATTGAACCGACGTTTAATGAAATCCAGTCGCAATGACCTCGCTTTCGATTCTAAGCAGCTGCCGCCAGTTTTGGCAACAAATCTGGAAGGGCCAGGACAGAAGGCCGCTAAGCCTGACTACTTCGCCTAAATATCCCATCCTCGGCTCCCGCGTTGACGCTGCGCGCACCGCCGAATCGGCACGCCGAATATTTCCCACCGATGGCCGGGAGTCTGGCGCCGCCATCCATCCGCGACGAGTCGCCACCCGCCATGTCACTCTGGTAAACGTTATAAATGCTCAAATCAAGACACTACAATCGTCGTCGCAAACACGGCGCCGTCGGATTGCGCTCGGATTCCAGCCACCCCGAGCCGCATTCCGTCCTCACCTAGTGCTCCAGCAATTTCTGCAGTGGCTCTGGATTCATTGGTTTTATGAAATATTCGACGAAACCCGCATTGCGCGCCTTCGCCCGGTATTGCTCGCCGCTATAGCCGCTGATTGCCACGATTCGGGCATTGCGTGTTTCATCCAGCACGCGTAACGCGGCAGCTACTTCATATCCGTCCATACCAGGAAGGCCGATGTCGAGCAGGACGATGTCAGGACGCATCAGACGAGCGCACTCGATTGCGCTCGCGCCGTCATTGGCAATGCACGTTTCATGCCCCCAGCTTTGAATCAGACAAGCAGCAGCTTCAGCGAAATCAACGTTGTCGTCGACCAGCAGCACGCGGCGATGCTTTCGATCGCCGTCGGCACGCATGTCCGGCGATAGTGCTGCCGCCGCCGATTTGGATCGCGTTGCAGCCAACGGGAGATGCACAATAAATTCACTGCCCTTGTCGATGCCCGCACTGAATGCCTCGACCTTGCCGCCGTGCATGCCGACCAACTGCGACACCAGCGCGAGTCCCAGCCCCAGACCGCCTTCGCTGCGGTCGATCAAACGCTCACCCTGCGTGAACGCTTCGAAGATTTTCGGCAGCAGCTCCCGCGAGATGCCGCGCCCGTTATCGCATACCCGGATCGCGACTTCGCCATCTTCGCGCATCGCCGAGACGTGGATCTGGCCGCCCATGTCGGTGTACTTGGCCGCGTTGTGCAAGAGATTGAGGATCATTTGATGCAGTCGTGTCGGATCTGCATTCGTCCACAGCGGCTCCTCCGGCAGGACCAACGTCAACATGTGAAGGCGCTGATCGACGAAGCTGCGCGCGCTGTCGACGGCATCACCGATCACGATGCGCAGATCGACCCATTCCAACTGTATCTGCACCTTGCCGCTACTAATATGCGACACATCGAGCAGGTCGTCGACCAAGCGTACCAACTGTACTAACTGGCGCTCCATCATCGCATAGACCGATGCATGCGACGGCAACTCCATGGCTGCGGACGGCGCGCCTTTAAGCAGTTCGACGCAGGTGCGCAGCGGTGCCAGTGGATTGCGCAATTCGTGGGACAGCATCGCCAGAAACTCATCCTTGCGGCGATTCGCACCATCCAGCTCTTTCATGTGGCTGCGCAACTCTTTCTCAAGCTGCCGCCGCCGTACGACCTCCTTCCCGAGCATGGCATTAGCGCGCCGCAGCTCCTCAGTGCGTCGCTTCACATGCACTTCCAGATCGTCATGCACGTTGCGAAGCTTTTCATCGGCGCGCTTGCGCTCAGTGATGTCGATCATCGCCGTAAGATAAGCACCCGCCTCGCCTTTAGGGGCGATATTGACGCTGATCAGCTGAGTGGGCATGGCATTTGCTCCGGACTGCAGCACCATCTCGTTGACTACGCGGTCCTGGCGCTTGCACCGGCTCAGGTGATCGAGCCAATTGCGATGGTCGGCGGGCGCGACGAAGTGAATCATCGGAATGCCAATCGCCCGGGAGCGTTCGGTACTGAGCAAGCCTGCGGCGGTCAGGTTGAGTCCCTGGAGAACGCCGTTGGCGTCGACACTCAGATAACCGATCGGGGCGAAGTCATAGAGCTTGGCGTAGCGATCACGCGATTCTTCAATTTGCCGCTGCGCACTGATCAATTCGCGGTTCTGGATTTCGAGCTCGAGCTCGTGAACCTGTAGCTCGTGCAGCACACAGTCATCTTCTGCCAGTATCGACCTGCATTGCGCGAGCCGTCCATGTAATTCGCTCGTCGCCAAATCCTTTAGCCGTTTCATAACAACTCCATCCGGCGAATCCATCCGCCACAACAATGCCAATCCTCATTCAGCGTGAGCCGAATCCGTTCACTCGACCGATCAACAGAAGCACCAAAGCGGCTACCTTACTCTTTAGCGCGAGCCGGGGAGCATTCATAACAAAAAGCGCCTGCGGGAAGTCGATCGGCACGTCCATGCGCTCCGTGAACTGCTTGTTCCTCCGACGGAGGTCCAGGCGCTTCCGTCGGAGGAATCAAATATTAATCTAGCGATGCCACGTGGATAACCGAAGGCCGCAGACCAGAACGCCACTGTCGCGCGCCTGACCTGCGGCCTCCATTTTCGGTGACACCAGCCGTATTACTCCGGCCGAATTACTGGCTATCCGCCGTTGTCACTGATGAATTGAGCAGCCGAGTCGATCAGATCGGTGCCGGCTTTCGTTTGGAGCGAGTTAGAAGTATCACCCGTAAAAGGGTTGGACGAGATCCAATGATCAGCACCATTCACTTCTTGCAGCTTGAGTTGACCACCACAAGTGCTCCAAGTGGTGACGTTACCGGCGGTCTGTCCATCGGAGAAAATGGGCTGCGGCTGGCCGGGACACATCTGATGGCTTCGAATCGCTGAATATTGATGCCACTCTCCAATCAGATCCGGATTCGAAGGATTGACCCAGGCGGCCGGATTCGCCACATAGCCCGGATCAATCGTCCACACATTCCCCTGAAACGTTCCCGCATTGGTCGCATCATCCAGCACAGTATCCGCGCTACCGACTATGGCGTAATAAGGCGCAAAGGTCTGCGGCGAGCACGAGGCGCCGGTGTAATCCGGATCACCCAACAGATAGAACGCGGACGTGGGACCGGAAATCGCAATGTAGGCAGTGAACGTGGTGGGTGATTCACACCACATCCTGTTGGCCATCATGCCGCCATTCGAATGGCCCACCAGATAGATATTCGAAATCCCGTACTGGTTCTTTATGTATGTGGCGAGCGCCTGTAAAAACGCGACATCATCCTGGCCAGAATCCATGACGTGGTTGCTCCAGGTCGCCGTTCCTTTGCCGGCCTGCCCCTGCGGAAACACCGCGAGAACCTGATGACTGTTAAGCCAGTCCCAATTGATCGAGTTGTTGCTTGGGGGCCCGTTATTCGAGTTCAGGCCAAGATCATGGGCCATCCCGTAGTTCGTACCGTCGCCGCCATGCAGGAACACGACCGCCTTGGTAGCAGCCGAAGTGTCGTAAATATCGATTTGTTGATTTGAAAATCCGGGAATCGACGTGACCGTCTGCAGGCTGGTGGTCGCCCCCGCCGCGTTATTGGCTCCGCCGCTACAGGAAGCCACGACGACCGCAGATAGAAGCATCAGGCTGTTTCTCAAAAACGATTTTATGTCCATAGCTTGTGTGATCCTGTGACCTTCAAGTAAGTAGTCAATCAAATCCAAATATGCCGCCGCGGTCGCACGCACAAAACCAATTGCCACACATTCCGGCTTAAAACGACACATTCCCGAAAGCGTTGACCGTGCGAACCGGCCATGCCAACCCTAATCGATGCCGCCATAGGAAATCTGTACGTATCCGTACATAGGCCAGTGGCGCGTCGAAAAGTTGCATTTTTCCACGGTATCGGTGTCGGCGCCCGGCGCAGTGCTCACAATCATCCTTCATAGCCACGACGATCCGGCCCAAGAAGAACGGCGAATAACGTAATTTGATCATCCAATGGCAATATAGAACCATTATTTTCAAAGCTGGTCTTCCGTTCCGACCGTGCTGCCTCATGCGCGGAAATTGACCGAAGCGGTCGCTGCCGATCACCAAACCCGCCTGATCACCAATACGTGCCAAGCGCCAGAAGCCGCGAATGAAGCTAAACAGACTGCTCAGCCCCGAACAGAGCTATGCCGATGACGAGCGGCCGCTAGGGCGCGCGCTGCTCGCGCATCCGTACCTGACGCTACGCGGGCTGGCGCGCGGGCACATGCCGAACTACTGGGACGCCATCGCGTTTCTGCTGATCTTCGCGACATTCACGGTCATTGCCATTGTCGCACGGGAACTCGGCGCACCGCTTTCCGCGGTCCAGGAATCGTCCATCGATCTGAATCCCACAGCGCTGCCGTTCTATGCGCTGCGAACCGTGCTGCGCATGCTCGCGGCCATGGTGTTTTCGCTGCTGTTCAGCGTGCTCTACGCGAGCCTCGCCGCAAAGAGCCGGCGTGCGGAACGCGTACTGATTCCGGTCCTCGACATCCTGCAATCGGTGCCGATTCTCGGCTTCCTGACGTTCACGGTGACCTTCTTCCTCGGC